>NZ_CADCTE010000072.1 GCF_902805515.1 uncultured Arthrobacter sp. | reverse complement strand
CCGCAACCTCTCGATCGCCGACCAGGCCGAGCAGGTCGACCGGGTGAAGCGCAGCGAGTCGGGCATGATCACCAACCCGCTGACCATCGGCCCCGACGCCACCCTCGCCCAGCTCGACGAGCTGTGCGGGCAATACCGCGTCTCGGGTCTTCCGGTCGTCGACGACTTCGGCCACCTCCTCGGCATCGTCACCAACCGCGACACCCGCTTCGTCTCGGAGCAGGACTACCCGCACCGCCTGGTGCGCGAGGTCATGACCAAGATGCCGCTGATCACCGGCCGCGTCGGCATCAGCGGCGACGAGGCCATCGCGCTGCTGGGCACGAACAAGATCGAGAAGCTTCCCCTCGTCGACGACGAAGGGATCCTCCGCGGACTCATCACCGTCAAGGACTTCACCAAGGCCGAGCAGTACCCGCTGTCCACCAAGGACGACGACGGGCGCCTGCGGGTCGGTGCCGCCATCGGCTTCTTCGGCGACGGCTGGGAGCGCGCCATGGCCCTCGTGGACGCCGGCGTGGACGCCCTCTTCGTAGACACCGCCAACGGCCACAGCGCCGGGGTCCTGGAGATGGTCGCCCGGCTCAAGGCCGACAAGGCCCTCGCGCACGTGGACATCATCGCCGGCCAGGCGGCCACCCGTGCCGGCGCCCAGGCCCTGATCGACGCCGGTGCCGACGTCGTCAAGGTCGGCGTCGGGCCCGGCTCGATCTGCACCACCCGCGTCGTCGCCGGCGTCGGGGTGCCGCAGGTGACCGCCATCTACGAATCCGCCAAGGCCGCCATTCCCGCCGGTGTGCCCCTCATCGCCGACGGCGGACTGCAGTACTCGGGCGACATCGGCAAGGCGCTGGTGGCCGGTGCCGACACGGTCATGCTGGGCTCGCTCCTGGCCGGATCGGCCGAGGCCCCCGGTGAGCTGGTCTTCGTGAACGGCAAGCAGTACAAGACCTACCGCGGCATGGGTTCGCTCGGCGCCATGCAGACCCGCGGAAAGAACACCTCCTACTCCAAGGACCGCTACTTCCAGGCCGATGTCAGCGGGGACGACAAGCTCATCCCCGAGGGCGTCGAGGGCCGGGTTGCCTACCGCGGGCCGCTGGCCTCGGTGGCGTACCAGCTGGTCGGCGGGCTGCGCCAGACGATGTTCTACACCGGTGCGCGCACCATCCCCGAGCTCAAGGCCAAGGGCAAGTTCGTCCGCATCACGGCGGCCGGGCTCAAGGAGTCCCATCCGCATGACATCCAGATGACGGTGGAGGCCCCGAACTACGGTTCGAAGTAGGCCACCGGCCCCGGGCGATTCCGAAGAGGCCCCCGCCACCCACCAGGGTGGCGGGGGCCTCTTCGTGTGTCGGGTCCGTGGCCGGGGCAGCCGGGACCTCGGCGCTTCGTCTCCGCCGAGTGTGCAGCTAACCCCGCTTTCGGCCGTCCTCGTCTCGTCGAGTGTGCAGATAACCACGCTTTGGGTGGCGGACAGCGTGGTGTGCTGCAGTTTCGGCGGGAGCGTTGCGTGTGCGGGCCCTCGCGCCTCGTCCTTCTCCGTCGAGTGTGCAGCTAACCACGCTTTGAGTGGGGGATGGCGTGGTGTGCTGCAGTTTCGGCGGAGGAGGCGGCGCCCGTGGTGGGGTGTGGCGTCGGCGAGGTGCGGCGTCGGCGGGGTGCGGCTTCGGTGGAGGCGCCCGACGACGGCTCGCCGGTGCCGCCCGGCCTCCTACTCGGGAATCGGCACCGCAATGCCGCTGACCGAAACGCGCGCATCGGTAGGGGAGACCTCGATCTCGAGGGTGCTCGGCCGTCTCATGTCCTGGCCCTGGAGGATCGTGACCCGCTGTGGTGCGGTGATGAGTCCCAGCTCCCGCAGGTAACCGCCCAGCGCTGCCGCCGCGGCGCCGGTGGCCGGATCCTCCACTACACCACCCACGGGGAAGGGGTTGCGGGAGTGAAAGGTGACGGGGTCCTCGCGCCAGATCAGCTGCAGCGTCGTCCAGCCCCTCTCCGTCATCAGCTCCTTGAGGGCCTCGAAGTCATAGTCGAGATCCGCCAGGCGAGCACGGGAGCGGGCCGCCAGTACCAGGTGCTCGTTGCCGGCGAAGGCTACGTGGGCCGGAAGCTCCGGATCGAGATCCTCGGCCGCCCAGCCGAGCGCGGCGAGGGCCCCGGCGGTCTCCTCGGCGGAGGCTTCCCGGCTCCGCGTTGGTGCACTGATGAGGGTGGCCCGGTAGCCGGGGGCCGTGCCGGCCGTCGAGATGGCGATGTCGCCCACGGGCGTGCCGAACGTCAGCTCTCCCGGTCCGATCCGCTCCGCCAGCGCAACGGCCGTGGCGATGGTCGCGTGGCCGCAGAACGGCACCTCCGCCAGGGGACTGAAGTACCGAAGGGTGTAGTTCCGCCCGTCGCCGGGCCAGACGAACGCTGTTTCCGAATATCCGACGTCCGCGGCGATCCGCTGCATGGTGCTGTCGTCCAGTCCGGTGGCGTCGAGCACGACGCCGGCAGGGTTCCCGCCGGTGGGCTCACTCGTGAAGGCGGCGTATCGAAGAATCTCCATGGCACTACTTTGCCGCACGGCCCGCGTCTTGGAGGAGGACCGCGGTCCGACCGGCGGGGCCGGCCGGGTGCGGCCTCGATTCGACCAGCGTCGTGGGAAGGTGCTGCGCGGCGCCTCCCCGTCGGAGAAGGCGCCGCGCACCGGCCTACCCCCTGTCGGCGAGGAACCGTTCCAGGGCAGCCAGGTCGTCGGTGTTGATGTGGTCGACGCCCGCCGCGAGCAGTTCGGCCCACACCGCCTCGCGTGCCGGTCCTGGCAGGTCCGGAGTCGCCCAGAAGCGGACCCGCGCACCCTGTGCATGGGCGGCCGCGACGTAGGCCGTCAGCTTCTCCCGCTCCGCGGCAGGCATTTCACCCACACCCCGCCAGGAGAAGAGCTGCTGCCAGTTGTTGCTGATCAGCGGCATGAGTTCGGCGGGAAGGGCCCCGCCAAGATCCGCCGCGCGTCCGTCGTAGAAGCCGAAGCGCTGGTCGGCGCCGCTCATGACGGACAGCGGCCGGTTGCCGCTGATTACCGCGGTCACGGCCCCCGTTTTGGTCTTCCCGTGCGTGTAGCGGGTGAGCATCGTGCGGTGCTCGGCGAGCTCCTCTTCAATTGCGGCGTAGGTCGGGGCGGCCTCGCTCTTGATGTCGATCAGCAGCTGGAAGCCGCCGCCCCACCCCGGATACACGCTGCCTCCATGTCCCGTGACCAGCGCATCGAGCGGGTCCAGGTAGAGGCTTTCGAGGGTCACCCCGGCCTGGACATCCTCGCGGTCGTGGGCGACCAGAAGCTCCCCGTCGACGAGCCAGATATCCGCCTCGACGCTCGTGAAGCCGTGCTCGAGCGCGTCGAAGAGCGGACGGTCGTGTTCGTAGTCGTTATGGGCGTGCGCGGCGGCCCGTGGCTGGCCCAGCTCGACGCCGTTCGGTGCCGGCGGCGCTGCGGGAGCCGGTGCCAGGCCCAGGGTGCCGAGGGCGGCGAGTGCGGCCGCCACGGCCGCTGTCCTTTGGAGAAGCAT
>NZ_CADCTE010000071.1 GCF_902805515.1 uncultured Arthrobacter sp. | reverse complement strand
TGGAACTCCACATCACGGAGGGCGGCTCGCGTTTCCTCGTGGAGGCCCTCAATGAAAGTGCACTGGACCTGGCCCTGGTAGTCACCCGCGGAGTCGACCCTACGGTTCCGGGCACCGAATTGATCCCATTGCTCGCCGAAGAGCTTGTGGTCGTCTCCGCCACCGGATCGGCGATGCCGGAAGAGCTCACACTGAAAGAGCTGGCGAACATCCCCCAAGTGGCCTTCAATCGCAGTTACGACCTACGGGTCGCCACGGATGCAGCATTCTCCACCAGCGGGCTCAAACCAGTGATCGCCGTCGAAGGCGCCGAGATGGACGCAGTGCTGCGGTTTGTTGAAAGAGGGCTGGGCGTGGCCGTGGTGCCAGCGATGGTGGTCATCGACCGCCCCGGGCTACGGAGTGCTCGCTTGGTGAAGCCCTCGCTGACACGGACAGTCAATCTGGCCCGACGCAACGATGTCGGCCTCTCGGCCGCCGCTGCGGCCATGCAGCAGTTCGTCTTTGACACCGTGGACCGATTTGCGGCACCAGGCACCGACTCGGCGCGCCTGGTCACGGCAGCTCCACGGAACTGAGAGAGTCAGACCAAGCCGAGGGCAGCCACTGCAGCGCGCTCGTCCAGCCGAGGTGCACGGCGAGGAGGACGGAGCCTGTGCCCAATCCTATTCACCTCGGAAGAACCGGGCAGCGTGTATGAACGGTTTCCAATCCTGAAAGCCCCGTGGGTCCCGTATGACCGCAACATCCGGTTCCTGCAGGACACGCGTCGCCAGTGCGGGGCTTATGGCCCGGCGGCGGCGCGGGGCCCGGGATCCCACAGCCCGTACATCTGCAACACGGCCGGGACGGACGTCATAGGCAGCGCCCAGAGGGTCACCAGCCACCCCGAAAAGACAGTCCAATCGGATCCCCGCAGGGCGAACATGCTGAAGAACAAAGCCCACAGGACCGCCCACGCCGCCCAGATCACCGCGAACGACTGATCCCCCGCAAGCGATGACAGGACGCCAAGACCAGCGGCCGATACTGCCACAAAAAGAAAAACCAGCCGATCCCTTCGGTGGAGATCCCGGTCAGGGCCGCGATGCCGACATACAGGTAGGTGAACCCGAAGAGGAAGACAGGGAAGGCGGCCTGCACGACGGAGGGATCACCGCCGAACCGCAGCAGGAGAAACAGTGGAAGGACACACTGCAGTGCGCCGACAAAAATGCTCATCAGCGCCGCACTCCGGCCCGGCACGACTCCCAGCAGGGAAAGACCATTCAGCAGTAGGGCCGCTCCAACGTAAAATAGCCGAACGGCGCTGATTCTCGGCTCCCTTGTCCGGTGGGGCCGCCTGCGGATAACGGGAGGGTGTCATCCGAAAGCTAACAACCGCCGTCCTGCTGGTCAATTCCATTCCTGTATCCGTCCGGGGAATGCGACCGGCAGGCACCCTGCGGCAGTGCCGGCCGGTTCGCCTGCGCGCCGTCCGCTCAGCCGCCCATCTCGTGGATGGTGAAGGAGACGAGGAACCCCACCGCCGCCGTGAGGCCCGTGAGGTTGTGATGTTCCTGGAAGGCCTCTGGAATCATGGTGTCCGCCACCATCGCCAGGATGCCTCCCGCGGCGATGGCCGTGATGAAGGCGATTACCCCGGCCGGGGCGTTCTGCAGCAATGCGTATCCGGCCAGCGAGGCGAGCCCGCACAACACGGCAATGCCTGTCCACACTCCGAAGACGTATCCGGGGCTTCGGCCCGCCTGCTTCATGCCGGCCGTGCTGGAGAGCCCTTCCGGGACATTGGAAATGAACACCGCCGCGAGCATCGCCGGACTGACGGTCCCGGAAGCGACGAGACCCACACCCAGCACCACGGATTCCGGAACGCCGTCGATCAGGGCGCCCACGGCAATCGCCGTTCCGCTGCCGGGCGCGTCCTTTTCCGTCGGCTGCATCGCCCCTGACCGTTTCCGGTGCCTGGCGCCTGCCCGGGACAGGAGGATGTTCGAGCCGACGAAGATCAGCGCCCCGGCGAGGAAACCGAACACCGTCGGCAGCAGCCCGCCGCCCTCCACCGCTTCCTGGACCAGCTCGAAGGCCAGCGCCGAGATCAGCACCCCGGCGCCAAAAGCCATCACCGTGGAGAGGAGCTTGGCGGGCACGGTCCACCGCCAGGCGATTGCGGAGCCCAGCACGAGGGCCCCGCCGGCGAGGGTTCCCCATCCCAGGGCCTGCAGCCACACCGGCATCTATGTCATCCGCGCGGCGGTTCGGCTCAAGACTGCCCGGGACCCGCTGATTCCCGCGGCGGAATCTCCTGGAGGACCCATCGGTTGCCGTCCGGATCGGCGAAATAGGCGAACAGGAATCCCCCAAGGTCCTGCGGCTCGCTGATCGGGGCTCCGCGGCCTACCAGTTCGGAGCGCGCGGCAGCCATGTCCGGCACCACGAGCTGGAGCCCCTCAAGGCTTCCGGGGGCCATGCTGGTCATCCCGGTACCGATCACAATGGAGCAGGACGATCCCGGCGGAGTGAGCTGGACGACCCGCATCCCGGGGATGTGCTCGGCGTCGTGGTCGAGCACGAAGCCGAGGGCGTCGATATAGAAGGCCTTGGCCCTGTCCACATCGGAGACGGGCACCTGGACGACCTCAAGACGGAGTTCCATGGGCGCCACCCTACGGGACAAGGGCGCACCGCGGGGTGGATTCAGGGATGAATTTCTCGTCCGTCTACTCCGGCCGGCCGCCCAGCCGGTCCTCAAGCCGTGACAAGAAACCGGAGACGGGTCCGAGGTTGCAGAACCCGCTTCCGGCACCTGCGTATTCGGCGGCGGCGGGAAGCAGTTCCGTGTACGCCCTGCCCATGGTGTCTTTCTCACCGAGCTGAAGAGCCGCCTCGGCGATCAGGCACCAGAGCGTCTCCCGGTGATGGGTCGGCTCCGGCTCCGGAACCCCGCGGAGGACGGCGAGCGCTGCCTGTCCCGAACCCCTCGCCAGCAGGACCAGGGGTTCGGCCCAGGGCCGGTACGGGCCCCAGTCGATCCCCTCCTCCCTGGGCGCGGGCCGCCCGTGCCGAAGGCGCAGGCACAGCAGGGACAGTGCCAGGGCGCCCCGCTCCACCCCCGGCATGCCAGCGCCGCGCAGTCGGCCCGCCGCCGCCCGGTAGGCGGCCGCCACCTCGGTGGACGCACCGCCGCTCAGGTCCATCCGCAGGGCGCGGTACCAGGTGGTGAACACCGCCACCAGCGGCGATTCGTACTCCTCCGCCAGCCGGTCGGCCTCCGCGGCGTGGTGATCGGCGGAGGCCACCTCAGCCAGTGCGGCGCTTGCCTGCATTCGGATGAGGTGGCCCAGCAGCTCGTAGGTGGGCAGGTCGTGCTGTCCGGCGAGCTCCAGGATTTCGGAACCAAGGCGCGCGCGCTCGGGGGCCAGCCCCGATCGGGAGAACGACTGAAGAAAGGTCCCGTTCAGGGCAAATGCCAGCAGCGCCGGGTCATTTCGGCCGCGGGCCAGCTCTTGCGCTTCCTGCGCCGCCTGCCGCCCCCGTGTTCCCGACAGTCCCCGGGATTCGACGGCGATCGTCGTCAGCAGCCGCGCCCGGAGCGTCCCGTGCGTTCCGGAGGGCAGCGCCGCGAGGGTTTTCTCGGTGAGGGCGAGGATGTGAGCAGCCTGGACGGGATCGTCGGACGCCGTCCACAGCGCAGGGACGTCGTAGGCGCCGATCACTCTCGCCGTCAGATCCACGTCCGCCAGCCCGTCGGCCGCCACCACCGCCGCCAGGCGCTGCCTGCGCGCGGTCTCAAGCCCGCCGCCGCCGGTGATCGCAAGATGGCGCAGCAGCTCAACCGTCGAGCGGAGCCGCCCCTTGGCGCCGACCCCGGAGTTCGGGCCGTAGCCGGACAGCGTCCGGTTCCACACCAGCTCCTGTGCATCCGAGGGGACCGGCTCCGGGTCGAGCGCGGGCGACTGATGCAGGATGTCGTGCTCGAGTGCACGGAGCACCGAATGCGGGGACAAGCCCAGCTTGTCATTTAGCAGGGCCCGGGCCCGCCGCAGCGCCTCAAGGGCTTCGTGCTGGCGGCCCGACCGGTAGAGGGCGAGCGCAAGAAGGCGCCATCCCTCCTCCCGCCAGGGGTGTTCCTCTACGAAGACATCGAGGTCGGTCACGGCGTGCACGGCCTGACCGGCCCGAAGCTGCTCCTCCGCACGGGCCTCCACCGCCCCGAGGCGGAGCTCCCCGAGCCTTTTGCGTTCGGCGAAGGTCCACGGCTCATCGATGAAGTCGGCGTACGCGGGGCCGCGCCAGCGGGACAGCGCCTTCTCGAGGGCGGGCAGCGGGGGTCCGGCACCGCCGGCCGCCGGTCTCAGGGCCTCTTCGAACAGGAGGGAGTCCACCTCGCAGGAATCCAGCTGCAGTGCGTACCCGGAACCGGCCGACACGACGACCCGCGCCTTGCCCCGGGCGGGGCGCTCTGGTTCGAGAGCCCGGCGCAGCGCGCCGATGTAGGTGTGGACCACCCCGGTGACGTTCGCCGGAGGGTCCTCCCAGAGGTCCTCGACGAGCGTCGCCAGTGCGACGGGGCGCCCGCGCGCTGCCGCGAGCCGGGCGAGCAGCGCGCGCTGCCGCGGGCCGCCCAACACGATCGGATCTCCGTTCGCATCCCAGGCCGCCGTCGTCCCCAGAACGCCGATCGTCACACCCATGCCCGGACCGCCTTCCACACGCCTCCATCAAGTGTGACGGACGCACGCGCCGGCGCCGCACGTCGTTGAGAAGCCGTTGAGTCGGCGGTGCGAGCCTTGGGCTGCACCCAGATCCCGACCCAAGGACTCCTCCATGACCCCCACGATTGAAAACTTCACCTACTCGAAGGTGACGGTGGCCGCCGACGTTCAGCTGAACGTCGCCGTCGCCGGCTCGGGCAGCCCTGTCGTGCTGCTTCACGGTTTTCCCCAGACCCACCTGATGTGGCGGCACGTCGCCGCGGACCTGGCCCAGGACCACACCGTGATCTGCCCGGACCTGCGGGGCTACGGCGACAGCGGCAAGCCCGCCGAGACCGGCCCCGACGTCTATTCCAAACGAACGATGGGTCAAGACGTCGTCGCCCTGGCCGCCGAACTGGGCCACGAAAGGTTCGCCCTCGCCGGGCACGACCGCGGAGCCCTCGTCGGCTTCCGCACCGCAATGGACCACCCCGACGCCGTCACCCACTTCGCCAGCCTTGACGTCCTGCCGACCCTCGATATGTGGAACGTGCTGCACGGACAGTCCGCTGCGGTCGGGTTCCACCTCTACCTCATGGCCCAGCCCCCGGGTCTCGCCGAGGAAATGATCTCGAACAGCGCCGACACATTCTTCTCCCACTTCCTGGACGCGTGGACAAAGGACTCCAGCGCCATCCCGGCGGACGTCCGGTCGGCCTACCTCCGCGCCAGCGCCAGCGCGGTGCCCTCCATCGTGGCCGACTACCGGGCCTCCGCCGGCATCGACGTCGTCCACGACCAGGCGGATCTCGACTTCGGGAACACGCTCCGGATGCCGGTGACCGTCATCCAGCAGGACTGGGGCTCCGCGCTCGGATTCGACGCCGCGGCCCTGTGGAAGGCGTGGGCTCCGGACCTTGAGCACTTCAGCACCCAGGCCGGACACTTCATGGCCGAGGAGACCCCCGCCGAGGTTGCTCAGGCCATCCGGGACCTGCTCCTCCGCTAGGTCGGGCACGGCTGCCGGCTCCCGTCCGAGCGGGCGGAAGCCCGCACCGTAACCAAACCTCCGAGCCGTTGACCTGACCTGTGGCTAGTCAGATAATGAACCCGCCGCGCTTCCCCGCGGACTCACACGGAGCCCCGACGCGGCCGGTCGGTGAATCATGCACACTCCCCTGATGCCCAGTCATGACGGCGCGGCGGCTGCCGTCCTCGCCCTCACCGCGGAAACGTCAGGGGAGGTGATCGACGAAGCCCACCCGGAGTACGACGACGCCCGGCGCGTCTGGAATGCCATGATCGACCGACGTCCCGCCGCCGTCCTCAGGGCTGCGGGCGAAGACGACATTGCCGCCGCCATCCGATGCTCCATCGAACACGGGATCCCGCTTGCCGTCCGCGGCGGTGGGCACAGCGTCGCCGGTAACGGCACGGTGGACGGCGGGATCGTGCTCGATCTCAGCGCCCTGTCCGCAGTGGACGTCGACGCCGACCGGAACCTGGTCCGGATCGGCGGCGGCGCGACGCTCGCGCAGGTGGACGCCGCGACCGAACCCTACGGACTGGCGGTTCCGCTGGGAGTCGTGTCGGCGACGGGCGTGGGCGGGCTCGCCCTGGGCGGGGGCATGGGATGGCTGACGCGGCCTTACGGGCTGAGCATCGACAACCTGGTCTCTGCGCGGGTCGTCACCGCGTCGGGGAAGGTGGTCGAGGCCGATGAACAGCAGAATCCGGAGCTGTTCTGGGGCCTGCGGGGCGGAGGCGGCAACTTCGGCGTCGTCTCCGCCTTCACCTTCAAGGCCCACCGCCTCCCCCAGCCCCTCTACGCCGGCAATCTCGTCTATACCCAGCGGACCTGGGTTACGGCCCTGGCCGCCTACGCCACCTGGACCCAAACGCTGCCCGATGACCTGAACAGCATTCTGACCTTCATCACACCGCCGCCGCATTGGGAGATGGGGACCGACCCGCTGATGATCGTCGGGTTCGTCTGGGCCGGCGAGGACCAGACCGCCGGGGAAGCGCTCATTGCCGACCTGCGTGCCGCAGCGCCTCCGGAGATGGAAGACGTGGAGGCAGCCACCTGGACCGGCTGGCAGTCCGCCGTCGACGAACTCTTCCCAAAGGGCGTGCGCGCCTACTGGCGCAACTCCGCGCTGAAGCATCTCTCCCCTGAAGTCCAGGAGATCCTCCTCCGCCGGGCGGCCGAACAGACCTGGCAGGGCACAGGGTTCGACATCCACCACATGGGCGGAGCGGTGGCCCGGGTGCTGGCCGGCGCCACCCCGTTCCCCGACCGCCAATCGCCCTACTGGTTGAACATCTACGGATTCTGGACCGACGACGGCGACGACGAGCGGAACGTCGGGTTCGTCAAGGGGTTCTCCGGGGACATCGCCCCGCACGCTGCGCCCGGTAGGTACGTCAATTTCATGGGCGCCGAGGAACCGGCCGCGCCCGACCCGGGGACCCGCTCCCCCGACGACGCCGCCGTCTACCGCGGGGAGGTCTTCGACCGCCTCACCGCACTCAAGACCGAGGTCGATCCGCGGAACGTTTTCCAGCTCAACCACAACGTCGCGCCCCGCTGACCCGCGGCTGAACGGGGGGATCGTTGCGGCCGGCGCATGCCTTAGCTGAAACCGAGCACGCGCGACCGGCAGGCCGTCAGGCCCGCGGTTCCGCCGTCGGAGCAGGAGCCGCTGCGAGGTGTGAACCATGCCGCAGCAGAGTCTCAAGCGCGTCGGCGAGGTTGTTCACCTGCTCATCGCTGAGCGCGTCGGCGAACCACTTCTGTGCCGACCGCAGATGCGGCCCGAGGGCGCGCCGGTAGGCGGTGCGCCCCTCGTCCGTGAGGGCGATCAGGGAGGCCCGGCCGTCGGCGGCCTCGCTCGCCGCTTTTTCCACCAGCCCGCGCTTCTCCAGCCGGCGGAGCTGGTGGGCAAGGCGGCTTGAATCCCAGCCAATGGCGCGCGCGCACTCGGACGGCCGCGCAGTGCCCTTCGCAGCCATCGACAGATGGGCGAGCACCGTGAACTCTGCCTCCGAGAGCTTCGCGTCGTTCCACAGGTCACGGCCGACCTCGCGCCGGAGCAGCTCGGTAACCTCCTGAAGGTTCTCCCACGTCCGAAGTTGACGCTCGGTCATGTTTGCTGACATATCAGGGAGTCTACCCGGGTCTGGATCCCGCTGCCCCGCCGCTTCCGCCGAGAGCAGGAAGGACTTGCTGGATTGCTGACGCGTCAGCTAGAGTCTCCTTATCTTGCTGACGAATCAGCAACTTAGAACCCGGCAGCCGGAACCGCCCCAGGCGGGCGGTCCAGGCGGGCACTCCTGAAAGGCTACTCATGCCGTCCAGCCCACAATCCACCCTCAACGACCGAGCCGCCCCACCGCCGCCCGCCCTCGAGCATCCCCGCCGGAGAGCAGGGGCGGTGCTCGCCCTGCTGGCGGCAGCCCAGTTCGTGGTGGTACTCAACGCGAGCAGCGTCAACCTGGCGCTCCCCAGCCTGATCGGGGATCTCGGGGCCTCCGCATCGCTGTCCGTGTGGGTGGTATCGGCCTACCTGCTGACCTTCGGTGCCCTGCTGCTGTTCGGCGGCCGGCTGGGTGATGTCATCGGCCGGCGCCGGATGTTCTCCGTCTCGGCAGGACTCTTCGGTGCGGCCGCCCTGGCCGGTGGACTTGCCCCGACGCTGGAGACCCTCATCGCCGCCCGTGCCGTGCAGGGCGCCGCAGCCGCCGGGCTTGCCCCCACGGCGTTGTCGCTGCTGACGACGCTCTTCACCGACCCCGCGGCCCGACGCCGCGCCATCGGCGTGTGGGGCGCGGTCGCCAGTTCCGGTGGTGCCGCGGGCGTCCTGGTGGGCGGAGGCTTCACGGCGGCCTGGGGCTGGCGGGCGGTGCTGCTGGTGAACGTTCCCCTCATTGTGCTGATGCTGGTGGCCATTCCCCTGCTGATTCCCGCCATTCCGCGGGGACCGGCGCAGCGCCTGGACGTTTCCGGTGCCGTGCTGTCCTTCCTCGGAATCTCCGCGCTGATCGGCGGCCTGACCCTCGGCAATGAGCAGGGCTGGCTCTCCCCCATCACCCTCGGCCTGCTGGGCGGCGGCGCCGTCCTGCTCACTGCCTTCGGGCTCACCGAACGGGGAAAGCAGGCTCCGTTGATACCCGCGCACCTGCTCAGGCGCTGGCCCTCGACCGGCGGAAACATCGGCATGGTCCTCATCGCTGTCGCCCTGTACCCGACGATGCTGTTGCTCTCACTCATCCTTCAGGGATCCCTCGGTTTTTCACCGATCGGCGCCGGACTGATGATGCTGCCCATGTCCCTGGCCACCATCGGGGCCGCGCTGGTCACTCCGCGGCTTGTCGCCGTGCGGGGCCCGCTGGCCTCCCTGTTCATCGGGCTTGCACTGCTCGGCTTGGCCACCGCGACCCTGGCTCTGGTGAGCGCGCTCGGCGCGCCGTCCGCCGTTCTCGTCGCGGCCACCGTGGCCTTCGGTGCAGCGGTCGGCATTGCGGTCACCTCGGCAACCACTCAGGCCCTTGCGGGTGCCAGCCCCCGCGAGGCTGGCTCGGTCAGCGGCCTGATCCAGACCGCGCAGCAGCTGGGCGGCGCGGTGGGGCTCACCGTCATCGGCGCCATCGCCGCCGCGGTGACCGGATCCCTTCGCGGAACCGGAACGGGCGCTGTCGACACCGGGTACGGTGCCGCCCTCGGGGTAGCCGCCGTCGTCGTTCTCGGCGGGCTGCTGGTCCTGGCTGTGCGGCAGCGGCGTTCGACGCCGGCATCGACCGACACGGCCCTCGGATGAGTTCAGCACCGCTGCGCGGCATGGCCGGCGGCATCACCCGCTCGTCGCTGCCCGCCTCCCTCCGCGAAGGCCTGGTTCTCCCCTCCGACCCGGGGTACGGGCCGCTGCGGCACACCTACTCCTACCGGGGTTCACCGGCGGCCGTGCTGCGTCCGCGCACGGCCGGAGCCGTCGTTGACGCGCTGTCCTATGCGACGGCGTCGGGCCTCCCCCTGAGTGTGCGAAGCGGCGGCCACGGCATCAGCAGCGCCTCCACCAATGACGGCGGGATCGTCCTTGACCTCTCGGCGATGAACACGGTCGACGTCCTCGATTCGGGCACGGGGCGGGTGCGCGTCGGTCCGGGCGCACGGTGGGGTGAGGTCGCGCAGGCCCTCTCCCCTGCCGGCCTGGCGATCAGCTCGGGTGACTCCGGCGATGTCGGGGTTGGCGGGCTCGCCACGGCCGGCGGAATCGGCCTGATGGGACGCAAGCACGGGCTGGCCATTGATTCCATGACCGCGGCCACCGTCGTAACCGCCGGGGGCAAGGTGCTCACAGCGAGCGCGGCCGAGAATCCGGACCTTTTCTGGGCGATCCGGGGGGCGGGAGCGAATTTCGGCATCGTGACGGAGTTCGAGTTCACTGCCTCCAGGGTCCCCGGCGTCATCTCCACCACCGTCCAGTACGACATCTCGGACACTGTTGGGTTCCTGCAGCGGTGGGGCGACACCGTCGAAGCGGCACCCCTGGAGATCACGGCGTTCCTCTACCTGTTCGCCGGGTCCACCGCCGGCATGGCGAGCATCGTCTACGCGGGGCTGGACGCGGACGCCGCCCGACGGGCCCTCACGCCGTTCCTGGTGCTGGCACCGGTTCTCGGCGGCGGGTCCCAGGCCGTGCCCTACGCCGCGGTGGTGTCCTCTACCCGCACCCCGCATACCGGTGCGGTGTCGCTGCAGACGCGAAGCGGGCTCGCCGTTCACCTCGACGCCGCCATCACCGCCCGGCTTTCCGGGATGCTCGCCAGCGGGACCGCCGCCACGCTGCAGATCCGCGCGGTCGGCGGGAGGATCAACGACGTCGACGCCGGTGCCACCGCCTATGGGCACCGGCACCAGAACTTCTCCATCTTCGTCGGAGCCGACCCTGCCCGCCGAGGAGAACTCTGGCGGGAGTGGGAAGGGCTTCATCCCCACCTCGACGGGCTTTACCTGAGCTTCGAGATGGACAAGGATCCGCGCCGGCTCGCCGACGCCTTTCCACCGGCATCCCTGGCCAGGCTCCGCGATCTGAAGGCCGCCTACGACCCGGAGGGTCTCTTCAATGCCAACTTTCCCCTGAGGGCATGACCCTCCCGACGTCTTCTCCGACCCGCAAAGGAAAAACGATGAATACCCTCACCAGGCCCGCGTGGGCCCACCCGCATACCGACCTCAACGGCAGGACAGCGCTCGTCGTTGGAGGTGCGGGCGGTGTCGGCGAAGGCGTGGTCCGCGCCCTCGTCGACGCCGGCGCGGCCGTCGTAGCCGCGGGCAGGAGCAGGAGCCGTCTCGATGAGCTCGCCTCCCGGCTGCGCTCCCCGCGCCTTCACACCACGGTGCTTGACGCCCTGGCGGAGGACCTGGACCACGCGGTAACGGCCCTAGCCGCCGAACACGGTGGGTTCGACGCCGTCATCGTGAGCGTCGCGTCGTGGGGAAATCAGGGCCGCAAGCCCCTGCTGGCCCTGACCGATGCCGAATGGGACGCCCTGCTCGCGGCGAACCAGACCACCGTGTTCCGCCTGTATCGCGCCCTGGTCCCACACATCAGTGCCGGCGGGGTGCTGGTGCAGCTCAACGGGCTCAGCGCCGACCTTCCCTTCCCCGGCGCCGGCGGCGTCGCGCTGACCGCCGCGGCGACGAAGTCCCTCACCCGCACCCTCGCGGCTGAGCTGGCCGGGCGTGGACCGCGCATCCATGAGGTGATTCTCGGCGTGGTCCGTACCCGGGCGCGGCAGCTCGCCGGGGTCGACGACCCGCGCTGGATCGAGGGCACCGAGGTCGGAATCCACCTGGCCGAACTTATCGCCGGCACGAGTCCCCTGACCGGCGAGGTGCTTCACTACCTCGTGGACAAGACAGCAGGTCCCTCGGGAAGCGCGCCGTAGCGTCCCTGAGCCACGCGGACTATTCGGCCTCGGTGACCCCGGGCCGTCCGCTTCGCCTGGGCCCCCTTTCGGCAGCCGAAGGGTAATGTTGCGGCGATCTCGATGGGCCCTTGAGGTCCGGCCGGAATAATGTGCCCCAGTCTCTGGTTCCAACAGCATGAAAGAAAACGGGGTCGGCAACATATCTTCAAATGAGTGGTCGGCCACCTTGCAGGATGCAGACCCAGACCCGCGGCTTCTTCCGCAGCCCGTGCACGAACTCCAGACCAAAGGACCCATCATGAAAGCGCATCTCCTCAACAGCTACGGCCCCGACTCCATCGTCCTCGGCGAGGCCGATGAGCCCACCGCAGCCGCCGGGCAGGTAAAGGTTGCCGTCGAAGCGATCGGCATCAACCCGCTGGACTGGAAGTTCAGCAACGGCTACCTCGCCGAGATGTTCCCGCTGCCGCTGCCGGCGGTTCTGGGGACGGACATCGCCGGCACGGTGCTCGAGGTCGGCGACGGCGTCAAGGGCTTCACGGTCGGTGACCGGGTTGTCGGTTTTGCCGACAGCGGAGCCTTCGCGGAGAAGGCCGTCACCGGCGCCGCCCGGCTCGCGGTGATCCCTGAGGGCCTGACGGCCGAGCAGGCGGTCACCCTGGCCACCTCCGGTGAAACCTCGCAGCGCGGCCTGTCACTCCTGGCCCCGTCGCCGGCGTCCACCGTCGTCGTCAACGGTGCAGCCGGAGCCGTGGGAAGCGCCGTCGTGCAGATCCTCGTCGCCGGCGGCCATCGGGTCATCGGCACTGCCAGCCCCGAGATCGGAAGAGCGTCTACCTCCGCTCCCTGGGCGCAACACCGGTGACCTACGGCGAGACCATGGTCGACGAGATCACGGCCGCTGCGCCCCAGGGCGTCGACGCCGCGTTCGACACCGCAGGCCAGGAATTCATCGCCCGCGTCGCCGGGCTCGTGCCCGCATCCCGGATCCTCACCATCGTCGACTTCGCCGCCGGGGCCCAGGGTGCGATCGTCGCCGCCGGCGATCCCACGGCCCTCACCACCGAAACCCTCCCCCCGGTGCTCGACCTTGCCGCCCGGGGCGCCTTCCAGACCGAGATCGCCCGGAAGTTCCCCTTCGAGCAGGTCCCGCAGGCCCTCGCCCTCAGCCAGGGTGGACACCTCCGCGGCAAGATCGTCGTCTCCGGAGCCAACCAGGCCTGAACTGACCC
>NZ_CADCTE010000070.1 GCF_902805515.1 uncultured Arthrobacter sp. | reverse complement strand
GAGCCGCCAATCTCAGAAGGATCAGGAACATGACCGAAGCACAAGAGGCCAAGCCGGCTCTGACCCGGGTCAGTTTGCAGGATGCGTCCAGTCCGGTGCAGGGCTGGAGGATCCGTCAGACCCTGGTGGAGATACCGGAAGGCACCTCCTCCGGCCGGCACAGCCATCCCGGGCCCGAAGTCGGGTACATCATCCGCGGAGAGGTGTCCATGGAGTTCGACGACGGGCCGCCGCTGGAGCTTCACGCCGGAAGCCCGTTCCTGATCCCGCCGGACACCATCCACAATGCGGTGAATGTCGGCTCGGTCACCACGAGAATGCTCTCGACCTACTTCGTCGCAGAGGACCAGCCGCTGGTCACCACCTACCCCGCACCGGAACTTCCCGAATGAACTACCACTGATCCACCCATCAACCCATCTGCCGGCAGTCCAGCAGTCCTAGAAAGGTTTCATCATGTCCGAAGTAGTGCTTGAACCAGGTGCCCAGGTCATCGCCGACGCCTCAGCCCAGCCACCGGCTCTGCCCGACCTGGGTGTCGAGGGGGCCCGCAAGCTCCTCGATGACCTTCAGGCGGCCCCGGTCGACAAGGTCGAGATCGGCGAGGACAAGTGGATCACCGTCCCGGCCGACGTCGGAGACGTACAGGTGCGCATCATCAAACCCGTGGGTGCGTCCGGGACGCTGCCTGTCATCCTCTACGTCCACGGAGGCGGCTGGATCCTCGGCAACTCCGGTACGCACGACCGTCTCATCCGGGAACTGTGCGCAGGCGCCAACGCCGCCCTGGCCTTCGTTGAATACGAGCGCTCACCCGAGGCCCAATATCCGAAGGCCATCGAGCAGGCCTACGCCACCGCCCAGTGGATCACGAAGCAGGGCGCCACGGAGGGCCTCGACGGGTCCCGCATGGCCGTTGCCGGGGACTCGGTCGGCGGCAATATGACGGCCGCCCTGGCACTGCTCGCAAAGCAGCGCGGTGACGTGACCTTCGTCCACCAATCGATGTATTACCCGGTCACGGACGCCGACCAGGACACCGAGTCCTACCGCACCTTCGCCGACGGGCCGTTCCTGACCGCCAAGGGCATGGCCTGGTTCTGGGATGCCTACCTCCCCGATGTCGCCCGCCGCTCGGAAATCACGGCCTCACCGCTGAAGGCCACCCTCGAGGACCTCCGGGGACTGCCCCCGGCCCTGCTGCTCGTGGACCAGAACGACGTCCTCCGGGACGAGGGCGAGGCCTACGCGGCCAAACTCGTCCAGGCCGGGGTGCCCACCACCAGCGTCCGCTATAACTTCGTCACCCACGACTTCATGATGCTCAACCCCGAACGGGTGACCCAGGGAACAACCGCCGCCATCGAACAGGCAATCCGCTCGCTCCAGAAAGCCCTGGGAACCGGAAACAACTAGAGCGGACCTCCCCCAGCATCCTCGACCCGGTCACGGGGGCCTCAGCAACCAGCCCGCGGGACCGGGAACAGGTGCGGGCTCCCTCTGAACGCAGGGAATGAAAGGCACATCACTATGGATCAGGACCAGATCAGTGCGGCGGAGCGAATTGCTCTTGCCAAGGAGTACTTTAGGAAGGTCGACTCCGGTGACCCCAACCTGCTCGATATGTTTACCGATGACACCGAGATTTTCTTCCCGAAGTTTGGATTCGCGCATGGGAAAGCGGAGATCGTTCCGTTTCTTGTCGGCTTGACCTCGGCCGTGACCTCGTTCGATCACCCACAGTCCCGCATGACCTTTACCTCCAGCGACAACCGCGTGGTTGTCGAAGGAGCGGAATCGGGCATGCTCGCCTCGGGAGTGCCTTTCCCCGGTGACGCCCGGAGCAGCGGCCTGTTCTGCAATGTCTTCGAGTTCCGCGGCCAGCTGATCAGCCGCCTGCACGTCTACGCCGACCCGGACCTGGCCGGCCAGCAGCCCGCGCTCTTCGCCTGGAACTGAACTTTTCGCTTGGAACTGAACGAGGGCCACTCCAAGTACATCTGCCCAGTGGAGGAGAGAAATGAGCGGCGTGAAGGAAAGTGCCCCGCCGGGACCCCGCACGGCGGGCACACGATTTTGGATCGTTCTCATTGGCGTCGGAGTGGTGGGAGGACTGCTGTCCGGCCTGTTCGCCATTGGCGGCGGAATCATCATGGTGCCGCTGCTGATGGCTCTGGCGAACTTCGACCAGCGCAGGGCCGCCGCGACCTCGCTTGCCGCGATTGTGCCGGCATCGGTCGTGGGTTCCGCCACCTACCTGCTCGCCGGTGAGATCGACCTCCTTGCAGGATTTTTCATCGCCATTGGCGGCATCGTCGGGGCGCTGCTCGGCACCGCCCTCCTGAAAAGAATTCCCCTTGTGTGGCTGCGCTGGATGTTCATCGTCTTCATCCTCCTGGTTGCAGCACGCATGGTCCTGGTCTCGCCGGTCCGCGGAGAAAGCCTCGAATTCTCCGTGCAGGTCGCACTTGGCTATGTCGTGCTTGGCCTGGCCATGGGGATACTCTCGGGCCTGTTCGGAATCGGAGGCGGAATCATCGTCGTGCCGGCCCTGATCGGAATTTTTGCCATCAGCGACCTCATCGCCAAAGGCACCTCTTTACTGGTCATGATCCCCACCAGCGCCATCGGCACGGGCGCCAACTGGCGGGCCGGAACCGTCGACGTGGGCGCCGGCCTCATCGTTGGGGTGGCCGCAACAGCCGCTTCCATACCGGGTGCTGGACTTGCCCTGGCCCTGCCGGCGCGGTTGTCCGGCATTCTCTTTGGCGCCCTGCTCCTCGTCGTCGCCGCGCAGCTCACCCTCCGGACCATCAGGACATCCCGCACCGCGCGTAACTCCCCTGGCAAGGTAGCCCCCTGAGGCGCGGGAGGGAAACGTCATCGCGACCGCCTGCCACGCTCATTATTGCCCGTATCGACAAAAACAATCTACGATGAGACATCCACGTCGTAAGAGAAGAACAGAGGCCCGCCATGGGACAGCTTGAGAACAAAACCGCATTGATCACTGGGGGGACCACGGGCATCGGCTTCGCGACTGCCCAGCGCTTCGTCCAGGAGGGAGCGCATGTCTTCATCACCGGTCGCCGCGAGGCGGAATTGAACGCCGCGGTCGCCGCATTGGGAGATCGAGCGACAGGAATCCGGGGCGATGTCTCGGATCTCGACGACCTGGACCGCATCTTCTCCGCTGTGGCATCCGGAGGGAAGGACCTCGATGTCCTCTTTGTGAACGCCGGCGGCGGAGGGTTTGCCACTCTCGAGCAGCTGACACCGGAGGCGTTCGATCAAACCTTCGGCGTCAACGTGCGGGGCACAGTCTTCACAGTGCAAAAGTCGCTTCCCATGCTCGCGGATCACGCCTCCGTGATCATTACGGGATCGAACGCGTCAAGCAAGGGGAACCCTGCGTTCGGCGTCTACGCTGCGACAAAGGCAGCATTGCGTTCATTCACGCGGACGTGGGCGGCCGAGCTCGCCGGCCGCCACATCCGGGTGAACACGATCGCCCCGGGACCCACTGAGACGCCCGGCCTCACCGGACTCGCCTCCGACCC
>NZ_CADCTE010000069.1 GCF_902805515.1 uncultured Arthrobacter sp. | reverse complement strand
AGCTGACGGCGGATGCCGGGAGCCCGAAGGCCCCCGGCATCCGCGACAGACATCCACAGGTCAGAAGAAGCGACTCCCGGTGAGCATCGTAGTCAGGGCCGTCGGGGTGAAGGACGGCGTGGTGAACTCCATGGACGAGGGCGACGGCATGGTCACCGTGTCGAAGGACGGCGTGTTGAGCGACGGCACGGAGAGGAAACTGTCCATCGACGGGATCGTCGGGGTGTTGAAGTCCAAGGCCGGCGACGGCATGACGGCCGTCGAGAGATCCTGCGCAGGCAGCCCAAGATTCATCGCAGGCATGGGGGTCACCGGAACATCGATCATCGGCTGGTTCAACGGGATGTCCAGCGCTTCGTCGAAGACCGGGGCCTGCGGCCCGAACAGTTCCAGCGACTGGCCCTCCGAACCCACGAACTCCACGTCCGTCGTGAAGTCGGTAACCGGAGCCTCAACCAGCGGAGCCTCAACCAGCGGAGCCTCCGGACCGAACAGCTCCAGCGACTGACCCTCCGAACCCA
This sequence comes from uncultured Arthrobacter sp., assembly GCF_902805515.1. Taxonomy (GTDB): domain Bacteria; phylum Actinomycetota; class Actinomycetes; order Actinomycetales; family Micrococcaceae; genus Arthrobacter_D. The sequence continues at coordinate 3,073 of NZ_CADCTE010000069.1, read as the reverse complement.
CGAACTCCACGTCCGTCGTGAAGTCGGTAACCGGAGCCTCAACCAGCGGAGCCTCAACCAGCGGAGCCTCAACCAGCGGAGCCTCAACCAGCGGAGCCTCCGGACCGAACAGCTCCAGCGACTGACCCTCCGAACCCACGAACTCCACGTCCGTCGTGAAGTCGGTAACCGGAACCGGAACCGGAACCACCTCGGAGGATGCGGGAGCGCTCGTCGTCGCGCCCTGCTGCGGGGACCCGACCGGCTGCACACCGCTCAGCCCCGCGGCGCTGTTGCCCAGCGGACCGGTTTCGCTGACCGGAGGGGCGACCGACGTGGCGGGGGCCGCCGAGCTGCCGCCCGAGCCTGCGGGCGGGGTGAACACCGGCGAGTTCGAGATGCTCAGGTCCCCGCCCGGGTTGAACTGCGGGATGTCGGTCGGGGCCGTGATCGGGGCGAAACCACCGTCGCCCGGGGTCGCGACCCCCATCGTCCGCGCGGGCGGCTGGGGCTGCGCGGGCCTGGCTCCCAAGCCGACCTGGAAGCTGACCCGCTGGTCATCACCAGTTCCGTTGTACCGCACACCGAACCGGCCGTCGCCGCCGAAGATGTCGACGCCGCCCACCCCGGCTTCCGCGACCACACCGTTCTGACCGACCCCGTTCTGCTGGCCGATCTCGTAACCGCCCTGCACGTAGGCCGCGGTGTTGCCGTCGGAGCCGTCGAGGTCGAAGTCGAGGCGGCCGGAGGGGGTGACTCTCCAGGAGCCGGTGGTCCGGCCGTCGGGGGCCAGGTTCACAGCGGCGTTGCCGGCGACACCCACGGAGGGCCGGATCGCGCTGTCCTGGTCGGCGAAGTAGGCCTGCACGTTACCGTCGGCGGCGACGTTGGCGAACAAGCCGCTGGTGGAAGCGCTGCCGACCGGCGTGTCGAGCGACTGCATCCCGTAGCCGACCCGGCCATTGAAACCCGCGGTCGCCGTGAAATTCTCCTGCTGCTCGGTCACCCGGCCGCCCACGCCCAAGCCCACCGTGCCCTGCTGAGTGGTGGAGGGGACCGTCACCGCTGGTGCGCCGGGCACCCTGCTGGGCAGTTGCGTCTGTCCGCCGTCGACGCGCGTGTAGTTGCCGAAGACCTGGCCGGTTAGCTGCGCACCGGGCCGGAGGCCGTTGTTGTCGGTGTCGACGAAGCCGTCGGCGTCCGTGCGACCGCCGAGCCGCCCGTTGAGGTTGACGCCCCCGGTCGTGGTCACCTGAGAGTTAGGGTTGCCACCGATCGTGAACTGTGGCGTCACCGAGGCGTTGGCTCCAAAGCTCCATCCGTCGTAGGGGTTGTCCACCCCGGTGTTGTAGGAGGCGCTGAGCGGAAGCTGCACGGTGCCGGTGGTGGTGACGTTCCCCGGACCTGGGGAGTTGGTCAGGTCGAAATTGGCGTTGGCGCCGACACCGATCCTGGACCCGTCCCAGCGAGCGCTGCCGGTGGTCGGCAGCTCCTCCGGGCGCGCCGTGCCGTTCAGCAGGGCGAGGTTGTTGGTCGACTGGATGTTCAGGGTGTCGGGGCTGGCACCGCGCTCCGGGTTCGGGGTGTCCGCCCCGCCGAGCGCGTACACGTTCTGGCCCGTCCGCGGATTGATGGTGAAGGCCGTGGACGACTGGCCCTGCAGCCGCGTGTCGCCCTCCTGGGCGAGAGTGCCGTTGGCCCCGATCGTGATCCGCGGTCCGCTGGACGAGAGGTTCCGGACGCCGAGAGTGCCCGGGCCGAGGTCGATCTGCGCCTCCCCGGCGTCGACGATCGGCGGGGTGAACTCGATGCCCGGCGCGAGCCGGGTGATGGGGGCCTCCCCGAGGACCGCGGGCAGCTCCCCGCTGTTCACGTTGTTGAGCTGTTCCTGCACGCGGGCGAGCTGGCGGCTGACCTGCGGCGACAGCCGCAGGTCAGCGGGGAGCGGCGCTGAGGGGTTCTGCCTGGCATCGGCCACGGCCTGCCCGAGCGTGGTGGGGGTCGTCCCTCCGTTGTTCACCGGGAGGTTCCGCACCTGCTCGAGGACGGGGTTGAGATCGACGGTGACGCCGTTGTACGAGAAGGACCCGTCGCCCGACAAGAGGTTGCCCAGCCGCTCCAGGACGGCGGCGTTGTCGAAGGGCGCGAGTCCGAGGGCGCCGTCGGGGCTTCCGAGCCCCACCTCGGCAATGTTGGGCTCGTAGCTCGGCTGGCCATCCGAGAACTCGACCGGCACCTCGGGCTGGCCCTCATCGCCCCCACCGAGCGCCAGGATCTGCTCGTCAACCGGCGGGACGCTGGTCGACACCTCGACCAGCCGAGCGTCACCGGGGCTCGACTGCTGCGGTGCCTCGTCGGAGGAAGGCAGGGAATCGGTGGCTTCGTTCAGGAGGTACATGAAGTCAGGGTTGGCGAAAGCTTCCTTGGGCGTCACGTAGACGTCGCGCGGCTCCTGGGGCCGCACCTCCGCGATGTTGGGCTCGTAGCCCGGGTCCGAGAACTCGGCCACTGGCGCCAGGTCGGACTGGACCTCATCGCCCCCGCCGGGCGCCGAGATCTGCTCGGATTCTTCAACCGGCTCGACGCTGGTGGACACCTCGACCAGCCGAGCGTCACCGGGGCTCGACTGCTCGCCGTCCAGCGTGGGTTCCGACTGCGACGGGTCCTCGTTGGGGGGCAACACGAAGTCAGGGTCGGCGCCGGCCTCCTCGGGCGTCATGTAGAACTCGTCCGGCGACTGGATCGGGTCCGAGGGCGGCACGTAGAACTCGGCCGACTCCTCGATCAGCTCCAGGGGCTCGGCATTGGACCCGTCGTAAAACACCCCGTCGGGGAGCGACTCGAAGTCGTCCAGCGGAGGGCTGACCGGCTCGCCGTCGCCCGGCTGGAAGTCGCCCGGCTCGCCGACCGGCTCGAAGTAGAGCTGGTCGCCGCCGCCCGGTTCGGTGTCGTCCGACGGGCCGCTGACCGGTTCGGTGTCGTCCGACGGGCCGCTGACCGGTTCGGTGTCGTCCGACGGGCCGCTGACCGGTTCGGTGTCGTCCGACGGGCCGCTGACCGGTTCGGTGTCGTCCGACGGGCCGCTGACCGGTTC
>NZ_CADCTE010000068.1 GCF_902805515.1 uncultured Arthrobacter sp. | reverse complement strand
GCTGTCTGGGACGTTAGCGAGGAAATCATCTCGACCAACCCAGCGATCTCGGATTAGGGCACGGCTGATGGCTCACTGGGGGAGCCGGAGGAGCGGAGCGGCTACGGTCACCGCGTCAGGTTGGTTCAAGTAGGGCACGCCGCGACCTGGTCAACGACACCCTCTGATGGTCGGGCCGGTCACGCTCGGCGGCGGGAATCGACTGTTCCCCGACGAGGGACGGTCCCGACCGCTCGAGCGGGTCTCGGCCACGACGTCCGGGACGGGCGTACTGATCTGCCGCCATCGGATAGACCGCGATTTCGACGCATGAGCGTACCTTCAGAGGCAATGAGAATTGTCGCCGTGTCTGAGATGTCCTGAGTCCGGAAGCCTCAAATACGCAACAGACGCAGGAAGTGACACGCGCCCCCTTATTCGCATTCGATCCTGTTCCTCGGCCGCGTGACAAACCCGGCGAAGAGGGCAGCATCGCCAGCACGACGAACGCTTCAGGTGATGCCGCATCGGCATTTACATAAACAGCACGGTATGACGGATGAACGGTGGGGGCCATGGCCAAGCTCGGTCTGGAACGGTCCGCGGGGCGGGCCAGATCGGGAGGCGCCACACCGGGTACAACGGCAGTGACGTTTACCACGCCAGATTGAGCTGGGCCGGATCGGTACAGCATGGACGATGCATGCTGTTTAATGGGAAAGCCCCGGCGAGCCGAGGCGGCTCGCCGACCGATCGTCGCTAGCGGCTGTATCGAGCCCCGGAGCGTCCGCGCTCGCAGCGTCCGTAACATTGCCGCCGGTACACATCCCGGAACCGTGTGAGACAGCACCCAGCAAGGATGCGTTTTTGAAGCGGAACCGGCTTTCTGCGAATTACCATGGTGGAGGGCACTGAGGATCCGTTGGGCGCCTGATTCCGGCCCTCTGACGGCAGCATTAGAAGAGGATTTCATGTCGAGCTAATCCATGCCGCACCCAATATACCGCCGCTACCGCACGGGA
>NZ_CADCTE010000067.1 GCF_902805515.1 uncultured Arthrobacter sp. | reverse complement strand
AGTCGCCCATGAACACGGTCTGCTGCTTGATCTCGCCCGTGTTGTTGTTCATGAACTCGGCCTTGACGTACAGCGGAGCCGAGTACGTTGCGTCACGGTCCTTGCACTCGGCCATGGTGTACTTCGGGTCGGCGAACTCCGGCTCGGAGAAGCTCAGGGACATGGTGCCCTGGAAGTCCTCGATCGGTGAGATCTCTTCGAAGATGTCGGCCAGACCAGAGGTCGTGGCTACGCCCTGAAGTCCCTTCTCCAGTGCTTCCTCAACGCGCGCCTTCCAGCGCTCGTTGCCGACCAGCCAGTCAAAGCTGTCGGTCTGAAGGGCGAGGCGACCAAGAGGGATCCTTCCACAGACCTTCAGGCTTGTCAGCGATCCGCCCTCAGCACCACCGCCGCAGATTGGTGCGGGGATCGAGTGCTAACCTGATGTCTCCACGCGTCATCTGAACCAAGTGGCCCGTTAAATGACGAGAGCAGAACAAAGCCCACCGCTATATGAAGGCTGAGGTTTAGAGGGAAGACGCAAATCCCTACACTACGGGACTCCTAGCGCAATGTCCAATGCCGCGTCAACCTCGCCACGCCCTAAGTGTCGCCTCCCTGATCCGCGGCGGGTATGCACTCCCCCATCAAACCGGTCCGCTTGCTGTCCGCCCGCCGTCAGACCGGTTCCGGCAGCGGCCCGGTCGAGGTGTCGGAGCGCAGCCGCTTCACCACGAGCTCGGCGCTGATCAGGCACATTGGAATGCCGATGCCCGGCACGGTGGAGCTTCCCGCATAGTAGAGCCCCTCCACCTTCCGGCTGCGGTTCGATCCGCGCAGGAACGCGCTTTGCCGCAGCGTGTGGGCCGGGCCGAGGGAGGTCCCCCGCCAGGCGTTCAGGTCGGAGGCGAAGTCCCGCGGACCGTAGGTGCGCCGTAGCACAATCCGTTCGGCGAGGTCCGGGATGTGCGCCCACTCGGCGATCTGCGCAATCACCGCGTCGGCGAGCTCCTCGACCCGCGCGTCCCCGCCGCGGTCCACTCCCCCGCCGCCGATGCCGACGTCCGCGGGGATGGGCACCAGGACGAAGACGTTCTCGTCCCCCGCCGGGGCCGCCGAGGGGTCGGTGGCGCTGGGGCGGCAGACGTAGAGCGAGGCCGGGGACGGGATGGAGGTCTCGGTGCCGAAGATCCGCCCGAAGTTGTCCTTCCAGTCGGCGGTGAACAGCAGCGTGTGGTGCTCGAGCTGCGGCAGGGAGCCCTTCACGCCGAGGTAGAGCAGCAACGCGCTGGGACCAGGAACCCGCCGGGACCAGTACTTCTCGGGGTAGGTCTGCCGGTTCCCGGGCAGCAGGACCGTCTCGGTGTGGTGGAGGTCGGCGGCGGAGACCACGACGTCGGCCTCCACCCGGTGCACGGTCCCCCCGGACCGGTAGCTGACCCCGCTGACCCGGGCGCCGGGACCGCGCGAGCCCCGGCGGCGGGAGGCACCAGCGTTCGCGGCTGCCGTATCGACTGGAACGGTGTCGATGGAGGCGGTGTCGATGGAAACGACGTCGGCACCGGTGCGGATCTCCACGCCGGCCTCCTCGGCGACCTTCGTCATCGCCGCGATCAGGGAGGTGAACCCGCCCATCGGGTAGAGCACGCCGTCGTCGAGGTCCAGGTGGCTCATCAGGTGGTACATGCTGGGGGCGTCGAACGGTGAGCTGCCGAGGAAGACCGCCGGGTAGCCGAGGATCTGCCGCAGCCGCGGATCGGCGAACCGGCCGGCCACGAACCCGGAGAGGGGCTGCAGCAGCAGCCGGACCAGTTTGGGCAGGCGGACCAGGACGTCGGGTCGAAGCAGCGGCAGGAAGGATTCGAAGGTGGAGTACAGGAAGCGCCGCTTGGCGATCGTGTAGGTGTCCTCGGCCGAGTCCAGGTACTTCTCCAGCGCCTCCCCCGCGCCGGGCTCAAGGGACTCGAAGAGCTTCACCACGGCCGGGCGGTCGGCCGGGACGTCGACGGCCTCGCGGTTCTCCTCGAAGATCACCCGGTAGCCGGGGTCGAGCCGGATCAGCTCGAGCTGCTCGGCGGCGGAGGTGCCCATCAGCTTGAAGAAGTGGTCGATCACCTCGGGCATGAGGTACCAGGACGGTCCGGTGTCGAAGCGGAACCCATCGGCTTCCCAGGACCCGGCGCGGCCGCCCACCCGGTCCTGCTTCTCGAGCAGGGTCACGGTGTGCCCTTCGGCGGCCAGCAGCGCCGCGGTGGCGAGCCCGCCGATTCCGCCGCCGATGACCGCGACCCGCCGGCCGCCGACGCGGGGAGTTACGGTGTTTCCCTGGACGCTCATGGTGTCTTCTCCTTCAGCTGGGTTTCCGGCGCCGAGCTTCCGGCCAGGGTCCGCGCGAGGATGCGCAGCTTGACCGCGTTGGGCACCCGGATGCGGGCCCGGAGCAGTTCCTCGGCCGGGGTGCGCCGCAGCCTCAAGGCCAGTTCGGTGAACAGGGCCTGGGCCAGGGCCACCGCCCGGCGCGGTGCAGGGGGAAGTCCGGGCAGGCTCGCCAGGGAGATCCGGAGGTCCTCGTCGATGTCGTCGAGCAGGCGGTGCTTGTCCTGCTCGGTGAAGGATCCCGGCCGGATGCCGGGGAAGTAGCTGCGGCCCAGCGCGGAGAAGTCCTCGGCGAGGTCGCGCAGGAAGTTGATCTTTTGGAAGGCCGCCCCGAGGTGCCGCGCCCCGTCCGCGAGGATCTCCTCCTGCGCCGGATCGGTGGGGCGCCCGGCCAGGAACGCCTTGACGCACATCAGCCCGACCACCTCCGCGGAGCCGTAGACGTACCGGGAGAACGACTCCGGGGTGTGTTCGCGCTGGGTGATGTCGGCGCGCATTGACGCGAAGAAGGGCCGGGTGAGGTCCGTGCCGATGCCGGTGGCCCGGGCGGTGACGGCGAAGGCGTGGACCACGAGGTTGGCGCTGTACCCGGTGTTGAGGGCGGTTTCGGTCTCCCGTTCCAGCGCGTCCAGCATCGCTTCGACCTGTCCGACGTCGAGACCTGCGGCGGCGGCCGGCCCGTCGACGACCTCGTCGGCGACCCGGACCAGGGCGTAGACGGCTTCGATCCGCGCCCGGGTGGGGCCGTCGAGGAGCCGGCAGGCCAGGCCGAACGACGTCGAGTAGCAGCGGATCACTTCGGCCGAGGTCTTCAGGGCCGCCGCGTTGTACCGCTCGAGCGCTGTCGTGTTCGCCATGGTCACCGTGTCCTGTCCACGGCCGCTGAGGCCACCGGTTGAAGTACGTCGCGCAGCCCGCGCGGCACGAGGTCGGAGTCGAGGTGGCGCCGGGCGCGGGAGGCGTAGTGGACGGCGAGTCCCGCCGAGTGTTCGCGGGCCCCCGAGTCTTCAAGAATCCGGCGGACGTAGTCGGCGTCCGCGGCGGACATCGCCGGCGACCCGACGAGGGAGGAGATTTCCTCCCACTCCGGGCGGTCCGCGACGAAGGCCATCAGAGCCGTCCGCTTGCCTTCGCGCAGGTCCCCCCAGTTCGTCTTGCCCGTGCGGGATTCACTGCCGAAGACGCCGAGCAGGTCGTCGGCGATCTGGAAGGCGATGCCGGCGTCACGGCCGAAGTCGCCCAGGCAGTCCACCAGGGGGTCCTCAGCTCCGGCGAGCACCGCCCCTGCCTGCAGGGGCCCTTCGAAGGAGTAGACGGAGGTTTTCAGCCTGGCCATGTTCAGGATGTCCTCAAGCGGTGGCATCCGCGGGGCGAGCATCGCTTCGATGTCGAGGTACTCCCCCGCCGCCGAGGCGAACACGGCCTCGTCGAGGATCTCGTTGAGGCGGCGGTGGGTCGCCGGGCCCGTGCGCACCCGGTCCAGGAGCCGGTAGGCGTTGGAGAGTGCGAGGTCCCCGGCAATGACGCCGGCGGAGAACCCGATGTGGTCGGCCGCGGCGGGGCCCATGCCGGCGTCGCGCGCAATCGCACGGTAGCGGCCCGACACGTTGGGGACCCCCCGGCGCACGAAGTCGCGGTCGATCACGTCGTCATGGATGATGAACGCCGTATGCAGTAGTTCGAATGACGCACCGACCAGGGCGGCGCTGGCCAGGTCCGTTCCACCCAGCAGGGAGTAGGCGGAGAGCACCAGGCGCGGGCGGAAGCGTTTTCCGCCGGCGGTGCACGCTTCAAGCGTTTCCCACAGCCCCAGGTACCCGGGGCCCACCGCTGCGGCCCGCTGCCGGGACCTCTCAAAGAAACGCCGGAGCACGTCCTCGACCTGCCCGAGCCCGTCCGGCTCGACCAACAGATCGTCGATGTTCATAGGTAAAGTAAACACGGACAAGCCGCCTTCAACTAACCAGGCGGACCACCGCACGGCCGGGCAGCACTCCGCCGTGGGAAAACCTCTCGGAATCCTTGCGGGAGACGATCGGGATGAGGACAATGGCGCGACATGGTGAAGAGCACACCGCCGACCCCGAACTGGTGGTACTGCTGGACGAGGACGGCTCGCCCATCGGCACCCAGGACAAGGCGAGTGTCCACACCGAGGCCACTCCCCTTCACTTCGCCTTCTCCACCCATGTCTTCAACGACGCCGGGCAGATCCTCGTGACGCGCCGTGCGCTGACCAAGAAGGCCTGGCCCGGCGTCTGGACCAACTCCTTCTGCGGACACCCGGGGCCCGGCGAGACGCCCGAGGAGGCGGTGGTGCGCCGCGCGCACCAGGAGCTGGGCATGACGGTCCGCTCGATCACGCCTGCGCTTCCCGATTTCCGCTACCGGGCCGTCGACGCCTCGGGCATCGTCGAAAACGAAATCTGCCCCGTCTTCACCGCGGTGATCGATGGTCCGATCGCTCCGTCGCCGGAGGAGGTCATGGACGTTCAGTGGGTCGAGCCCGGCCGCCTGGTCAACGCCGTGGAGGCCACACCCTGGGCCTTCAGCCCCTGGCTCACGCTCCAGCTTCCGCTGCTCTACCCCTCCGGGAACCAGTTAATAACCGTTAGCTGAAATGGGCGGGGAGCGGTAGCCTTAAGGGGAGTTCTTCAGGATTTCAATGACGAAAGCGAGCACTCCCCGCCATGGCACTTCCAACCAACGCGCCCGACGACGTAGTCATCGTCGGCGGCGCACGTACCCCGTCCGGCAAGCTGAACGGCCAGCTGTCGGCCTTCAGCGCCGTTGAGCTCGGCGGCTTCGCCGTCGCGGGCGCCCTGGCCAACGCCGGAGTGCCGCCCGAGTCCGTCGACACAGTGATCATGGGCCACGTGGTGCAGGCCGGCTGCGGCCAGAACCCCGCGCGCCAGGCCTCGCTCCGCGCGGGCATCGGCTGGGATGTTCCGGCCGTCACCGTGAACAAGGTGTGCCTGTCGGGTCTCACCGCGGTGATCGACGCCGCCCGCCTGATCCGCAGCGGCGAGGCCTCCGTCGTCGTCGCAGGCGGCCAGGAATCGATGTCCCGCGGCCCGCACCTGCTGCCGGGCTCCCGCCAGGGCTGGACCTACGGGAACATCGCCGCCCTCGACTCGGTGGCCCACGACGGACTCACGGACGCCTTCGACAACGACTCGATGGGCGCCTCCACCGAGCGGGGAAACCGCAAACTCGGTATCGACCGGACCGCCCAGGACGAGGTGGCGGCGGCGTCCCACCAGCGGGCTGCGGCGGCCATCGAGTCGGGCATCTTCGCCGAGGAAATCGTGCCGGTCACCGTGCCGCAGCGCCGGGGCGACGACATCGTCCTCACCACCGACGAAGGGGTCCGCCCGACCACCACCGTGGACACCCTGGCCGGGCTCCGTCCGGCGTTCGACAAGGAGGGCACCATCACGGCGGGCAACTCCTCGCCCCTGTCCGACGGCGCCTCCGCGCTGGTGCTGACCTCCCGCGCCACCGCCGAACGGCTCGGCCTGAAGATCCTCGCCGTCACCGGGCAGCCCGGGCAGGTCGCCGGCCCGGACAATTCGCTGCATTCCCAGCCCTCCAACGCCATCACCCACGCGCTCAAGCGGGCCGGGTGGACGGCCTCGGAACTCGACTTCATCGAGATCAACGAGGCCTTCGGCTCGGTGGCCGTCCAGTCCCTCAAGGACCTCGACTACCCGGCCGAGAAGTGCAACCTCCACGGCGGAGCCATCGCGCTCGGACATCCCATCGGCGCCTCGGGGGCCCGGCTCGCGCTGCACGCGGCCTTCGAACTGCACCGCCGTGGCTCAGGCAGGGCCGCCGTGTCGCTGTGCGGCGGCGGCGGGCAGGGCGAGGCGCTCCTGCTCTGGCTCGACTAGGGACCTCGCTGCGGCACACGTTGGACAGGCTTAAACGGGAAAGGCCCCGACCTGAGGTCGGGGCCTTTCCTGTCGGGCAGAGGGGACGAACCCCCGGCTGCCGGATCGACTACTTGAGGGAAACGGTGGCGCCGGCAGCTTCCAGAGCTTCCTTTGCCTTCTCCGCAGCTTCCTTCGTTGCGCCTTCGAGAACAGCCTTCGGAGCGCTGTCGACAACGTCCTTGGCTTCCTTCAGACCCAGTGAGGTCAGCGCGCGGACCTCCTTGATGACAGCGATCTTCTTGTCGCCGGCAGCTTCGAGGACAACGTCGAAGGAGTCCTTCTCTTCCTCGGCTGCTTCGCCTGCGCCGCCGCCGGCGGGGCCTGCGACTGCAACAGCAGCAGCGGTGACCTCGAAGGTCTCCTCAAACAGCTTTACGAAGTCGGAGAGTTCGATGATCGACAGTTCCTTGAAGGCTTCAATGAGCTCTTCGTTGGTAAGCTTCGCCATGGCTAAAGCGTCCTTCCGTGAGTGGTGCACTGCACCGAGATGATTGGGTGAAGAGAACTACTTCTCTTCGGGTGCCGCAGCTTCTTCGGCCGGAGCCTCTGCCGGAGCAGCGGTCTCGTCGGCGGCGGGAGCATCGGCGTCTGCGGATGCAGCACCATTGCCCTCGTCGAGCTTGATGCGCAGGGCATCGATGGTGCGGGCGAGGGCTGCCATTGGTGCCTTGAGCACACCGGCAACCCTGGAGAGCTGGAGTTCGCGCGACTCGAGGGCTGCCAGGGCAACGACCTCGGAGGCGTCAAGGGCCTTGCCCTCGAAGATTCCAGTCTTGATGATGAGCTTCGGGTTGGCCTTGGCGAAATCCGTGAGGCTCTTAGCGGCAGCAATTGCGTCACCCTTGATGAAGGCGATTGCAGTAGGTCCGGCGAGCTGGCCTTCGAACGCGTCGATGCCGGCTTCCTTGGCTGCAATGCCCGTCAAGGTGTTCTTGACGACAGCGAACTTGGTGTCCGCACCGAGTGAACGGCGCAGTTCCTTGAGCTGTGCGACCGTGAGCCCGCGGTATTCGGTTAGGACAGCGGCGGTGGAATCCTTGAAATCGTTGGTGATTTCTCCCACTGCATCTACCTTTGTTGGCGTTGCCATAACCCTCCTTCCGGGGAATAAAAGCCGGTTTTTCAGCCCCAATAAAAAACGCCCCGCGCAGATGCACGGGGCTTTCTCGGGACGCGGCACGTGGTGCTGTGCGGAGGAGAGCTTCGTTCACCTGCGTTGGCCGCCCTTGACGGGAACTTTCAGATCCACTTCCTTACCTTTCCGCGCAGCATTACTGCTGGTGAAAAGGGTGGAGGCACATCGACCGACGGTCTTTGGTAGTTCAAGGGTACGTGAAGCGGCGGCGGGCTCCAAATCCGCTACCCGAGGGAAGGGTCAAGCCGCTTCTGCCAGCCGGCCACCCACCCCGCCGGAACGAAGCCCAGCTCGACGTTGACCGCCAGCATGAAGGAATTCTCCTCCGCATTCCAGGTGTAGATCCGTTCCACGCCGGGCCAGGCGGACCGCAGGGCCAGCAGGTTCGCAGCCTTCAGCAGCATGCCCAGCCGGTGGCCGCGGTGCGCCCGGAGCACCAGGGTGTCCTCCTGGTTCGCGACGGCTGGAGCCGCCTCATACCGCTCCAGGACGGTATGGCCTGCCAGCTCGCCGGTCGGCCGGTGCAGCACGGCCGCGACGAGACTGCGGCCGCCCCCGCGCTCCAACCGGTTCTCCGCCTCACGCACCCGCGCCCCGTCCCAGGCCTCCTCGTCGAGGTCCAGATCCCCGAGGGGCGCATCGGTGCTCATCGCCTGACGGAGCCGGGCGTACTGGTCGAGGCGGTCATCGGGGCAGCGCCCCTCCCAGCGGAGCACCTCGTAGTCCGGTCCCGCGGCAGCCTCCGCGGCGGCGAAGGCATCCGCGGCGGCATCGCTCCCGCTGCCGAGGTCGAGCACGCTGCAGCGGTCCACCTGTGCGAGGTCGAACCCCCGACTGAGGGCCATCCGGGCGCCGGGGTCCGCCGCAGGGAAGCTTCCGGCGCCGTTGGCGGGGACGAGGTCCTCTCCTTCGCCGGGCGCCCCCGGCCCGCGGCCGGCGGCGATCAGCGACACCTCGCTCCAGCCCATGACGGTGGACCGTCCCCGGCTGCCGACATACCGCTCCGCCGCGGCGTAGAGGGCGCCCCCGACTCCTTCGCTGCGTGCCTCGGGGTGCACCGACAGATCGAGGTAGCAGGCCGAGAGGTTGTCGGTCAGCGGCAGGTCGATGATGGCCCGGCCCACGATGCGTCCGCCCCGCCGCGCCACCAGGATGTGCCGCTCTTCATAGGGGTTGGACTGGGAGGCGGCGTGTTCCTGCCTGCCGTCCCTGCGAAAGTCGTCGCTGCCCCATACGCCGCGCTGGACGAGGTTGCCCAGTTCGACGACGTCCAGGAAGTCCGCAGCGTCCGGCGAGGAGAGGTCGGGCGGAACGGGAACCGGGCCGATCTCCAGGGAATCGGTGCTCATGCTCGATTGTAGGCCGCGGACTCCGGCCTGCTTCCGCCCACTGACAGGGGGCTATTAATGGGCAGAACTCACCGGAACCGGCCGACCGGACACTCCTGCCCACCGACCGGGTGCCATCAGTGGGCAGAACCAATCAGAACCGGCCCACCGGACACTGCTGCCCACCGACCGAGCGTGATGAGTGGGCATGTCCGGATATGCCCACCGACCAACCTCCGTCAGTGGGCAGAACCAACCAGAACCGGCCTCCGGGACACTCCTGCCCACCGACCGGGTGCCATCAGAGGGCAGAACCAACCAGAACCGGCCTACCGGACACTCCTGCCCACCGACCGGGGATGGTCGGTGGGCACCGCTTGCCGGAAAACGCAGCGGGGGTGGCCGCAGCAGTTGCTGCGGCCACCCCCGCTGGGTGGTCAGGTTCTGCGGGACGCTTACGCGTCGGCGAGGACCTTCGTGACGCTCGGGTCGACAGAGATGCCGGGGCCGAAGGTCGTGGAGACGGTGGCCTTCTGGATGTAGCGGCCCTTCGAAGCCGAAGGCTTCAGGCGCAGAACCTCTTCGAGGGCTGCGGCGTAGTTCTCCGCCAGCTTCTGAACATCGAAGGAGACCTTGCCGATGATGAAGTGGAGGTTCGAGTGCTTGTCGACGCGGAAGTCGATCTTTCCACCCTTGATGTCGGTGACGGCCTTGGCCACATCGGCCGTGACGGTACCGGTCTTCGGGTTCGGCATGAGGTTACGCGGGCCGAGGATCTTGCCGAGGCGGCCGACCTTACCCATCAGGTCCGGGGTGGCAACGGCGGCGTCGAAGTCCACCCAGCCGCCGGAAACCTTCTCGATCATGTCGTCGGAGCCAACGAAGTCGGCGCCGGCGGCGATGGCCGCTTCGGCCTTCTCGCCGGTCGCGAAGACGAGGACGCGGGCGGTCTTACCGGTGCCGTGGGGCAGGTTGACGGTGCCGCGGACCATCTGGTCGGCCTTGCGGGGGTCGACGCCGAGGCGGAAAGCAACCTCAACGGTCGCGTCGAACTTGGAAGGGTTGGTGTCCTTCGCGAGGACAACCGCCTCGAGGGGGGCGTACTGCTTGTCCGCCTCGATCTTGGCGGCAGCTCCCTTATATGCTTTGCTGCGCTGTGCCATCTGCTTTTTCTCCTTATGCAGTTGTGGTCTGCGGACCGCGCTGGGCCCTGCCACACTCCCACCGTGCGCCGGGCGCTCGGTTTCGATTTTGGTTAGTGGTGGCTTCGGCGGCGGGTGCCGCGTCGGCCGGGTGGAGGAGCTGTTAGCCCTCGACCGTGATGCCCATCGAGCGGGCGGTGCCGGCGATGATCTTGGCCGCGGCCTGAACATCGTTGGCGTTGAGATCTTCCATCTTCGTGGTGGCGATCTCCTCGACCTGGGCCTGGGTCAGCTTGGCAACCTTGACGGTGTGCGGCGTTCCGGAACCCTTCTGGACGCCGGCTGCCTTCTTGATCAGTTCGGCTGCCGGAGGGGTCTTCGTGATGAAGGTGAATGAACGGTCTTCGTAGACAGTGATCTCCACGGGGATGACGTTCCCGCGCTGGGACTCCGTCGCCGCGTTGTATGCCTTGCAGAATTCCATGATGTTGACACCGTGCTGGCCAAGCGCAGGACCAATGGGGGGTGCCGGGTTGGCGGCACCTGCATTGATCTGCAGCTTGATGAGGCCGGTGACCTTTTTCTTCGGGGCCATGAAAGGGTCCTTTTCTTGCATTAGGTCCCCCGGGACAGGAGCGTCCCGTGGGTTGGTGGTCATCATGGCGTGATGACCGGCCGTCCTCCCCGGCTAAGCGGGCCGGGGGAGAACGAAGCTTGGTGCCGCCGTCCTACTGGATCTTGGTGACCTGGTTGAAGGACAGCGTGACGGGGGTTTCGCGTTCGAAGATCGACACCAGCACAACCAGCTGCTGGGATTCGGGCTTGATCTCCGAAATGGTGGCCGGCAGGGTCTCGAACGGTCCTTCGTTGACGGTGACGGATTCGCCGACCTCGAAGTTGACTGTGACCGGAGTGGACTGCTGCTTGATCGGCTTGCCGGAGGCGGCGTCGGTGTGGACGACGGTGTGCTCGAGCATGGAGAACACTTCGGCCAGGCTCAGCGGCACCGGGTTGTGGGCGTTGCCGACGAAGGCGGTGACGCCCGGGGTGTGCCGGACGGCGCCCCACGACTCGTCGGTGAGGTCCATGCGCACCAGCACGTAGCCCGGGATGCGGACCCGGTTCACGATCTTGCGGGTGGTGTTCTTGATCTCCACGACCTCTTCCATGGGGACCTGGATTTCGAAGATGAAATCCTCCATGTCGAGGGTCTGGATGCGGGTTTCGAGGTTGGCCTTCACCCGGTTCTCGTACCCGGCGTAGGAGTGGATGACGTACCAGTCACCCTCCTGCCGGCGCAGCTTGGCCTTGAACGCCTCAACCGGGTCCTCCTCGGCGGGCGCCTCGGCCTCGCCGGACTCGGAAGCTTCCGCGTCGTCGGCCTCGCCGGAAGCCTCCACCTCGGAGTCTTCTACCTCGGAGGCCTCGACCTCCGAGCCTTCTGCCTCGGAATCCTCTGCGGCGGTCTCCGCGGGCACGTCGAGCTCGGCGGAGTCGTCAGCGACGCTCGCCTCGACGGCCTGATCCTCGTTCTCCAGACCATCGTCAATTGTGATCTGCCGTTCGAGTTCTTGCTCGGACACCTAGCTGCCTGCTTTCTGGGTTTCTTCAGCTTCGTATTGCTTGGGCTATAACGTCACCTGCGGCTGGTCGGTTCAGCTGTCGCTGTCCCCGAACACCCAGACCGCCCCGGTTCCGAAGACGTAGTCGAGACCCGTGACGATGAGGATCATCAGGATCACGAATGCCAGCACCGTGATGGTGAACCTCACCAGTTCCTGGCGGGTCGGAGTGACGACCTTCCTCAGTTCGGCGATGACCTGCCGCACAAAGAGAGTGATCCGCCCGAAGAACCCGCGCTTGGGGTTCTCCTTGCTGGCGGGGCTACCCTTGGAGCTGCTCGCGGCCGTATCGGTCACCTTCAACCTCATCAATCTGTGTGGGTTTCCAGCCGGGCCGCGTTCACGCGGCTCCGACTACTCATAAGTCATGCCGAGCAGGTCCTGTGCCTGTACCGGAAACTTCGTGATGTTCTACTGCCGCACCGCCGCGTCCTGCTCGACGGTTACGCGCAGGGCAGACAGGACTCGAACCTGCAACCTGCGGTTTTGGAGACCGCTGCGCTACCAATTGCGCCACTACCCTATGGAACCGGACCACCGTCCGATCCGCTCCGCTGCTGTCCCTGGGGGACGTTTCGCGGGCACGAACCATTGGAGTGATCCAACACCGAGGATCAAGTCTACGCAATACCCGCCGGAGAGTCGAACCGGCGACCTGGGGGCGGGGGCCGGAGGGCCCGGGCGTCACGGATCGGCGCAGGATCGGGCCGAGAGCCTAAGCTGGGACTGCCATACTTCTTCACGAGAAAACGGGACCCGATGACCGAGCTTTCCACCCGTCACTCCCTGCCGCGCGTCTCCCGCAGGATCGCCTCGATCGCCGAATCTGCGACGCTTGCCGTCGATGCCAAGGCCAAGGCCCTGAAGGCCGCGGGCCGGCCGGTGATCGGTTTCGGCGTCGGCGAGCCCGATTTCCCCACCCCGGACTACATTGTCGAGGCGGCCGTGGAGGCCGCCCGCCAGCCGCGCTTCCACCGCTACTCCCCCGCCGGGGGCCTGCCGGAGCTGAAGCAGGCCATTGCGGCGAAGACGCAGCGTGACTCCGGCTACGCCATCGACCCCGCCCAGGTGCTCGTGACCAACGGCGGCAAGCAGGCCGTCTACGAGGCCTTCGCCTCACTGCTCGATCCCGGCGACGAGGTGCTGGTCCCCACCCCGTTCTGGACCACGTACCCGGAGGCCATCCGCCTGGCCGGCGGTGTTCCCGTCGAGGTTTTCGCAGGGCCCGAGCAGGGCTACCTGGTCACCGTCGAACAGCTCGAGGCGGCCCTGACACCGCGGACGAAGGTGCTCCTGTTCGTGTCGCCGTCGAACCCCACCGGCGCCGTGTATCCGGCGGAGGCGGTGCAGGAGATCGGGAACTGGGCGGCGGACCAGGGGCTGTGGGTGGTCACCGATGAGATCTACGAGCACCTGACGTACGACGGCGTTCCCTTCACCTCGATCGCCGCGGCGGCGCCCGCGCTGGGTGACCGGGTGGTGATCGTCAATGGCGTGGCGAAGACCTATGCCATGACGGGCTGGCGCGTGGGCTGGATGGTCGGCCCGCAGGACCTCGTCAAGGCGGCGACGAACCTCCAGTCGCATGCGACGTCGAATGTGGCGAACGTGTCGCAGATGGCCGCCCTGGCCGCCGTCTCCGGCCCGCTCACCGCGGTCGAGGAGATGAAGACCGCCTTCGACCGGCGCCGCCGGGCCATGGTGGCGGGGCTGAACGCCATCGACGGCGTCGAGTGCCCCACGCCCCACGGCGCGTTCTACGCCTACGCCGACGTGCGCGGCCTGCTGGGGCGCAGCCTGGCCGGAACCGCCCCACGGACCTCCGCCGAGCTGGCCACCCTCATCCTGGAGCAGGTCGAGGTGGCCGTGGTCCCGGGTGAGGCCTTCGGCCCGAGCGGCTTCCTCCGGCTCTCGTACGCCCTCGGCGACGAGGACCTGGCTACCGGAGTGGCGCGGCTGCAGGAGTTCCTCGCCGGCGCGAAGTAGGCCGCGGAGGGGCCCCGCTCAGAGCAGGGGCCGCGGAGTGGGCCCCGCTCAGAGCAGCCGCCGTTCGGCGGCCCACCGGGTCAGTTCGTGGCGCGAGGAGAGCTGGAGCTTGCGCAGCACCGCCGACACGTGGGTCTCGACGGTCTTGACCGAGATGAACAGCTCCTTCGCCACCTCCTTGTAGCTGTAGCCGCGGGCGATCAGCCGCATCACCTCGAGCTCGCGGGCGGACAGCCGGTCCAGCTCGGTGCCGGTGGAGGCGACGGCGGCGGTGCCGAAGGCGTCAAGGACGAAGCCGGCCAGCCGCGGGGAGAACACCGCGTCCCCCGAGGCGATCCGGAAGACGGCGTCGGAGATCCCCGCACCGGAAATGGTCTTCGTGACGTACCCCCGGGCCCCGGCGCGGATGACCGCCACGACGTCCTCGGCGGAATCGGAGACGCTCAGGGCCAGGAAGCGCGTCGAGCCGCCCAGGTCGCCGCAGCCGGCGATCACTTCGGCCCCTCCCCCGCCCCGGCCGCCGGGTAGGTGGACGTCAAGCAGGACGACGTCCGGCCGGCGGGCCCGGACCACGGCGACCGCCTCCTCGACGGTGGCCGCCTCACCCACCACCCGGATCCGGCTGTCGAGGTCCGAGCGGAGACCGGAGCGGAAAATGGCGTGGTCGTCGACGACGACGACGGACACCGTTGGAGGCGGATTGTTCGGCATGGGCTCATCCGTCATGGCTGCGGTTCTCCTGCTCGGGCATCTTGAGATGGACTTCGGTCCCGTCGGGACCGCTGCGGATGGTGGCGGCGCCCCCGTGCCGCTGCATCCGCGTGGTGATGGACTCGCGGATTCCGAGACGGTCGGCCGGCACCGCGAGCGGGTCGAACCCGGGCCCCCGGTCGCGGATGAA
Source organism: uncultured Arthrobacter sp. (assembly GCF_902805515.1). GTDB lineage: Bacteria > Actinomycetota > Actinomycetes > Actinomycetales > Micrococcaceae > Arthrobacter_D. Next base: position 34,430 of record NZ_CADCTE010000067.1, on the reverse strand, counting down.
GGCCTCGGATCCGGAGGGACCCGCCTCCAGGTAGACCGAGACGGTGCCCCCGGCATGCTTGGCCGCGTTGACGATCGCTTCGCGCGCCGCCTGGGCGAGCGCCTCCTGCCCGGCGGTCAGGGGCGCGTCTCCGACGGCGACCACCTCGACGGGATGCCCGTAGCTGTCCTCGACCTCCCCCGCCAGAACCCGGAGACGGTCGGTGAGGTTGCCGGAGTGGCCGGCCGGATCGGCGTAGAGCCAGTGCCGCAGTTCACGCTCCTGCGCCCGGGCCAGGCGCACGACGTCCTGTTCGGAGCCGGCACGGTTCTGGATCAGGGCGAGGGTCTGCAGCACCGAATCGTGGAGGTGGGCGGCGATTTCGGCGCGCGCAGCCTCCCGGACCCGCCCGGCCCTCTCATCCTCGAAGTCCTTCCAGAACCGCAGCGCCCAGGGGGCGAGCACCAGCGCCACCCCGGCCAGGACCGCCCCCGTGGCCAGGAGGGTGGCCCAGGTCAGGTCCCAGGAGATCGCCCCGGAGACCATGACCAGGACGCCGACCATCACCAGCACCAGGCCCAGCAGGAGCCGGGCCAGCCCGGCGGCGCGGTCGGCTCCCGCCTTGTTCCTCAGGCCCTCACGCCGTGCGTCATCGAGCTGGCTCCACGCCAGCACGGCGCCCACCCCGGCCGCGGCGACGGGGAGGACCTGCCTCAGGCTCACGGCGAAGCCGAGCTCCTGCGCGATGAAGACTCCGGCCAGGAGCAGCAGGGCCACGCCCAGGAGCAGCTCCTTCCGTCCGGGGCGGAGGCGCCCGCCGGTCCGCCGGGCCGGACGCAGGAACGCACCGGCCACCGGCGGAGCGGCGTTGGCGGGCTCCGAGGGTTCGGACGGTGGATGCGGGGCTGCCGGGGACGGCGGGGCGGCGAGCCGGTCCTAGGCCATGGGCACGAAGATCCACAGCCAGGCGTAGAGGAAGACCCCCGCACCGCCGGCCAGGGCCAGCAGGACCATGAGGACCCGCACGACGCGCAGCCGCACGCCGAGGTGGAGGGCGAGTCCACCGCACACGCCGGCGACCAGGCCGTCGGGCGAACGCAGCAGTGGCGGTTTCATAGCTCAATCCAAGCACGCCGATGGGCTTCGGGGATGCCCCGGGCGCACAATCAGGGGTTCCCTCAGGGATGAATTCAGGGCAGCCCCCGATAGCTGGCGCAGCGGCGCACTGGAAGGATCGGACTATGACTTCCGAACCGCCCCTTGAACCGCTGCCTCCCGAACGCCCCGCCGGCGACGCCCCTCCGGGCCGCGTCCCCGATCCGGCCGGTTTCTCCACGGGGCCGGGTGGAGGCTGGTCCAGCCGGTCCGGCTCCACGGCGGCCCCGCCGCCCCGCCCCGCGCCGTCGAACGGCTTCTTCGACCGGATGCGCTCGCTGCAGATCACCCGCACCTCCGACCGCTGGATCGGCGGGGTGGCGGGAGGCATCGCCTACCGCACAGGGCTCGATGTGGCCCTGGTCCGGGGCATCGTCGTCGTGCTGGCGATCTTCGGCGGCATCGGCGTCCTGCTGTACGGCCTGGCGTGGGCGCTCCTGCCCGAACCGGATGGACGGATCCACGTCGAGTCGGCCGGACGCGGCAGCTGGACCTCCGGAATGACCGGGGCGCTGCTCCTGGTCATCGCCGGGCTCTGGCGGCCGAACCTGCCGTTCCTCGGCGATGAGGGCGGCGGCTGGGGGGTGCTCTGGACCCTGATCTGGGTCGGCGCCGCCGTCTATGCCGTGTACTGGGCCCTGACCGCGCGCAGCAGGAACAACCCGGCAGCCGCAGGCAGGCCGGCCGGCGCACCCGGGATGATGGGAGCGTACGGCGCACCGGGAACGGCCCAGCAGTTTCCGTCCACGAGCTACCAGGCGGGACCTCCGCCCACCGGCTCTCAGTACCCTTCGACGGAGCCTCTGGTCGCCGGCGCCGTCCCTCCGCGCCCCGCCGACCCGCTGCCGGCCGACTTCCCCGGAGCCGGGTACTCCCCGTCCACCGGGTACACGCCGTCCGACTACCTCTCCGGCGGGTCCGTTCCCCCGGGATCGCTGCCTCCGGGCTACGCCCTGCGCCCGGTACCGCCGCCGCGCCCCCGCACCCCCGGCCCCACCGGCAGCGGAGTAGCGCTCAGCCTGGGTGCGGCCGTGCTCGCCGTCGGCATCATCCTCGCCCTCGACTACGCGGCCCTGATCGACCTTGGCCGGACTGCGCTTCCCGTGGCCCTCGCCTCCGGCGCCGCCGTCCTGGGCCTCGCCGTGGTGACCCTGGGCCTGATCGGGCGGTCCTCGGGGTTCGTCGGTTTCGCTGCCGGCGCCATGGTCTTCGCCGCCCTGATCGGGTCGGCGGTGGCAGCCGCCAACTTCGATGACGGCGCCTCGGTGGTCGGTCGTGACACCCCGCTGTCGGCTTCCTCGGTACGGGCCGCGGAGGAGGGCTACACGGTGGTCGCCGGGCGCAGCACGCTTGACCTGCGCAGCCTCGACAACCTGAGAGCTGACGTCGTCGTCCCGGTGCGGGTGCTTGCCAGCGGTGTGGACGTCCTGGTCCCGAGCGACGTGCCCGTCGAGGTCCGTTCCGAGGTCGCCCTCGGCTCGGTGCGCACGGGCGAGGGCGTCGACGCCTCGGTCTCCGAAGGGTTCTGGCAGCCCGGAACCACCCAGCTGAACGAAACAGCCGACGGCCCGTCGATCATCCTTGAGGTCGGCGGCGCCGTCAGCCAGGTCAGCGTTTCACAAAACGAGAATGGATTCGACCAATGAGTACCTCCGAAAAGTCAGCAGCACCCCGCCGGGTGCGTACGGGAACCGTCGTCTGGGGAGCGGTGATCCTGGCGGTCGCGGCCCTGATCCTTGTCTCGCTGCTCACCGGCATCCGGTTCGACCTGGGGATCGTGCTCCTGGGGCTCCTCATCGGCGCGGGGATCGCCCTCGTGGTGGGTGGCATCTCATCGATGACGCGCCGGTCATCCGCGGCAGGCGAAGACCCCGACGGCGACAACGGCCATACTGAGACCGCAGGCCTCTGACTCCGCCCTCCAACCGAAAGGCTCACCATGGACACCCTGTTCCGGATCCTCCGCTCCTCCCCCGTCAAACGCGCGCCCGGCGGCATCCTCGGGGGCGTCGCCTCGGGGATCGCGGCGCAGTTCAACTGGCCGGTGTCCTACGTGCGGATCGCAATGCTCCTGAGCTTCCTGCTTCCGGTGGTGAGCCTGCCGATGTACGGGGTGCTGTGGCTCCTGCTGCCCAAGACCGACGGGACGATCGCCCTGGAGCAGCTGCTGAACCGCACCACCCGCCGGTGATCAACGGAAGACCCGGTGCGGCACCTCCGCACCGGGTCTTCCGCTGCCCGGTGCGGTGCGCACGGCGGGCACCGGAACTACGATGATGCCGTGGAGCCCCTCTTCGAATTCGCCGGCAGCTACTGGTGGCTCATCTTTCCGCTGAGCGGGGTGTTCGCTGCCTGGGGACGGTCCTGGTCCCGGGCCAATGAGCGCAGGCACCAGCGCAAGGTGGAGCTTTACACCCTGAAGCACCAGGGCGAGCAGGTCCGGCAGGCGAGGATCGGCGAGGTGGAAGCGGTGACCGCCGCCCACGATGCCGTCAACCGGAAGTGGCTGGACTACGAACTCGACGTGGGGAAGCTGATCGACTATCCCCTGATGACCGACGTGCGTGAACCCCTGACCGTCGCCTTCCTCCGCGCCAAGCGCGCAGCCGACGCCCTCCGCCCGGCCGCACCGGAGACCCTGAGCGCCGCCGAATTCGCCGAGTACCGCTCTGCGGTCAATGACTACGACGTCGCCTTCCAGGTCGCCGAGGCGGAGGCACGCCGGCTCAAGGACTCGGCCTTCACCGGACCGGAACGCCAGCGGCTGGCCCGGGCCCGGAAATTCATCGCCCTGGCGCTCGACAACGCTGCCAGCCCGGCCGAGCGGCAGACCGCGTACCGGCGGGCGCGGCGGGAACTCGACGGACTGATCGTGCTGCCGGACACGGCGGTCGCGTCCCTGGAGGCGAAGGTGGCAAGGATGCTGAACGGCGGTCCGGGATCCGCCGGATGACCTACACTTCGACCATGTCTCCGCCGGTCCTCTTTTCCGAGCAGCCCACCCTCAGGGGAACCCTGTGCACGCTTCGTCCCTTCACCTCCCGGGACATCGAGGCGATGGGGCCCATCCTTGCCGATCCCGAGGTGCTGCGGCTCACCGGAAGCGTCCACTCCACGGCCGAGGCGGAGGCCGGAACGCAGGAGCTGGATGAGCGGACGCGCACCTGGTACCAGACCCGGGTCCACCAGCGGGACCGGCTGGACCTTGCCGTCCTCGATTCCCGGACCGGGGGCTGCGTCGGTGAAGCGGTGCTCAATGAGTGGCAGCCCGACGACGACGCCTGCAATTTCCGCATCCTGCTTGGGCCGGCGGGGCGGGACCGCGGCATTGGCTCCGAGGCGACCCGCCTTCTCATCGGCCATGCCTTCGCCGCCACCGGGCTCCACCGGATCTCCCTCGAGGTCTTCGCGTTCAACCCCCGCGCCCGCCGGGCCTATGAGAAGGCGGGCTTCGTCGTGGAGGGAACCCTGCGGGAGGCGTTCAAGTTCGATGGCGAGTACATCGACGCCGTCCTCATGTCGGTGCTGCGCCCCGATTGGGAGCGCTTGGGCGGCTGAGGCGGCCCTGTAACTGAAGCAGCGGGGCCTCCATGGCCGGAGGACCCGCTGCTTCGGTCAAGGGAAACTCCGTCCGGGACGGAGCCGCCGGCTAGCTGGCCTTGAGTTCCCGGACGGTGATGTCGGGGTAGAGCTGCGAGAGGTCGCCGGCGAGCGCCTCGCGCACATTGTGGGTCAGCTCGCCGAAGAGCACCTCCGGCTCGCCGTCCTCGACGGCGTCAAGCGCCGCGGAGACCACCTCGGCCGGGTCGGACTTCTGCTCGGCCGGGACGTGCGCGCCCATGTCGGTGTCCATCCAGCCCACATGCAGCGCGGAGACGGCGATGCCCTGGGGAGCGAGCTCCTGCCTGGCTGCGTTGGTCATCGCCCATGAGGCGGCCTTCGCGGCGCTGTACGCTCCGACGTCGGGGAAATGCGCCCAGGACAACACGGAGAGCACGTTGTGGATTGCTCCACCGCCGTTCGCGGCAATGACCGGCGCGAACGCCCGCGTCATCTCGAGGGTGCCGAAGAAGTTGGTTTCCAGCTCCTGGCGCACCGCGGCCGCGGAGCCCTCGAGGAGGCTGGTCGGGGTGAGGATGCCCGCGTTGTTGATCAGGATGTTGACGTCCTGCGCGGCGGCCGCGGCCGCGGCGACGGCGGCGGGGTCGGTGATGTCGAGGGCCACGGGCACGACACCCGGCTGGCTGACCTCGATGCCGGAACGGGAGGCCGCGTAGACCTTCACCGCTCCGCGCTCGAGGAGCTCCTCGACGAAGAGACGGCCGAGGCCACGGTTGGCCCCGGTGACAAGAACGGTTGAGCCCTGGATACGCATGGAAAACCTTCGGTGGGGGAAAAGTCCTTACAGACTACCATACAGTCCTAGAAAAGGACTAGCACCACTTCCCGCGGCTCACGGATTGATAGCGAGGAAGATGAACGCCGCCAACAGGATGAGATGAACTGTTCCCTGAAGCCGGGTCGCACGCCCCGGCGCCACCGTGAGCACGCTGACGACGACCGTCAGGGTCAGCAGCACGATCTGAGTGGAGCCGAGACCCAGGATGAGGGGCCCCTCGAGCCAGAGCGTGGACAGGGCGATCGCGGGAATCGTCAGGCCGATGCTCGCAATCGCCGAGCCGTAACCGAGATTGAGGCTGGTCTGGATGCGGTCACGCAGTGCCGCCCGGGTGGCAGCGATGCCCTCCGGGGTGAGCACCAGCAGCGCGATGATCACACCGACGAACGACTCGGGAACGCCTGCCGCCTTCACCCCGGCCTCGATGGTGGGCGAGACGGTCTTCGCCAGCCCGACCACGGCGACCAGGGCGGCAGCCAGCAGGCCGAGGCTGACGAGCGCGGCACGGGTGGTGGGGGGCGCTGCGTGTTCCTCGGCGTCATCGGCGGCCGCGGTCCGCCTGCCGGGATGCGGGGGCACCGGCAGGAAGAAGTCGCGGTGGCGCACTGTCTGGGTGGAGACGAAGGCGGCATACAGGGCAAGGGAGGCGACCCCGGCAAAGGCCAGCTGCGCCGGCGAGAATTCCGGCCCGGAGCGGGCGGAGGTGAAGCTGGGCAGCACCAGGGTCATGGTGGCGAGCATGGCAATCACGGCAAGGGCGGCGCCCGTCCCCTCGGTATTGAACCGGACAGTCCCGAAGCGCACTGCGCCCACGAGCAGCGCCAGTCCCACAATCCCGTTGGCGGTGATCATCACCGCGGCGAAGACCGTGTCGCGGGCCAGCGAGGCGGTCTCGGGTCCGCCGGAGATCATGAGCGTGACGATCAGCGCCACCTCGATCACCGTCACCGCCACGGCGAGGACGAGCGATCCGAAGGGCTCCCCCACCCGGTGGGCTATCACCTCGGCGTGGTGCACCGCGGCCAGGATGGCCCCTACCAGCACCACGGCGACCACGGTCACGGCCAGTGCCCCCAGGTTCCGCTGCCAGGTCAGGACGAGCACGAGCAGCGCGACCGCCGGCACGGCGACGGTCCAGGAGGAGCGCAGGCGACCGATCAGCGAAGGCACAGCAGGCTCCCGTCGGTCGACCGGCCTGTCATGACCCCGTGCCTCACCACTCCGGTGCACCCACTGTTACGATCCATGCCGCTCTCTCCTGTTCCGACCCACACTGTTACGATCCACGCTGTTTACGCCACCACTGCTCCGACCTCTACTGTTCCGATCGGAAGTGTCCCCTCCACCTTCCCCGGTTGCGGTCCCCCGGCGCAACGCGGGGCGGGCGGGCCCCGCGCGGCGTCCGGGGTGCGAACGGGGGTTGAACGGGGTGCTGAATGGCGTGCTGAACGGGTGCGGTAAGTGGTCCGGAGTGCTCATAATGGTCCCCTGGGGCCCGCACCGAGCGAAGGAACTCCATCATGACTTCCGAAGACGACTTCCCAGAAAACTTGTCGAACGACGTCGGTCCGGCCGAAAGCCCGGCCGTCCAGCCCGGGGGCCGGCTGCCGGACGAGGAGTCGTTTTCCTTCGCCGGCGCCACGGAATGGCTCAACTCGCCCCCCTTGACCGGGGCTGCCCTCCGCGGCCGGGTGGTCCTGGTCAACTTCTGGACCTACACGTGCATCAACTGGCTCCGGGCCCTGCCGTACGTGCGCGCCTGGGAGGAGGCCTACCGGCGCCACGGCCTGGTGGTGATCGGGGTGCATTCACCCGAATTCTCCTTTGAGCACGACGTCGGGAATGTCCGTCCCGCGATGGAGGCCCTGTCCATCGGCTATCCGGTCGCTGTCGACAACTCCTTCCGGGTCTGGCGCTCCTTCGACAACCATTACTGGCCGGCGGTGTACCTCGTGGACGCGCGTGGCCGCCTCCGCCACACCAGCTTCGGTGAGGGCGACTACGAGGAGACCGAGGCGGCGCTCCGGCGGCTGCTGGCCGAGGCGGGGTCCGCCGATCCGGGTCCGGCGGTGGGGCCGGTCACCGGCGCGGGAATTGAAGCCGCCGCGGACTGGAACACCCTCCGGTCGGCCGAAACCTACCTCGGATACCAGCGGACCTCCGGATTCGCGTCCCCGGGCGGCCTGGCGGCCGACCGCCTGCACGCCTATTCCGCGCCCTCCCGGCTGCGGCGTGGGCAGTGGGCCCTGGTTGGCGACTGGACGGCCGGCGCTGAGGCGACGGTGTCCGAGGCGCCGGGAGGGCGACTGCTCTGCCGCTTCCACGCCCGCGACCTCCACCTGGTTGCGGCTCCGGCCGCATTGGGGTCGGCCGTGCGCCTGCGGGTCCTGCTGGACGGCCGGGAACCCGGCCCCGATTCCGGCCTCGACCTCGATGAGGCCGGCTACGGCACGATCACCGGGCCGGGCCTGTACCAGCTCCTTCGGCGCAGCGGTCCCGGGATCGAGGGCACCGCCGAGATCGAATTCCTCGACCCGGGAACCGGGGTGTACTGCTTCACCTTCGGGTAGGGGACCCGGCAGATGCAACACCCGGCACATGCAGAACGCGCCACCCGGCTGGTACCGGATGGCGCGTTCTGAGCGCGTTGAGCTCCTGCCCGAGATGGGCGGGGCGGCCAATGCGTCCCGGCAGGAGCCAGTTACGGGCGGGCCGAAGCTAGGCCCTGGCGCTGCGGGTGACGCGGAACTGGGCGATCAGGCCGATCAGCCCGAGGAGCAGGATCACGGCTCCGTATCCGACTACCGTCGTCGGCAGACCCAGGGGCGCGGCGAGCAGGCCGACGAGGACGACCGGCAGGCCGAAGGCGATGTAGGCGACGACGAAGACGGACGCGATGGTTCCCGCGCGGTGCTGCGGGTCGGTCAGCGGCACGATGAGACGCAGGGAAGCCGAGAAGGCGCTGCCGAAGCCGATACCCCCGATCACGAAGCTGACGACCATCAGAACGAGGGTCCCGGTGAGCACGCTCGTTACGTTGCCGATGGCAGCGACGGCCGAGGCGTAGATCCCGAGCTTTATTCCGGCGCGCGGGGCCAGGCGGGAGAACACGATGCCCGAGACCGCCGAGGCGCCCGCTGCAACGAAGCCGACCAGGCCGTTGAGCAGTGCGCTGTCAACCTCGAAGACGTTCCGCACGAGCGTCGGCGCGAGCCCGAGGGAGAGCCCGGCGAGCATCCAGGTCGCGGCGATGACGGGGGCGGCGGCGGCGAATTCCTTCCGGGCAGCGGCAGCGATGGCCGCGCGCGGGATCAGGGAACGCCACGCTCCGGGGCGGCGCGTCGCACTCTCTGCGGTCAGGGCGACGACGACGATCCCCAGAACCGCGATGACGGCGAGGACCGTAAAGATCAGGCCGTTCGGGAAAGGGGTGAACTCGATGGCGAACCCGGCAAGCAAGGCGCCCAGGGCGAGGCCGCCGGTCACGCCGACACTGCCAAGGATGGAACCGAGTTTCTTGTGCTTGATCGGGGCGAGCTCGGCGAGCGAGGCCGAGAAGGCGCTGGTCGCGGCGCCCGTGGCGATGCCCTGGACAACGCGCGCAGCGATCACCCAGCCGGCGTCGGGCGCGAGAACGAACATTATGGTCGAGACGAGCTGCACCAGGAGAGCTCCGATGAGCACGGGCCTGCGGCCGATGTGGTCGGAGAGGGAGCCGACGGTCAGGAGGGCCGCGAGGAAACCTCCGGCGTAGGCGGCGAACGCCGCCGTCAGGACGACCGCCGGGAAGTTCCATTGCTCCTGGTAGAGCGGCAGCAGGGGTGTCGGCGCTCCCGCCGCAAGGTACAGACTGGTGAAGGCGATCGCGCTTCCCACGAAGGCTACCGGGGCGGGAAGGGTGAAGCGGGAACGAGCAGCAGGTGCTGAGCTGTCGATGGGTGATTGGGTGGTGGACAAGTGAGTCTCCTGGTGGCGCGGCTGACCGCGAGGTTTGTTGGCCGCCGCCCGCCGGCCCTGCAGCTCGTGGTCGACGGACCCCGGCCTGAAAAGCTGGACGTGCGGTCGACTTTGACGAGATGTGAATTACTGGAAGCGAACCGGAGGGTCCGCGTCTGCGGGCTCCGCCGTCCAACCACCGCACTTCCGCACGAAAGGGGCCGGCACTGTGAACGCCTCCACGTATAGAGCTAACCGTTTTGCTATCACGCGCATTCCCCGGCCGGTGATTCAGGCGCCCATGGCCGGCGGCCCGTCCACGCCGCGGCTGGCCGCCGCGGTGAGCGGAGCCGGTGGACTTGGATTCCTCGCCGCGGGTTACAAGACGGCCGGTGCCCTGCGCGCCGAGATCGCCGCGGTGAGGGAAGCGACCGACGCCCCGTTCGGCGTCAATCTCTTCGTCCCCCAGCCCTCGGCCGCCCGTCCCGACCAGCTGGCCGAGTACGCGCAGGCCCTCGCCCCCGAAGCGGAACACCTCGGGGTGGACCCGGGCGAGCCGCGATACGACGACGATGACTGGGAGAACAAGATCGGCGTCCTCCTCGAGCTCGCCCCGGCCGTGGCGTCCTTCACCTTCGACGTGCCGGAGCCCGGCATCATCGAAGCACTCCGAGACCGCGGAGTGGCCGTAACGGTCACCGTCACCTCACGGCCCGAAGCGGAGAAGGCCGCAGCGGCAGGGGCGGATTCCCTTTCCGTTCAGGGGCCCGAAGCCGGCGGCCACCGCGGAACCTTCGACGCCACCGCGCCGGGCGATCCAACGCCCCTGTACGCGCTCCTGGAGGACCTGGCCGGGTTGGGAATCCCCCTGATCGCCGCGGGCGGGATCGCCACCCGGGCCGATGTTCAGGAGGCCCTGTTCCGGGGTGCCGTGGCCGTGCAGGCCGGCACCGCCTTCCTGCGGGCCGAGGAAGCGGGAACGCGGGCGGCGCACCGGGCGGCGCTGGCCTCACCCGCGTTTCAAGCCACCGCGGTGACAAGGGCCTTCTCGGGCCGGTATGCCCGGGGCCTTTCCAATGACTTCATGAAGCGGTACGACCCGGTGGCGCCCTTCGGGTATCCCGAAATCCATCACCTGACGAGTCCGCTGCGGGCGGCCGCGGCGGCGGCGAACGACCCCCACCGCATCAACCTGTGGGCCGGCACCGGCTTCAACCGCTGCGTTGCCGGCTCCGCGGCGTCTATCGTGGACCGGCTCAGCACCTGAGCCGGGCCGGCACCGGCCTGCGGCCCGGAGGCCGGTGGAAGTCAGTCAAGCAGCCACTGGCTGCCGCTTGGCCGTGGTTCCGCCGCGCTCAGCGCAACATACAGGCCCACGACCATGACGGCGAAGCCGAAGACGCCGACAGAGATGCTGGCGGCGAGGCCCGAAAGCATCACCCCGATGAAGACCAGGATGAACCCTGCGACGTCAATGAGTATGCCCAGAACGATGCGGCGGGTGGACACGGTGGGAGCCGCGGCCGGAGCGAGCGCGGCGGCGAGCCGGGGGTCATCGTCACTCAGCTGTTTTTCCAGCTGGTCGAACAGTTGCTGCTCGCGGTCCGAAAGCGCCATCGGGATCTCCTTGACTGTCCGGCGCAGGCGCCGGGTGGTTCGCCCTCTGCGGGCGGGTGGTGGTTCGCCCTCTGCGGGCGGGTGATGGTTCGCCCTCTGCGGGCGGTCGGTGTGCGTGTGCCGTCAGGGGCGGCCCGGACGGGGGCCGCCCCTGACGGAGCTGCGGTAACCGGCGGGGCCGGTTACTTGGCCGAGACCGGCTGGGGACGGCCGTAGGTTTCGAGCAGGCGCAGCCAGATCTCACTGATCGTCGGGTACGCGGGCACAGCGTGCCAGAGACGGTCAAGGGGGACCTCGCCGACGATGATCATGGTCGCGGCCTGGACCAGCTCCGCGACGTCGGGTCCCACGAAGGTCACCCCAAGGACGACCTTGCGCTTCTCATCGACGATCATGCGGGCCTTGCCGGTGTACCCATCGGCGTGGACCGAGGCGCCGGCAGTCCAGCCGAGCTCGTAATCCACAACCCGGATCTCATAACCGGCGCGGCGTGCGGCCGCAGCGGTCAGGCCCACCGAGGCGACCTCGGGGTCGGTGAAGGTCACCTGCGGAACCGCCTCGTGATCGGCGGTAGCCACATGGGTGCCCCACGGGCCGTCCGAGATTACGGCACCGGTGGCCCGGGCCGCAATCACGTCACCTGCCGCGCGCGCCTGGTACTTGCCCTGGTGGGTGAGCAGCACCCGCCCGGTCACATCGCCGGCTGCGTAGAGCCAGTCATAGCCGGGAACCTGCATCGTGTCATCCGTTTCCAGCCAGGCACCGGCAGCGAGTCCCACCGTCTCCAGACCGATGTCGGAGCTGCGCGGGCTGCGCCCGGTGGCCACAATGACCTCTCCGGCGGTGATCGTGCCGCCGTCGGCGGTTTCGATGGTGACGGTATCCCCGTCCCGCGTAACCTTCGTGGTCTTGGTGTCGGTGAGCACCGTGGCACCCAGCTCGCGCAGGGATGCGCCGACCATTTCACCCGCGAAGGGCTCCATCTCGGTGAGCAGGCCGCTGCGGGCGATCAGGGTGACCTTCGTGCCAAAGCCGGCGAAGGCGGTGGCCATCTCCGTTGCCACGACACCGCCGCCGATGATGGCAAGGCTTTCGGGCACGGACTTGATGCTCGTCGCCTCCCGGGACGTCCAGGGGCGGGCCTCGGCGAGGCCTTCGATCGGAGGAATCACGGCGTCGGAGCCGGTGGTCACGGCCACCGCATGGCGTGCGGTGAGCACGGTGACGGTACCGTCAGCGGCGGTCACAGTGACCTCCCTGGTGCCGCTGATCCGTCCATGGCCGCGCACCAGGTCGATTCCGGCGCCCTCGAGCCAGCCCACCTGGCCGGCGTCGTCCCAGTTGCTGGTGAAGGCATTCCGCCGGGCCAGCACCGCGTCAACGTTCAGCTCGCCGGTGACCGCCTCCGCTGCGCCGGGCATGTGCCGAGCCGCGCGCAGCACCTGAGCTGAGCGCAGCAGCGCCTTCGAGGGCATGCACGCCCAATACGAGCACTCGCCTCCGACCAGCTCGGCCTCAACGACCACTGCGGTCAATCCGCCCTGGACGGCACGGTCGGCCACATTCTCGCCAACTGCACCTCCGCCCAGAACGATCAGGTCGTACTCAGTCTTTTCCATTGTCGTGTCTTCCCTCAAAATTTCGGTTCTGCCTTGAATCTCTTCTGCGTGGATGTCTTCTACGTTCCGGTGTTGCTCCACCGGCACGATCCTCTGGGTTGGAACCGCCGCGGCGCCCGGTGATCCGGACGCCGCGGCGGGGTCTATTGGCCGGACTTAGATGCGGCCGGGCAGGCGGGTGGTGATCTCCTGGAGGAACCAGCCGTTGCCGTCGGGGTCGGTGAAGGAGGCGTAGGAGGCGTAGGTCTTGCGCTCGGGGTCGGGTCCGGCGACGCGGTCCTTCTCCCCTTCGTGGTGCCAGATGCCCTTGGCGTCGTGCCAGACCTCGGAGATCTCGATGCCGCGGGCGGCGATGTCCTCGCGGGCGGCGATGATGTCATCGACGATCAGGTACAGGCCCTGCAGGGAGCCGGGGGCGCCGGCGGTGATGCCCTTGCCGATCATGATCGAGGCACCCGAGCCCGGAGGGGTGAACTGGACGACCCGGAGGTCCTCGTCAACGGTGAAGTCGGCGTCGAAGCGCCAACCCAGTGAGTCGTAGAAGGCCTTGGCCCGGTCCACGTCCGTGACGGGAACGGCTACTACCTCAAGTTTGAATTCCATGACGATCCTCTTCCTGGTTAGTGGTTGTGGTTAGTGGTGGTGGTTAGTGGTGGTGGTTAGTGGTGGTGGTTGGAACCGCCGCGCCGGGCTCCCCTGCACTATCCCGGCTCTCGGAAATGCGGAAATGGTCAGTCTTATTCCGCAGAGGGCCGGCAGAACAATTACGGCCGGCTATTGAATTTCGTATTGCTCGACGGTGGGCCTGGGAGCTGCCCATCCGGAGGATTTTTTCCTACTCCTACATTAGGAGTAGTTGATCGTGTATGCGTATCAACTCAAAGGCGAAGAGAATAATTCCCCTGCGGCCGGACCCCTTCCGACGGTTGTTCCGCAGCCGCCGGGACGGGACGTCGAACAGGAGTGGGCAGAAATCCGCAGGGTGGAACAGCGGGCGTCCGGCAGCGGCGGCGGCCCGAAGGGACTGCTGTTGAACACACGGAAGACTCCCGCGCCGGGACGGGCCGGCCCGCCCGGGAGGGCCGGCCGGCGCCTACGGCCGCAGCGCGGGAGGACGCACTCCTAGTCCGCGATACCGAACGGGCCGAGGCTTCCGTAGTCGAGGCGCAGGGCCTCCATCATGGCCCAGGCGTTGGGCAGGGTGAAAACGTCCGCTCCGCCCAACCGGTCCACCCAGCGCGGAATCAGCTCGTCGGCGGACTTCGCCGCGACCGCGTCGAGGTAGGCCCGGAAAACCGCCCAGGCGTTCGACATATCAACCGGGGCCATAATCTCGCCCAGATCGACCGAGGACAGCGCCGCCTCCGTCGTATTGTGCAGGTCCCTCAGGTACTCGGCCTGCACCTCGACGTCCTTGCGGGTGCCGGAACGGGTCACGTGTCCGGCGACCAGCTTCTCGAAGGAGTAGCCAAGGGCCTGGTCCACGGCGGTGACATACCCCGGGATATTGGCGGACACGGCAAGGTTCGAGAAGGGAACCCACCCCGGGAAGATGATATCGACGAGCATCAGCACCTGACGCTTGGGCTCGTGGATGAAAATGTTCCCCTCGGCATGGTTTGGACCCTTGTAGTCGAGCTGCAGGGTGTGATCCCCCGACTGCAGGGTGTAGCCGTCGTCGAACTCGACCGTGGGAAGGGGCCGGTTCGGATCCCCCAGCCTCCGCAGGCGCTCCGCAGTGATCCGCTGGGCATACCGGGGAACATCCTGGGGGTAGAGCGACATCGCCCCGACATGGTCGGCGTGCTGGTGGCTGTAGACAATCTGGGTGATGGGCTTTGACGTGACGCCCTTGATCGCCCGAAGAATGTTATGACCCAGGGTCGGCGGAGCATCAACGGCAATGACTCCGTCATCGGTGACGACGAACATCATCTGATAGGAGCCGTCACTCAACAGGAACATCCCGTCGGCGAGCTCCTCGACGTAGTATCCCTCATCCGGAACCTTCGGCCCGCGGGCAATCTCGGGAACGGGTGCGGTGGGGACCAACCGCAGCGACGCTGCGGCCTCGGTAAAACTGAACGGATTCCAGGGGGCTTCCGGGTCTGCAGACATGAGGGGAACGCCTTTCTAGATGTTCGGTCTACTATGGCGCTTCAGTTATAGGTGAGCGCCTAATATCATGTCAAGGATGGGAAGGCAAACAATGAAACATCGCGAAATGAAAGGCCTGCAAGCATGACCTTGCTGCGGCAGACACGGGTGGCCGATCTGCTCGGCCTGAATTTCCCCATCATTCAGGGCCCCTTCGGCGGCGGCCTCTCCTCCGAACCCCTTGTCGCCACCGTCGCGGAGGCGGGCGGACTTGGATCCTTTGGCGCCCACCACCTCCGTCCCGAGGAGATCACGGCGCTGGTGGGCCGGCTCAAGGACGCGACGGCCCGGCCCTTCGCAGTCAACCTCTGGATACCGCTGGGCGGTGAATCAGCGGCCGGCGTCGACCAACTGGTGGCACAGGCGGCGTTGCTGGCCCCGTATTTCGAGGAGTTGGGCATCGACCCGCCGGAGCCGTCGGTGGGTGCGCCGATTGATTTCGATGCCCAGTTGGACGCACTCCTGGCCGCGGCACCACCGGTCATCAGTTTTGTGTTCGGTGCGCCGGCGGCCGACACTGTGGACCGCGCGCGGCGCGCCGGAATCCGCCTGGTGGGAACGGCAACGACGGTCGACGAGGCGGCCGCCCTCGAGGAGGCCGGCGTGGATGTGATCGTCGCCTCGGGCAGCGACGCCGGCGGGCACCGCGGTGCCTTCCTTGCCCCGGCGGAGGAATCCCTGGTCGGGACGTTCTCGCTGGTGCCCCAGGTGGCGGCGGCCGTCGATACGCCGGTCGTTGCCGCCGGCGGAATCGCCACGCCCGCCCAGGTCCGGGCGGCACACGAACTGGGGGCTGAGGGTGTGCAGGTTGGAACGGCGTTCCTCGTGTCGGACGAGTCGGCCGCCTCTGCGGTCCACAAGGAGGCGGTCACCGGACCGGCAGGCCGCAGCACGGTCCTGACCGGCGCCTTCACCGGGCGCCTGGCCCGGGGTCTGGTCAACCGGGTAACCCGGGAGGCGGCCGGGTGGGACACCCGGATTCCGTACCCAGCCCTCGGTGCGATGACCTCGCCGTTCCGCAGGGCCGCAGAGGAGAAGGGGCGGGCCGATCTCGCCAGTTTCTGGGCCGGGCAGTCCGCGCCCCTGGCCCGGCTGGGTCCCGCCGCCGAAATCTTCGCCTCGTTTGCCGGAGCGTACGACTGACGGCGGGGCCGGATCCTACTGGATCTTCGAGACGTGGTAGTGGCTGATGAGCCAGCTTCCGCCGGATCGCTGCAGCACCACCGTCAGGTGGACCGGAATGACCCGGCCATCAAGAAACGAGAAGTCGACGTCGGCGTAGGCCACGACGACGTCGACGGACAGCCGGCGGTGCTTGAGGATCCGGAAGTCGGCCTGCAGCCCGGCCGGCTGCTTGTCGTAGTAGGCGATGACGGCAGGACGGCCGATGCCGTGACTCCTGTCGAGGCCCTGAAAGAGGGCGTCCTCGGTGAACAGGGAGGCCACCTCCTCGGGCCGGTGGTCCCGGATTCCGCTCGCCCAGCCGGTGAAGACCGCATTGACGATACCGGATGTGCCGGTGTCCGGAACATTCCCTTCAGGTGCTTCGATTCCAGACGGTTCCATGTCTTGTCCTTCAGTTGAAGTGCGGACACCTGCGGTGTCCCTGTCGGTGAAGGAGCGGGAGTTCGGCCCGCTCCGGGAAAGCTAGCTGCCGGCGCTCTGGCCGCCGTCGACGTGGAGGACCTCGCCGGTGACGAACGGTGCCTGCTCCAGGTAGAGGACGCCCTTGGCGATGTCCTCGACGGTGCCCATCCGGCCGATCGGGTGCTGGCCCGCGAGCTCGTCGTGGCTGTGTCCCGCGTGCAGGGGGGTCTTGATGTGCCCCGGGGAGACGGCGTTGACGCGGATTCCGCGGCCCGCATATTCGACGGCGAGCGACTTGGTGACCGAGGAGACGCCGCCCTTGGTGAGGTTGGCCAGGGCGGAGGGAAGGCCCGAGTTCGCGTACTCGACGAGTGTTGTGGTCACATTCACGACGTGTCCGGAGCCCTGCTCGAGCATCCGGGAAATCGCCTGCTGGGTCACATAGAAGAACCCGCCGAGGTTCACCTGCACCACCCGGTCGTAATCTTCCTTGGTGTACTCGGTGAAGGGCTTGCCGACGAAG
Organism: uncultured Arthrobacter sp.; assembly: GCF_902805515.1. GTDB lineage: Bacteria > Actinomycetota > Actinomycetes > Actinomycetales > Micrococcaceae > Arthrobacter_D. The sequence continues at coordinate 17,458 of NZ_CADCTE010000067.1, read as the reverse complement.
ATGCCGGCGTTGTTCACGAGTGTGTCGACGCGGCCAAACTTCTCGACTGCGGTGGCGACGACCTTTTCCGCGACGGCGGGATCCGAGATGTCACCGGCGACGGTGACGAAGTCGGGCTCGTCGGCGGGGGCAATGGACCGGGAGTTTGCGACGACGGCATAGCCGATGGTGCGCAGGGCTGCGGCGAGCCCTTCTCCGATACCCTGTGATCCCCCGGTGACGACGGCGACTTTGCGAGATTCCATAGTGTGCAGCTTCCTGTAGACGATCGGTCAACTACCGATTGCACAGTTATAGCCGACTGGTCTTATAATTGCAACATGGGACGAAAATCAGACGCACGCGAGAGAATCCTCGAGGCCAGCACGGCGCTCTTCCAGCAGCGCGCCTATGCTTCGATCGGCGTGGCCGAGATCTGCTCCGCTGCCGGCGTACCGAAGGGGAGCTTCTACTACTTTTTCCCGTCCAAGCAGGCGCTCGCCCTCGAGGTGATCAATGCGCACTGGATCAAACAGGGCGCCCAGTGGTCGGGCATCCTCACCTCCTCGGAGCCCGCGCTCGACCGCCTGCGGAAGCTCTTCCTCGCCACGGCGGAGGTACAGACGACGGCGCTGAAGGGAACAGGCTCGGTCACGGGGTGCCTTTTCGGCAACCTCGCCCTCGAGGTCAGTGCGCAGGATAATCCGGTCCGGGAACGGCTGCAGCAGATCTTCGAGGAACAGATCGACCTCATCGAGGCCGCTGTCCGGGAGGGCGCCGCTGCCGGGGAATTCGCAGGAGTCGACCCCCGCGGCACGGCCAAATCGATCGTCGCGCAGATCGAAGGGATGGTTCTCTTCGCCAAGTTGTTCAACGATCCCGGCCAGCTCGATGCCCTGTGGCAGAACAGCCTCTCCCTCCTCGGACTTCAGCCCGCTCCCGCCACGTGAGGCCTCCGGAGGCCGCCCGCCTGACCGGCGGCGTCGAGGTGGCCCCGCTGCGCAGCTCGGACGCCGAGCGCCTTGCCGCCGCGTACAGCCGCAACCGGGACCACCTCGCGCCCTGGGAGCCCGCCCGCTCCGACCGGTTCTTCACCCCCGCGGGTCAGCGGGAGGTCATCGGAGCGAAAGCCGCCCTCGTCGAGGCCGGCTCGGAGGTGCCGTGGGTCCTGTGCCGGAACGGGCAGGTCGTCGGGACTGTCACCATCACCGGAATCGTGCGCGGCCCCTTCCTCAACGGTCACCTGGGGTACTGGGTGGATTCGGAGTTGACCGGGCGCGGGATCGGCTCGGCCGCCGTCGCCTTCGCGGTGGAGGCAGCGCAGGATGTCCTCGGACTGCACCGCCTGCAGGCGGCGACCCTGCCGCACAACAGCGCCTCCCAGCGGGTCCTGGACCGGGCGGGGTTCGAGGAGATCGGAGTAGCCCGGGCGTACCTCAGGATCGCCGGACGGTGGCAGGACCACCGGCTCTACCAGCGTATCCTCGAGCCCTCCGGTGCCGCCGCCGCCCGGGAATAGACGCAGGCCTCGGCCTGTTATCGACAGCACGAGTTAGGTCAATCCTGGTCTCGTGTGAAGGAGAAGAAGCACTTTATGGCAACCGATTACGACGCCCCACGCGTCGCCCAAGAGGACCAGCCCGTCAACGAGTCGCTCGAGGCGATCAAGGCCAAGCACAGCGGCAACTCGCAGACGGCGGTCATCGACGTTGAGGAAAGCGACCTGGCTGACGGCTTTGAGCTGCCGGGCGCGGACCTCTCCCACGAGGAACTGCAGATCCAGGTCGTCCCCCAGCAGGACGACGAGTTCACCTGTATGAACTGCTTCCTGGTCCGTCACCGGAGCCAGCTGGCCCGCCAGCACAACGGAGCAATGTACTGCTCCGAGTGCGAGAGCTGAGCCGGCCCCGGCACCCCGGCCCCCCCATACCATCCGCATAGTCAGCAGCAGGGAGTACATCATGAAGGTACGCAATTCGCTCAGGGCCCTGAAGGCCATCCCCGGCGGCCAGATTGTCCGCCGCCGTGGACGCACCATGGTCATCAATAAGAAGAACCCCCGGATCAAGGCCCGCCAGGGCTGATCAGGCACCTTCAACGGCCGGCACGCGCACAGCGTGCCGGCCGTTGCCGTTAATGGCACGCCCACGCAACGGCGCCGCCACGGCGGGCCGACCTGCAAAGATGGGCAGGTGCCGCACCCCGCCAGAACCCGCCGCTTTCCGCCCCTGCTCGCCGCCTGCCTGTTCCTGCTGGTGTCCGGGTATTTCGTCGTCCGGTTCCCAGACGCCCCGGGGGCCGAGACCGCCTCCTACTTCTTCAACCTCCTCATCGCGCTTCCCGCGTTCATCGCCCTGGTCCGCCAGCTGGGGCCGGCCCGGGCCGCGGCCGCGCTGGCGGCGGTGTCGGTCTTCGGCTACCTGATCGAGGGCGTCGGCGTGGCCACCGGTTTCCCCTACGGCGACTTCTCCTACGGCGATCCCCTCGGGCCGAAGGCCTTCGGCCTGGTGCCGTTCCTGCTGCCGCTGTCCTATGTTCCGCTGGTGATCGGAACCGTCGCGGTCTTCGCGGGACGGTGGACGGTCCTGCGGACCATCGCCGCCTCGGCGGTGCTGCTGGTCCTGGTCGACGGAGTCCTTGACCCGGGCGCTGTCTCACTGCGGTTCTGGATCTGGGCCGATGGCGGACCCTACTACGGGGTACCGCTGAGCAACTACGCCGGCTGGCTGCTGTCCGGGCTGTGCGCCGCGGCGCTCCTGACCCTGCTGGGTGGACGACGCCTCACCCGCCGCCCCGTCCTACCCGGGCTGCTTGACAGCCTGCTGCTCTCGCTCAGTTTCTGGCTCGGGGTCTCGATCTTCTCCGCACTGATTTTCCCCGCCCTGCTGGCGGCGGCACTCCTCGCCTTCGTGGTGCGGCGCCGCATTGCGCTCGCCGCCGTCCCCACGCCTGCTCCGGCCGCCCGGCACGCCTGATCGGCGGGGCGGTCAGGGCCGCCGGCGCCGTGGAAGCGAGCGCAGCAGCCGTTCCGAGGACATCATCGCCCCGCCCAGGACCGCCGGCAGCCCACCGCCGGGATGCACCGAGGCACCCACCCGCCACAGCCAGGGCCTGCGGGGGCTCCACTGGGCCGGAAGGTGGAACGGCCCGCTGAGCCACGCGGGGTGGACGGCCCCGTAGAGCGCGCCGCCGGCCGACCCGGCCTCGCTGAAATACGCCGGGTCGAGGACGACGTGTTCGCCCAGATAGCCGGCCAGCGGCTCCGGCAGTCCGAGGGCCTGCGAGACCCGGTCGACCTCCCCGGCGATGAAACGGTCGTCCAGGGCGTAGGCCCGGCCGTTCGCCGGGCTGGTCAGCAGCAGGGCAAGCGTCGGGGCCGCATTCGGGTACACCTCGCCCGCCGGATAGTAGTTCGCAAAGGCCATGGTCTGCCCTGGTTCCGCCCCGGCCTCCAGCGCGCCGTAAAGCTCCCCCGGGGAATCGGGCAGGATCACGCTGTGCCTGGGGGTCCCCTCGGGCAGCGGCCGGTCCAGCACCGCGTACAGTCCCACGGCCGAGCAGGAAAGCCTCCGCGGCGTCCGCGGCGTCCGGCCGGTAAGCAGCCCGGCCACCCGCTGCGCATCGACGCCGGCGACGACGGCGTCCGCCGGGTAGGTCCCCCGGGCCGTGCGCACGCTGCCCCTCCGGATCCTCTCCACCGGCTCCCCCGTGGAGATCTCCACCCCGGCGTCCGCCGCCAGCCGCTCCAGCGCCAGCACCAGCTCATACACCCCGCCCCGGGGAACCCACACACCGTCCTGGGCCATGACCGCAGGCATGCTCGCGTACAGCGCGGGCGTCCGGGTGGGACTGACCCCGGCGTTCAGGGTGTGGATTGCGATGACCTCCCGGAGCCCCTCCGGGAGCCAGGGCAGGCTGTCCAAATAGCTGCGGGTGGTGAGGCGGGCCCCGTAGAGCCGCGCGAGCCGCGTGAGCGCGGGATACGCGGCGCGTTCGAGCGGAGGGGTGGTCAGCAGCGTGGTGACCTCCGGCCCGAGGCCCCCGTGCAGCGCAGCGAACCGTTCCCAGGCGGCATGCCAGGGGTGGCCGGGCGGCACCGGAAGGCTGCAGGCCTCGCCCCGGAAGGAGTACGTTCCCACTTCGGTGAGCCGAACGAGTTCGAGCCCGGCGGTGCCGGCGGCGCTGCCGGGCGTCCTGCCGGCGAGGGCGTCGATACGGCGGAGCAGTTCTTCCCAGACTCCCGGGAAGGTGAACAGGGAGGGTCCGGTGTCCATGCGCTGCCCGGCAACCTCGACGCGCCGGCTCTTTCCGCCCAGGGTGTCCCCGCCCTCCAGCACGGTCACCGCGTGCCCGGCGGCGCCGAGGAGGGCTGCGGCAGCCAGGGATCCGATGCCTCCGCCCACGACGACGATCCGGCTCATCGGTAGATTCCCAGCAGCAGCGACCCCGTGAGCTGCACCCCTGCCACGGTGCCCGCGAGGTACGGGAAGGCGATCGAGTACCGGTAGAGCCGGTGCCCGGTTGCCGGAGACGGCGAGCGCAGGAGCGAGACGAGCAGCCAGCCGGCGATCCCGCCGCTCACGAGGGCCACGGGCAGGCTCACCAGGGCGAAGCAGACCGTGGAGAGTGCCCACCAGAACCCGCTCCAGCCGACGACGCCGCGCGGGCCCAGCCGCACCGCCGTCGTCGTAATCCCGGCCGCACGGTCCTCCTCGATGTCCTGGACGGCGTCGAAGGTGTGCTTGGCGGCGCTCCAGGCCATCAGGCCGGCGGCGGCGGGCCAGAGGGGCGCGGCGCCGAGCGCGAGCGGGACGAAGACCAGGGGAAAGGCGTAGGCGGCGTTGCTGAGCGAATCGAGGTACGGGCGGGCCTTGAAGCGGAGCGGCGGGGCGGAATAGGCGATGAACACCGCCGCGTACAGGCCGATCCAGGCCAGGGCCGGCCACGGCAGGGTCGCCAGGAACCAGGCGAGGAACGGGAGGTTCGTGGCGGCCACCCAGGTCCAGATGGAGCGGACCTCCGCGGCCCGGATGCGCGCACCCTCGAGCGATCCCTTCCGTGGGTTCAGCGCATCGGTGTCCTGGTCGAAGATGTCATTGACGCCGTAGATCAGCAGATTGAAGGGCAGGGTCAGCCAGATCAGCAGCGCCAGCGCCCCCGGATCCCACAGCTCGCCGGCGAGCCACATGCCCACCGCGCCGGTGCCCAGCGTGTTGATCCACAGCACGGGCCGCGAGATGGCAACCATCCTGGACGGTGCGGCGAGCAACCCTGATCGGGGCACGCGGGTCCTCCTTGGCTCGAATTCGGGCTGAAACCGCCGGGCCGGACCTCGCCCGGCCGCGCGTGCGGCCGCGCGTGCGGCCGCGCGGCCCCTGGCGCTTTCCCAACACTACGGGCCCACCACAGCCGAAGAGTGCCGGTGTCCGTTCCCGTGTGTCTAGAATCATAGTTGAGCTCGACGGCGCGCTCTGCGATGAACCGTCAACCCAGCTGAAGGAACACACCCCTATGAAAATCGGAATGCTCACGAGTGGCGGCGACTGCCCCGGCCTGAACGCTGTGATCCGGGGGGCGGTCCTCAAGGGAATCAAGGTACACGGCCAGGAGTTCGTCGGCTTCCGCGACGGCTGGCGCGGCGTCGTCGAGGGGGACGCCGTGGAACTGCAGCGCCACGCCGTCCGGGGCATCTCCAAGCAGGGCGGCACCATCCTGGGCACCTCACGCACAAATCCCTTCGACGGCAAGGGCGGGGCGGACGCGATCAAGGCCACGATGGACCGCCTGGGCATCGACGCCATGGTCGCCATCGGCGGCGAGGGCACGCTCGCCGCCGCCAAGCGCCTCACCGACGCCGGACTCAAGATTGTCGGTGTCCCCAAGACCGTCGACAACGACCTCGACGCCACCGACTACACGTTCGGCTTTGACACCGCGGTGCAGATCGCCACCGAGGCCATCGACCGGCTGCGCACCACCGGGGAATCCCACAGCCGGTGCATGATCGCCGAGGTCATGGGCCGCCATGTGGGCTGGATCGCCCTGCACGCCGGCATGGCCTCCGGGGCCCACGCCATCCTCATCCCCGAACAGCAGACAAGCATCGAACAGATCGCCCGGTGGGTCAGCGAGGCCAACGCACGCGGCCGGGCGCCGCTGGTCGTGGTTGCCGAAGGCTTCGTGCCCTCCCACATGGAACAGCCCCACTCGGAGCGCGGCCTCGATACCTTCGGCCGCCCCCGCCTGGGCGGCATCGCCGACCAGCTGGCACCGGAGATCGAAGCCCGCACCGGCATCGAGACCCGGGCCACGATCCTGGGGCACATCCAGCGCGGCGGGGTTCCCTCCTCCTTCGACCGAGTCCTCGCGACCCGCCTGGGCATGGCCGCCGTCGATTCCGTGGCGGACGGCCTCTGGGGCACCATGGTCTCCCTCCACGGAACCGAGATCGCCCACGTCGGGTTCGAGGACGCCCTCGGCAAGCTCAAGCGGGTTCCGCAGCACCGCTACGACGAGGCCGCCATCCTGTTCGGGTGATCTTCCTCCCATCGGCGCCGCAGGGGGCCGGCGGCGTCGTCCGCCCGTGTTAGTTTGCCGTCATGGAATTTGATCCGGGAACGGCGGCCATCATCCAGCTGGCCTGGTCGAGGCTGCTCCGGCTCGAGGACGCGGCGTTGGCCGGTGATCCCGCCGAACGGATCGTGAGCGTCGATGAGGCCTCGGGCCGGCTCACCTTCGTGACCCTTTTTGGCAAGGAGGCGCTGGTGGGCCCGGAGTGGGCGGTTGAGGCCGCCCGTCGCCTTCCGGGTGCCCAGCTGCGGCAGCAGAGCACCCTGGTGGAGCTGAGCCGGAAACACGGAGGCAGGTCCCTGGGCGAGGCCCAGCTGTACTTCAGCGACACCCTGCCCAACCTTGAGGCCCTTCGAAGCACCGCGGTGTCGAGCGACCAGGAGTTCGTCGACGGGCTGGAGCGGATGTGCCCGCCGGACGACGTGTCCGAGGCGGGGCTGGGCAGCCTCGACCACCGGTTCATCCTCGTCGACGACCGGAGCCCCGAGGACCCGGCCCCGCTGGCGGGAGCGGGCTACGAGCCGTGGGCGGGAATCCTCGCCCACCTTCGGGTGCTGACCGCCCCCCAGCACCGCGGCCGGGGCCTGGCCGGCCGGATCGCCGCCGTCGCCGTCGAGGAAGCCATGGCCGCCGGATATGTGCCACAGTGGCGCGCCCGCGTCGACAACACTGCCTCCCAGCGGGCCGCGCGCCGCGCCGGATTCGCCTACGGCGGCACGCAGACCAGCGTGGCCCTCGGCTGAGCTGCCGACCCGGGCGCGGCGGTCAGCCGAACAGCTCTGTCAGGTCCGTCCGCTCGAACATCGTCGCGGCGTCGCGCGCACTCGGGGTGCCCGCGTCGGGGTCTGCCCCCGCCTCATAGAGCAGCTGGGCGGTCGAGGTGTGGCCCTTGAACACCGCACCGGCCAGCGGGGTCTGGCCGCGGTCATTGGCCTTGTTGACGTCGGCTCCGCGCCCCACGAGGTCTCTCACGATGGCCGGGTGGCCGTTGTAGGAGGCGAGCATCAGCAGGGAGTCCCCCGCCGAATTGGTCAGGTCCGGCGGAACCCCGGCGTCGAGGTAGCGGACCAGGGTGGCGGCGTCGCCGTGGCGCGCCGCGTCGAAGAGCCGGCCGGCGAGGGCGAACGCCGCCTCGGCGCCGGTATCTCCGCCGGCGTCCCGGCCGGTCACCGCGGGCCCTTCAGGAAGCCGGTGGCCCGGCCCACGACCTGGCCGGCATCGGGGGGAACAATGACCTCCTGGGCGGCGGCGTACTGCTCGTCGGCGTCCTGCACCAGGAGCCGGGCGGACGGGTCGACCGAGCGCTTCACCACCGCGAGGGCGATGGGGCCCATCTCCCAGTGGTGCGCCACGGAGGTGATCCGCCCGACCGTGCGGCCCTCGGCGACGATGCCGCTGCCGCGCGCGGGAAGCGTGTGCTGGCTGCCGTCGAGGTGGAGGAAGACCAGCCGGCGCGGCGGATGCCCGAGGTTGTGAACCCGCGCCACGGTTTCCTGGCCCTTGTAGCAGCCCTTGGCCAGGTGCACGGCGGTGCGCATCAGGTCCAGTTCGTGCGGGATCGTCTTGTCGTCGGTCTCGAACCCGACGCGCGGGCGCCAGGCGGCGATGCGCAGCGCCTCCGCCGCCATCATTCCGGCCGGCGTGTAGCCCTCGAGCCCGGTGACCGCCTCGAGGAGCGAGGCCTGCGGGATCAGGTATTCGAACCAGGGCCGTTCCAGGCCCGGGTGGGATTCCACGGCGGAGTAGGCGAACCCTCCGGCCCCGATGCCCGGCCAGGGGTCGGCCCAGACGGTGCGCCCTTCGAAGGCGTCGATTCGAGCCACCGAGCCCACCACGGCCCAGTCCGCCGAGACGTCGGCGATCTCCACGCGCAGCATGAACTTCATCCGCTGGAGCCACTCGGTGAGCCCGGGCGCCTCGGCGCCCTCGACGATCAGCCAGGCGGTGGCGCCGTCATCGACGATGCGCGCACTGTAGTCGATGCGCCCCTGGACGCTCAGCAGCAGGGTCTCGGAGGCCTCCCCGGGCTGCAGCTTGAGCAGGAGCTGGGAGGAGAGCGTATTGAGCCAGCTCAACCGGTCGGGTCCGGTGACGGTCACGACGCCCCGGTGGGAGAGGTCGACGACGGCCTGACCGCCGGCGAGGAGGCGCTGCTCGCGGAAGGGATCCCCGTAGTGGGCGGCGACGGCCTCGTCGGGGGCACCGCCCGGGACGGCTCCGGGCAGGCTGAGGAGCGGGCTGGTGTAGGTCATGTGGATGTAACGCCTTTCAGGCGGTGCTATTCCCCCGCCCGGCCGGACGGCACCGGACCGGGGTCAGGAAAGCTTTTTGAGGATCGCCGAGGCGTGGGCCTGCAGCGCGTTTCCGGACGCGGCGACATCCCAGCGCCAGTACAGGTCGCCGCCGACCAGCCCGAACAGACGGGTGGCGGCCGCGTACTCCTTGGAGTGCTGCCCCCGCATCACCACGTCGGTTGAAAGCTGGATCTGCGGACCCTTGATGGTGCCGTAGTAGAGCTCGGCGATGCTGCCGGGGTGGACGATGGTGGCGGTGATGTCGAACCCGCCCGCTTCGTTGCGGAAGTGCTCCACCTCGTCGGCGGTCTTCAGCGCCGGCACGATGTCCGCCGGGGAGAGCCCCGGCCCGACGTCGGCGTCGTTGAGCTTGCGGTCAAGCGCCCAGAACCCGGTTTCGACCGACAGCGGCCGCAGCCGGGAGCCCTGCTCATCGGTGAGCCAGCTCTCGGCGGTGTACTGCAGGTACGGCAGCCCGTGCTGTTCGAACGTCATCCGCTGCCCGAAGTGCTCCGAGTCCGCGTCGCCCTCACCGAGGCGCCCGGTCCCTTCCCAGGTGCCAAGCAGCCAGGAGAGCGGAACCAGCTCAGGGGTGAGGTCGGTGGGAAGTTCGATTGACATTGCCGGGTTGCCTAACCGCTACTTCTGGCCCTTGTACAGGCGGGCGACCACGAGCGCGGCGAAGCCCGCCATGGCGAGGCCGGCGACAACGAGCAGGCAGATGAAAAAGATTTCCAGTGCGAGGATCGACATATTTCCATCCTAACGCGCCCTTCCGGCCCGCAGTACATCATCGCGGGCGTGCCTCCGGGCGGGCACGGGTGGACCAATGAACCGCTGGAGGAACCGGCGACGCGGCCGGCGGAGCGGGCGGCACCGACGGGCCCTGTCCCCGGAGCCGGCGCGTTCAGGAGAGCAGCAGGGTGTCCAGGAAATAGACGAAGGCACCGATGGCAAGGACCGGGGTGATCCCGGCGGAGAGCGCCGCCGCGGCGTTCAGCGGTGCCTCCCGGGAGGTGAGCAGGCGCCGGCCGCTCACGAGCACCGCGCCGCTGACGAGGCCGACGAGGACGGCGGGCAGGACGGCGACGCCGGGAAGCAGGAGCGCGCCGGCCCATCCGGCGGCAGCGGCGAGGACCAGTCCCAGCGGAGCGGCCACCCGGTCGGGCCACCGCGGCAGCAGGCCCGCAAGGCCGGCCAGGACGCTGATCCCGGTCACGAGCATCATCGACGTCCCGGCGGCGTTGACCGGCAGCCGGTCGGCGGCGGCCCACCCGGAGCCGAGGGCGACGGCGAAGACGCCCGAGCTGGCCCCGAGGGTCGATTCGAGGCGGTGGCTCTGACCGGTCCCCCGGAGCAGCTGGATCAGGAAAACGGCACTCACGCCAAGGGCGACCGCGCCGGGGAACCAGACCATGAAACCCGGGCCCGGGGTGAAGGCGGCGGCGGCGGTCGCGCCGATCGCGCTGAGTCCGATGGCCGTGGACTGGCTCTTGCGGGCGGGGACGCCCAGCAGATGGGGCCAGCCGATGGCGGCAACGGCGCACAGGAGCGCGGTGACGGCGGCGACGGCCAGCGGTGAGACGAAGGATGCGCCGACCAGGCCCGCCACCGAGGCGGCGGCTGCCGCGGCCACTATCCAGAATCTCACCCGAGCAATACTGCCCTATGCCTCCAAGGTCTGGGAAACTCCGGGCCCGCGGTCTGCAGAGGGCGGAAGCAGGGCCGGACTGCCGCCTCGGGCGCGGCGCCCGCCGTGCGGTTATACTTGTCCAAATCTGTACCGCCGGCGGCTTCCGGTTCTCCGGTTCAGCTCCGGTCCGCCCGCCCGATGATGCGCGTCCCGACCCGTGGAGGACACATGCCGCACATCCTGCTGCTTACCAACAGTGCGGGGTCCTCAGTGGATATCCTCCCGGCCCTTGAACTGCTCAGCCACAAGGTGCATATCCTCCCCGCCGAACCCACCGCCCTGCTGGAGACCGAACCCTGCGACGTCGTCCTGGTCGACGCCCGGCGTGACCTCGTAGGGGCGCGCTCCCTCACCCAGCTCCTGAAGGCCACCGGGCTCAGCGCGCCGTTGATGCTCGTGCTGACCGAGGGCGGCATGACGGCCGTGACCGCCGCCTGGCTGGCCGATGACGTCCTGCTGGAGTCGGCCGGTCCCGCCGAGGTCGAGGCACGGCTGCGGCTGGTCATCGCCCGGGCCCAGGCAGCCGGGGAGGAAACCAGCTCCGAGATCCGGGCCTCGGGCGTGGTGATCGACGAGGCGAGCTACACCGCCCGGGTCGGCGGGGTGCCACTGAACCTCACCTACAAGGAGTTCGAGCTGCTCAAATACCTGGCCCAGCATCCCGGACGGGTCTTCACCCGGGACCAGCTGCTGCATGAGGTGTGGGGCTACGACTACTACGGGGGCACCCGCACTGTCGATGTGCACGTGCGGCGGCTGCGGGCGAAGCTCGGCACCGACCACGAACAGCTCATCGCCACGGTGCGCAACGTCGGCTACCGGTTCACGCTGACGCGGATGCCCGAGGAGACCGGGGCCGACGTCGTCCAGGATGCGTGACTCCACCGACGCGTGACCGGTCCGGCGCCGGCGCCCACCGGCGGGGCAGGGCCTTAACGCGAAAACCCCCATCCCTGCGGATGGGGGTTTTTCGTGGGCGGGGCCCAAAGTGGAGGACATACGGGTCGAACGTATCGCGGGCACCCCAGTGGTGCATCCCCCCTGAACGGTTTCCCACGCTACCCCAGACCAAGGCGTCCCGCCAAACCGGCGGCCTGAACCTTGGCCGGCGGCCGGTCCCGGCGGGCGCCGGGGCACTAGGCTGGGCCCATGACGGCCGATGCGCAGCTTTCCCCCTGGACGATCACCCGGACCTCCGGCACCCCGCAGGCCCCCCTGCTGGCGGAAATCCGCGAACTCGCCGCTCGTGCGGCCGAGGCCGACGGCAACCCTCCCCTGTCCGAGCAGACCCTGGTGAACCTGCGTTCCTCCGCGCCCGACGCGGCGCGGGTCCTGCTTTTCACCGCGCGGCCGGGGACCGGTTCCGGCGGTGATGCCGGTGATGCCGGAGATGCCGGAGATGCCGGGGACGCCGGGGAGCTGGCCGGCGTCGCCGTCGTCAGCCTGCCGGCGAACGGCGTGCCGGACGCAGGCCAGGAGGCCGCCGTCCTCGAACTCGTCGTGGCGCCTGACGCCCGCGCCGAGGGGGCCGGATCCGCCCTGGCGGCTGCGGTCGCCGCCGAGGACATTCCCGGGCTCCGCGCCTGGTCGCACGGCAACCATGCCGCCGCGGCCGCCCTCGCCGCCCGGCACGGCTTCCGGCCCGTCCGGGAGCTGTGGCGCATGCGCCAGACCCGGGCCGCGGCCGCCGAACTTGCGCCCTCCCCCGCCCTGCCCGACAAGGTCCGGCTTCGGACCTTCGTCCCCGGACAGGACGAACAGCTGTGGCTCGATGCCAACCGGTCCGCGTTCGCCCACCACCCCGAGCAGGGGTCCACGACCCTCGCCGACCTGCAGGCCCGCATGGCCGAGGACTGGTTCGACCCCGAGGGCTTCTTCCTGGCCGAGGACACCGAGACCTCCCGACTGCTCGGCTTCCACTGGACCAAGGTCCACGCCGGCGCGGGCGCCCACCCGCCGCTCGGTGAGGTGTACGTCGTCGGGGTGACCCCGGAGGCGCAGGGCCGCGGCCTGGGCAAGGCCCTCACCGTGGCCGGCATCGAGTACCTGCACCGGCGCGGGCTGCAGGCCATCATGCTCTATGTCGACGCCGACAACACCGCGGCGGTGGCACTCTACCGCCGGCTGGGCTTCACGCGCTGGGACGTGGATGTCATGTATGCAGGTGGAGAAGATCCGCCCAGCTTGTAAGGTTGGATTCCAGCACAGTGCCCGCTTCTACGCGCGCCCCGAGACACCATTGAACGCCGCAGGAGACACCATGGCATCTGAAACAGCCGCCCGAGTCCCATCCCGTTACGGTTCCTCGGAAACCGCCCCTGCCCGGGCAACCCAGGACCGCATCGACATCCCCGACTTCGCGCCCAGCCTGCTGCCGACCGGAGACATCCGGCCCGACCGGTTCCTTGACCGCGAAATCAGCTGGCTCGACTTCAATGCGCGTGTCCTCGAGCTCGCCGAGGACCCCGATCTCTACCTGCTGGAGCGGGTCGGGTTCCTTTCGATCTTCGCCTCGAACCTCGATGAGTTCTTCATGGTCCGCGTGGCCGGGCTCAAGCGGCGCATCGCCACCGGCCTCGCTGTCCCCTCGGCTGCCGGGCTGAGCCCCATCGAGCAGCTCGAGAAGATCATGGGGGACGGCTACCGCCTCCAGCAGCGCCATGCCGCCGTCTTCGCCGAGCAGATCCGCCCCGCCCTGGCGAGGGAGAACATCCACCTCACCACCTGGGAGGAACTCGACGAGCCCGCCCGGCTCGAACTGCACAAGCTGTTCACCGAGAAGGTGTTCCCGATCCTCACGCCGCTGGCGGTCGACCCGGCGCACCCCTTCCCCTACATCTCCGGGCTCTCCCTCAATCTCGCCGTCGTGGTGCGCAACCCCATCAGCGAGAAGGAGCTGTTCGCCCGCGTCAAGGTCCCGGACCAGCTGCCCCGGCTGATCTCCGTCGACGGGCCCCGCGCGGGCAGCATCTCGGGACGCACCGCCCGCTTCATCGCGCTTGAGGACGTCATCGCCGTCCACCTCGACCAGCTGTTCCCCGGCATGGAGGTGCTCGAACACCACACGTTCCGGGTGACCCGCAACGAGGACCTCGAGGTCGAGGAAGACGACGCGGAGAACCTGCTCCAGGCCCTCGAGAAGGAGCTGCTGCGCCGCCGGTTCGGCCCGCCCGTCCGCCTCGAGGTGGCCACCGACATCAACCCCAGCATCCGGGCGCTGCTCTCGCGCGAGCTGGGCATCGAGGAGGACGAGGTCTTCACCCTCCCCGCGCCGCTTGACCTGCGCGGGCTCAGCGTCATCGGCAAGATCGACCGCGGGGAGCTCCACTACCCCAAGCACGTACCCCACACGAGCCGGCACCTCAACGAGAGCGAGACCTCGAAGGCGGCCAACGTGTTTGCCGCGATGCGACGCCGGGACATCCTGCTGCACCACCCGTACGACTCCTTCTCCACCTCGGTGCAGGCCTTCCTCGAGCAGGCGGCCGCCGACCCGAAGGTGCAGGCGATCAAGCAGACCCTCTACCGCACCTCCGGGGACTCCCCGATCGTCGACGCCCTGATCGACGCCGCCGAGGCCGGCAAGCAGGTGCTCGCCCTGGTGGAGATCAAGGCGCGCTTCGACGAGCAGGCCAATATCTCCTGGGCGCGGAAGCTCGAGCAGGCCGGCGTGCACGTCGTGTACGGCATCGTGGGCCTGAAGACCCACTGCAAGCTCTCGCTGGTGGTTCGGCAGGAGATCGACGGGCTGCGCCGTTACTGCCATATCGGCACCGGCAACTACCACCCCCGCACCGCCCGCTACTACGAGGACCTTGGCCTGCTCACCTCCAACGACCAGGTGGGTGAGGACCTCTCCCGGCTGTTCAACCAGCTCTCCGGGTACGCCCCCAAGTCGACGTTCAAGCGCCTCCTCGTCGCTCCGCGGTCGGTGCGTTCGGGCCTGATCGACAGGATCGAGCGGGAGATCGCCAACAAGAACGCGGGCCGGGCGGCCCGCGTGGTGATCAAGGTCAACTCAATGGTCGACGAGGCCATCATCGACGCCCTCTACCGGGCCTCCCAGGCCGGGGTGAAGGTCGACGTCATCGTCCGCGGCATCTGCTCGGTGCGGCCCGGGGTGCCGGGCCTGAGCGAGAACGTCACGGTGCGCTCCGTGCTGGGCCGCTTCCTTGAGCACTCGCGCGTCTTCGCGTTCGCCAACGGCGGCGATCCGGCGGTGTTCATGGGTTCGGCCGACATGATGCACCGCAACCTCGACCGCCGGGTGGAAACCCTCGTGCAGCTGAGCGCCCCGGATGACATCGAGTACCTCATGACGCTCCTTGACCGCTATATGGACCCGCGGACCGCCAGCTGGCACCTTGACGAGGAAGGCGGCTGGACCCGCCACCACAAGAACGAAGACGGCGAGGACCTCGGCGACATCCAGTCCTGGCTCCTTGCCTCGCGTGCCCGTCAGCGCGCCGCCGTCCGCCGCTGATGTCCGCCAACCTCCAAAGCCCCGCCCCGAGCGTCCCCGCGGGCACCGCGGACATCGCGGTGACCGCCGCGGGCACGCTGTGCTGGCGCACCGAAAAAGGGCGCCTCGAGGTGCTGCTGATCCACCGCCCGCAGTACGACGACTGGTCCTGGCCCAAGGGCAAGCTCGACGACGGCGAGACGACCCCCGAGTGCGCCGTGCGCGAGACCCACGAGGAGATCGGGCTCAGGGTCCAGCTTGGCATCCCGCTCCCCTCGATCTACTACGACGTCGCGTCGGGCAGGAAGGTGGTCCATTACTGGGCCGCGAAGGTGGAGAAGCTGAAGCCCGTCCCGGACGGCAAGGAAGTCGACGCGTACCTGTGGTCCACCCCCGACAAGGCACGGGACCTGCTCACCAACCCGTCCGACGTCGAACCGCTTGACGCCCTCGAAGCGGCCCACGCCCGCCGGGACCTGGGCACCTGGCCGCTGATCGTCGTCCGCCACGCCAAGGCGAAGCCCCGCTCCTCGTGGAGCCGCGCGGAGGGCGAAAGGCCGCTGGCCGCCACCGGCCGGCGGCAGGCCGTGGCCGTGAGCAGGCTCCTGCAGGCCTGGCGGCCCCAGCGGGTGATCAGCAGCCCCTGGGTGCGGTGCGTGCAGACCGTCTCCCCCTACGTCACCCGGGCCGAGGCGAAGCTGAAGCTCGTGGATGCCCTCACCGAACACAATGCAGCCCGCAAGCCCGGGCGCGCACGCAGCGCCGTGGAGAAGATCTTCGACAAACGCCAGCCGGTCGCCGTCTGCACCCACCGCCCGGTCCTGCCCCTCGTGCTCGACATCCTGCGCTCCCACATGCCCGCGCACCTCCCGGCCCTGCTCCCGACCGACGACCCTTACCTGGCGCCGGGCGAGGCCATCATCTGCCAGGTCAGCGCCGTCAACCACGGGCGGATCGTCTCCGTGGAGCAGTACCGTGCATACGATGACTGACCCGGGGGCCGGGCGCCGCCCTGCACGCAACCGGCCGTCGGGTGCCCGGCGCCTCCTCGATAGACTGGAACCGTGAGCACACCCCTGATGACCCCGTACGAAGACCTGCTGCGCGATGTGATGGCCAACGGCACCCCCAAACCGGACCGCACCGGTACCGGGACCCGAAGTGTCTTCGGGCGCCAGCTCCGCTTCGACCTGCGCGACTCGTTTCCCCTGATCACCACCAAGCGCGTGCACTTCAAGTCCGTCGCCCTCGAGCTGCTCTGGTTCCTGCGCGGGGAGTCAAACGTCCGCTGGCTGCAGGAGCAGGGTGTGACGATCTGGGACGAGTGGGCCGACGCCGACGGCGAGCTGGGACCGGTCTACGGCGTCCAGTGGCGTTCCTGGCCCACGCCGGACGGCGGCTCGATCGACCAGATAGCCCGGCTCATCGAAGGCCTGAAGGCCAACCCCGACTCACGGCGCCACATCGTCTCCGCGTGGAACGTCTCGGAGATCTCCAATATGGCGCTGCCGCCGTGCCACGCCCTGTTCCAGTTCTATGTGGAGCCCTCGGAGGAGGGCCCCGGCCGGCTTTCCTGCCAGCTGTACCAGCGCTCGGCCGACACCTTCCTGGGGGTACCCTTCAACATCGCCTCCTATGCGCTGCTGACGCTCATGGTTGCGCAGCAGGCGGGGCTGGAGCCCGGCGAGTTCATCTGGACCGGCGGCGACGTGCACATCTATGACAACCACGTGGAGCAGGTCTCCGAGCAGCTCTCCCGGGAGCCCTACGCCTACCCCCGGCTGCGGATTCGCCGCACGCCGGAAAGCATTTCCGACTACACGCTGGAGGACTTCGAAGTGCTCGACTACAAGCACCACCCCACGATCAAGGCACCGATCGCCGTATGAGCTTCGACAGCGTCACGGTGTCGGGAGCCGTGAACGGGGAACCGGTCATCGGCATGATCTGGGCCCAGACGGAGGACGGCGTCTTCGGCAAGGACGGCGGCATGCCGTGGGACGTCCCCGAGGACCTCGCGCACTTCAAGGCGACGACCGCGGGCCACCCCGTCATCATGGGACGGCGCACCTGGGAATCCTTCCCGGAGCAGTACCGGCCGCTGCCGGGGCGCACGAACATCGTCGTGAGCTCCTCCGGCCCGTTCGAGGGCGCCGTCGTCGCCAGGTCCCTGGAAGACGCCCTGGCGGAGGCCCGGCGCGCACCCGGCGCCGAGCAGATCTGGATCATCGGCGGCGCCAGGCTCTACGCCTCGGCCGTCGCCGTGGCGAACGCCGCGGTGGTCACCGTCATCGAATCCTCGACCGACGGCGACACGCAGGCCCCGGTCCTCGGCCCGGAATGGGATCTGAAGGGCGTCAGCCCCGCCGGCGGGTGGCTGACCAGCAGGAACGGCACACGGTACCGGCTCAGCCTCTGGGCGCGGGCGGCACAGGCCTAAGCCGCCGGCCGTAACCGGCA
>NZ_CADCTE010000066.1:346-115477 GCF_902805515.1 uncultured Arthrobacter sp. | reverse complement strand
GCGGAGCCCCCGACGCGGCCGAGCCGTGGACGCCGGACCTGCTGACCTTCGGCAAGGTGATCGGCGGCGGCATCCCGGCGGCGGCGCTGGGCGGCCGCGCCGACGTCATGAACCACCTCGCCCCGATCGGGCCGGTCTACCAGGCCGGGACGCTGTCGGGGAACCCGGTGGCCGTGGCCGCCGGCGTCGCCACGCTGACCGCGGCGACCGGCGAGGTCTACCGCCACGTCGACGCCCGGTCCCTCGAAATCTCGACCGCGCTCTCGGAGGAGCTGAGCCGTGCAGGGGTGGACCACTCGATCCAGCGCGCCGGAAACCTCTTCAGCGTCGCCTTCGGCACCTCCGAGCGGGGCGTGAGCAACTACGCCGACGCCCAGGCCCAGGAGGCCTTCCGCTACGGGCCGTTCTTCCACTCGATGCTCGACTCCGGGGTGTACCTGCCGCCGTCGGTGTTCGAGGCGTGGTTCCTCTCCGCGGCGCACGACGACGCCGCCATGGAGGAGATCTTCGCGGCGCTGCCGGCGGCGGCCAAGGCCGCCGCGGCCGCCCAGCCGGCCTAGGGACCCTTAAACACATCCACTGCGCAGTAAGTACCGGAAAACCCCTCGGGGTCCGGCATTACTGCGCAGTGGATATTTAAGCAGTGGATGTTGAAGCGGTGGATCTTTAAGCAGTGGGTGTCTAAGCGGGGAGGTACCGCCTAGAACGCGGGGGTGACGTCTCCGCTGGGCCACTGCTCCTCGATGAAGGCGCGGACCTCGTCGGAGTGGAGCAGCTCGTCGAGCTTCTCGATCCGGGCATCACCCTCGGAAGAGGTGTTCCAGGCCAGGAAGTTCGCGTACGGGTTCTCCTCCGTCGACTCCACGATCAGGGCGTCGTCGGTGTTGAGCCCGGCGTCGAGGATGTAGTTGCCGTTGATGATCGCCAGGTCCACCGACGGGTCCTTGACGTCGTTGAGCAGCAGCTCCGGCTGGTTCTCGACGAACTCGTAGCCGTTCGGGTTCTGCGCCTCGGTGAGCGCGAGGACCGAGGCCTCCTCCTCGATGCCCGTCAGCAGCCCGGCTTCCTGCAGCAGGGTCAGCGCACGGGCCTGGTTGGAGGGGTCGTTGGTGATGGCGATCCGGGCTCCCTCGGGAAGCTCGGAGACGTCGTCGTGCTTCTCCGAGAAGGCGGCGTACGGCTCGATGTGGACGCCCTCCCCGTGGGAGAACTCGTAGCCCTGGCCCTCCACCTGCTGCTCGAAGTAGGGCAGGTGCTGGAAGTAGTTGGCGTCGAGGTCCCCGTCCTTCAGGGCGATGTTTGGGGTGGTGTAGTCGTCGAACTCAACGATGTCGAGGTCGATGCCGCTTTCCTCGGCGAGGTTCTCGTCAACGAATTCGAGGATGCGGGCGTGGGGCAGCGGGCTGGCACCGACCGTCACGGTCACGGGGTTGGCCGGATCCAGGGATTCGACGGTCTCGCTTTCGGCAGCGGAGGCGCCGCAGGCGGAGAGCGTGAGGGTGGCTGCAAGGCCGGTGGCGGCAAGGGAGAGCAGTTTACGCACGGGTGCGTTTCCTTTCGGAAGTCCGGCGCCCAGGGGCCGGAAACGGGGCAGCTAGCGGCTACTGGCTGCCGTACCGCAGCGGCCGGATGGTGGTCCGGCATGCGGAAACCTGCGTGGGTCGAAACCCGGTGGAGTCGAAACCCGGTGGAGTCGAAACCCGGTGGAGTCGAAACCTCGGTGGACGAGGCCTGGTTAGGCGGAGACCTCGGGCACCGGGGCGCGCCGGCGGCGCCGTCCCGCCCCCGCGGTCGCGGCGTTGCGGTGGTCCACCCGGGCCATGGCCCGGTCCCCGGCCAGCTGGATCAGCTGGACGATCGCGACGATGATCACGATGATCACCACCATCACGGTGGTATCGAAGCGCTGGAGCCCGTAGTTGTAGGCGAGCCGGCCCAGGCCGCCGCCGCCGATGATGCCGGCCATCGCCGAGTATCCGACGAGGGCGACGAGGGTGGAGGTGAAACCGGCGATGAGCCCGGGCAGGGCCTCGGGGAGGAGCACCTTGCGGATCACCTGCATGCGGGTGGATCCCATCACCAGGGCCGCATCGATCTTGCCGGTGGCGACGTCGCGCAGGCTCGTCTCGACGATCCGGGCGAAGAACGGGATGCTGCCGATGCTCAGCGACACCGAGGCCGCGACCGGGCCGATCGAGGTGCCGGTGATCAGGCGTGCCAGCGGAATGAGGGAGACCATCAGGATCGCGAACGGGACCGAGCGCGTGATGTTCACGACGACATCCGAGAGGATGCGGTGGGTCACCGGCATCGGGCGGAGCCCGCCCGGCGCACTCGCGATGAGGAAGACCCCGAGGGGGAGTCCGATGAGCACCGTGAAGAAACCGGAGATGCTGATCATCTGAAGCGTTGCGGCGAACTCCTTGGGCAGCGCCTCGGTCAGCCCGGGATTGTTTGCGATCTGCTCAAGGAAGTTCATGCCGCCACCTCCACCGTGACTCCGCGGGCCCGAAGGTGGGATACCACCTCGTTCAATTCAAGGGGTTCGGCCGGAGCGTTGTCCTCGGCGGCCGGTGCCAGCCCCACGCGCATCCGTGAGAACTGCTCGCCGGCGAGGGTTTCGACGCTCCCTGCGAGGAGGGTCACGTCGAGGGAGAAGCGGCGGGAGAGTTCGGAGAGTACCGGGCCCGAGCCGGAGCCGCCTGCCGTGAGCAGGTCGAGGACAGGGCCCGTGCCGGACGGGTTGTGGGGCGGCAGCGGCAGCAGCGCCTGGACCAGCCTTCCGTTGAGGGAACCGGCCACCTCGCGCAGGGGGCCCTGTTCCACGACGCGGCCCTTCTCCAGCAGCGAGACGGAGTCGCAGATCCGCTTCACGACGTTCATTTCGTGGGTGATGATCAGGACGGTCAGGCCGAGGGTGTCCGCCAGGTCACGGATCAGGTCGAGGATCTCATCGGTCGTGGCCGGGTCGAGGGCCGAGGTCGGCTCGTCGCACAGCAGCACCGTCGGATCCGCGGCGAGCGCCCTGGCGATGCCCACCCGCTGCCGCTGGCCGCCGGAGAGCTGGGAAGGGTAGGCATCAGCGAACTCCGCAAGGCCGACGAGGCCGAGCAGGCGGGCGACCTTCGCGTCCTTTTCGCTCTTGGAGAGCCGCACGAGTTCCAGAGGCAGGGCGACGTTGCCCGCGGCGGTGCGGGAGTCAAGGAGGTTGGCGTGCTGGAAGACCATGCCGATCCGGCGGCGCGCCGAACGCACCTCGGAGTCCTTGATGGAGGTGAGGTCCCGGCCGTCGATGGAGACCGAGCCGGATGTGGGGCGGTCGAGCAGGGTCAGGCAGCGGACCAGTGTCGACTTGCCGGCTCCGGAATGACCGATGACGCCGTGAATCGTTCCGCGCGGAACCTCAAGGCTGACGCCGTCGAGGGCGTCAATGGTGCGTCCGCCCTGGCGGTAGGACTTGCGCAGCTCAGTAACCGTAATCATGGATCCTCATGGCTTGGCTGGAAATGGATTCGGCGCGGCGCTGCGGCACTTGGATAACCCTTCGATGGTCGCATGGACCAAAGGGCCGGCGAAATTGTGTGTGCCGGGTCACACCGGTGTGCGTCATGCACCGTAAAAAAGTTGGAGCCCGGTCCTCCGCCGGCCCTGCTCCGGTCACTCCGGGGCCCTTCCGGAACCTCTTTCGGGTGCTCCCGGAACTCCGCGCGGGGCAGTTCGATGCCCGGGGCCTGCTCAGCCGGCGACGAGGAGGGTCTCCGCCGGGTCGGGAATCACCGGCCAGGCGCGCTCCACGACCACTTCCGGGTCGGCACGCCGCAGGTACTCCTCAAGGCTCGCGGCCTGACGGTCGGCCCACACCACCTGTGCTTCGTGCAGGTCTTCGGCGGGCCGGGCGAGGCTCGGGTAGCGGACCGCGAGGGTTTCGGCGACGCGCAGGGTGGCCAGCACGTCGGCGGCCGAGGTGTGGGCGTTTTCGAACTCGATCCCGTAGTGCTCGCACATGGCCGTCAGGGTCCGCTTGCCGCGCCGGTAGCGGTCGACCTGCTTATCCATCACATACGGGTCGAGCACCGGCGACGGCGCGGGCGCATCGAGCCCGTACCGGGCGCTCTCGCGGGCAAGGACCGTGAAGTCGTACCGGGCATTGAACGCCAGCACGGGCACGCCGGAGGAGAACAGCCGCCGCAGGACCGCTGCCGCCTCCGCCACCACGGTGCCGGCCGGCTGGCCGTGGGCCCGCGCGTAGGCGGTGCTGATGCCGTGGATCGCCGCGGCTTCCTCCGGGATGTCCACCGCCGGATCCGCAAGCCACTCATGCTGCTCAACGACGGATCCGCCGCCGTCCACAACCAGGATGGAGGCCGTGACGATACGGGCGTCCAACGGATCGCGCCCGGTGGTTTCGAGGTCGAACCCTGCCCGGGGGAGGGAGTGCCAGCTGGTCATGGATTCCACGCTAACGGCAGCCACCGACGTTTCCGGTGGCGACGCTCCGGCTAGGCTTGAAGCCATGAGGAGCGCTGCCGACTATCAGGAGTCGGTGCTCGACGTGGCCCGGCTCATCCCGCCGGCGTTCGTGCTGACCTATGGGGATATCGCCGAACTGCTCGAGAGCGGGGGGCCGCGGCAGGTCGGAGCGGCGATGAGCCGCAGCGGATCGGCCGTGCCCTGGTGGCGCGTGATCCGGGCGGGTGGATTTCCTCCCCGCGGGCTCGCCGGGGAGGCACACCCCCACTACGCCGCCGAGGGTACCCCGCTGCGCGCCGCCCGGGGCGGCCGGGAGCGGGACGGCGACTACGCCGTCGATCTCCGCTCCGCCCGGTGGACCCCCTCGCCGGAGGAGCTGGGCGAGCTGACGCGGATCCGGGAGCGGCTGCGCGGGCAGTCCGAGACCGACACAGCGCCGACCCTGGCCTGAATTGTCGGTACCTCGTGATGGGCTTAAGGCATGACCACCACCCTTTCCGGCCCCGGGACCGACGCCGAAACCTCCGGTGCGCTCACCGACCCGGGCTCTCCCGGCCGCCCGCGCGGCTTCGCGGACGCGGCGTCGGTGGTGACCGCCCCGCCGGCCCCCGGCGGGACGCTCGTGCTCGGCGGCCCGGGGGCGGGGAAGTCCCGGCTGCTCGTCGACCTGGCGGTCCACCGCATCAACTCGGGCCTCCTCGAGCCCTCTGGGCTCCTGCTCCTGGCCCCTACCCGCGCCGCAGCGGCACGGCTGCGCGATCAGCTCACCAGCAGCCTTGACCGCAGCCTCAGCACGGCCCCGGCCCGCACCTGGGGCTCCTACGCCTTCGACCTGATCCGCCGCGCGAAGATCGAGGGCCGGATGCCCCATCTGAGCCGGCCTCCCCGTCTGCTCTCGGGCGCCGAGCAGGACCTCATCATCAAGGAGCTCCTCGCGGGCCACGGCGGCGAGGGCGCTCCGTCCCTGGCCTGGCCGGCCAGCCTGGCCCTGGCGCTGGGCACGCGCGGCTTCCGGCAGGAGATCCGCGAGCTTTTTGACCGGGTCAGCGAGTACGGAGCCTCCGCCGAGGAACTCCACGCGTGGGGCCTGCGCTTCGACCGGCCCGACTGGAGCGCGGCCGCCGCCCTCTACCAGGAGTACCGCGATGTCCTCGACCTGAGGATGCCCGAGGCGTTCGACCCGGCTGGCATCCTCACCGGGGCGCGCCAGCTGCTGGAGCAGGACCCGGAGTTCCTCGATGAGGAACGGGCGCGGCTGAAACTGATCCTCGTCGACGACTACCAGGAGGCGAACCCGGCCATCCACGCCCTGCTCGGCCTCCTGGCCCAGGGCAGCGAGGCGGTCATCACCTCCTGCCCCGACACCGCCGTCCAGGGTTTCCGCGGTGCCCGGCCCGAGCTCACCGGGCGGCTCGAGGAGCTGCTCGACGCCGGCCAGGGCCTGCGCACCGTGGTGCTTCCCACCTCCTTCACCCTGCACGAGCACCTTTTGGGGGCGTGGCGGAATGTCGCCTCCCGCATCGCCACGGCCGGCGCCGGCAGTGCCTACCGCCAGCTGGCGGGGCGGCCGTCAACGGAGCAGGTTGGGCGGGCAGGGGAGGACCCGGCTCCAGGGACCGGTCCCACTCCGCCCGACGCCGGATCCGTCCCGGCCGGTGCGGCGCCCGGAGTCGAGGTCCACCTCGTCGACTCCGTGTTCCATGAACAGCGCTACCTCACCCAGCGGATCCTCGAGGCGCACCTGTACGACGGCCGCAGCTTCGATGACATCGCCGTGATCGTCCGCAACGGCGGCCAGGTCCAGGCGGTCCAGCGGTTCCTGACCGCCCAGGGGCTCGCGGTCAATGTGCCCGCCGCCGAGACGGCGATCCGCGACGAACCGGCCGTCCGGCCCCTCCTGGACATCTTCTCGGTGATTGTGGGCGCCACCGGGATCACCCCCGAGTTGTGTGTTTCGCTGCTCACCTCACGCATCGGCGGCGCCAGCCCGCTTGAGCTGCGGCGCCTGCGCCAGGTGCTGCGCCGTGAGGAGCTCACCGAGGGCGGCGGGCGCACCAGCGACGAACTCCTCGTTGAGCTGCTGTCGGCGCCCGTGCCGGCGGGCACCCTGCCGCGGGAAGCGCGCCCGGTGCAGCGCATCGCCCGGATGATCGAGGCGGGCCGGAGCGCGCTCGCCTCGGCGGGCGACCCGGAGTCGGTGGTGTGGGCGCTGTGGTCGGCCTCGGGCCTCTCCGCCACCTGGTCCGCCGCTGCCGTCGCCGAAGGGCCGTCCTCCGCCCGCGCCGACCGCGACCTCGATGCCGTGCTTGCCCTCTTCCAGGCCGCCGAGCGGTTCGTCGACCAGATGCCCGGTGCCCCGGCGGGGCTCTTCCTCGAATACCTCCTGAGCCAGGAACTCCCGATGGACACCCTCGCCCCCCGGGCCCACCGGCGGGCGTCGGTGTCGGTCCTGACCCCGGCCAGCGCTGC
This sequence comes from uncultured Arthrobacter sp., assembly GCF_902805515.1. GTDB lineage: Bacteria > Actinomycetota > Actinomycetes > Actinomycetales > Micrococcaceae > Arthrobacter_D. The sequence continues at coordinate 108,538 of NZ_CADCTE010000066.1, read as the reverse complement.
CGGGCGGCACTGGCCCCTGGTGATCGTCGCCGGGCTGCAGGAAGGGGTGTGGCCCAACCTGAGGCTGCGCGGGGAGCTGCTCGGATCGGGCGAACTGCGCGCCCTGCTGGACCACGGCGCCTCCTTCCGCCAGCACCGGGACCCGCTGAGCCTGCTTCAGGACATCCGGTTCGACGAGCTGCGGACCTTCTCCACCGCCGTCTCGCGGGCCTCGGAGCAGCTGCTGTGTATCGGGGTGTCCTCCCCGGACGAGCAGCCCTCGCAGTTCCTCGACCTCGTTGACCCGCTGCCACCGGGAGTGGACGAGCGGGCCCGCACCGAGGTGCAGCGTCCCCTCACGCTGCGCGCCCTGGTGGCCGAACTGCGCAAGTTCGTGCAGGAACCGGCGCGGAGCCCGGCCCTGGCCGCGGAAGCAGTCCTGCACCTGGGCCGCATGGCCGGGGTCTCACCGCCGGTGCCGGGTGCGCACCCCTCCCAGTGGTGGGGCCTGCTGCCGCTGAGTTCCGACGGTCCTGTGGTCCCGCCCGACGCGGCCATCCCGGTCTCGCCCTCCAAGGTCGAATCCGTCCTCCGCTCCCCGCTGAACTGGTTCGTCTCGGCCGCCGGCGGGGAACCGGCCACCGACTTCGCCCGCTCGCTGGGCACCCTGGTGCACCAGATCGCCCAGGACCTGCCGCACGCCAGCGGCGGAGAGTACGTCGCCGAACTGCAGCGCCGCTGGCCCACCCTTGGTATGAAGGAGAACTGGGAGGGCAAGCTCGACTACCGGCGGGCCGAAACCATGGTGCGCAAGCTCGCCGCCTATGTTGTCGACGCCCGCCAGGCCGGCCGGTCCCTCGTTGCCACCGAGGTCGACTTCACCGTCGACATCCCCGTGCCGGCCGGTGACGCCGAGCGCACGGCGCGGCTCAAGGGCCAGATCGACAGGCTCGAAATCGACGCCGCGGGCCGCCTCGTGGTGGTGGACCTGAAGACGGGGAAGTCCGCGCCGGCCAAGGCCGAGCTCGGCCAGCACCCGCAGCTGGCGGCCTACCAGGCGGCGGTGGGCGAAGGCGGCCTGCTCGACGCCGCCGGGTCGGACACCCCGGGCGGCGCCGCACTGGTGCAGCTCGGGACGACGGCGAAGGGCGCCTCGGTGCAGGAACAGCCTCCCCTGGAACCCGGGGACACCTGGGCGAAGGACATGATCGGCGAGGCTGCGCTGCTGATGGCCGCCGCCGAGTTCGAATCGGTGCACGATCCGGGCCGGTCCGGATTCGGCGGCAGCGGGTGCCGGCTTCCGGAGATCTGCCCGCTGTGCGCCGAGGGAAAGCAGGTCACCGAGTGAGCCGGAACGTTCTGAACCGGCCCGCCGGCGGGCCCGGCGACCCTACCGGGGCGGCAGGCATGCGCTTCTCGGCCCGGGCGCTGGCGGAGCTGCTCCACACCGACCCGGCCTCGCCGGTTCAGTACCCTACCGCCGACCAGGCGCGTGTCATCGAGGCCCCGCTGGAGCCGCTGCTGGTGGTCGCCGGAGCCGGCTCGGGCAAGACCAAGACGATGGCGGACCGGGTGGTGTGGCTCGTCGCCAACGAACTGGTCCGCCCCGAGCAGATCCTCGGGGTGACCTTCACCCGCAAGGCTGCCGGCGAGCTCGGGACCCGGATCAGGCAGCGCCTGGCGGCGCTGTACCGCGCCCTCGACGGTGAGGATGCCCCTGGTCAGGACCGGCTGGACCCGACAGTGTCGACCTACCATTCCTTCGCCAATGGGATCGTCCAGGACTACGGGCTCCGCATCGGGGTGGAACGCGATTCGGTGATGCTCGGGACCGCTCAGGCCTGGCAGCTCGCGGTGTCCGTCGTCGAGGCGTACAGCGGGGAGTGGAGCCACTTCACCGCCGCCAAGTCGACCCTCGTGAACGCTGTACTGGGCATGGCCGGGGAATGCGCCGAGCACCTCACGCCCCCCTCGGTGGTGCGGACCGCGCTGCGGGAGCACATCGAGGCTGTCGAAGGCCTTCAGTATTCGCTGAATTCGGCGCGCAAACCGACCCAGGCGGTCGCCAACCTGCTGGACAAGCTGAGGACACGGGTAAGCGTCACCGAGCTGGTCGACCAGTATGCTGCGGCGAAGCTGGCACGGCGGCAGCTCGACTTCGGCGACCTGGTGGCCCTCGCGGCCCGGATCGCCCAGGAAATTCCCGAGGCGACCGCGATGGAACGGCAGAAGTACGAGGTTGTCCTGCTCGATGAGTTCCAGGACACGTCCCACGCCCAGATGGTCCTGTTCTCCCGGCTGTTCGCCGACGGCAGGGCCGTCACGGCGGTGGGTGATCCGCACCAGTCGATCTACGGTTTCCGGGGAGCCTCCGCGGGCCAGCTCGGCACCTTCCGGACGGCCTTCCCGGTCGGGGCGCCGGGCGGAGCACTGGTGCCGTCGCCGGTTTCGAACCTCTCGGTCGCCTGGCGGAACTCGACGGCGATCCTGGCCGCCGCCAACACCGTCTCCGCCGCCCTCAACGTGCCCGCCCCCTGGCTCCGCTCCGCGCCGTCGCTGACGGTTCCCGGCCTGAGCCCCCGGCCCGGCGCACCGCTGGGGGAGGTCCGGATCGGACGGTTCCTCGCGGATGCCCCGGCCGGTGACCGGCCGGCGGAGGCCTCCGGGCCGGCCGGTCCCGGCGCGCCCCGGCCCGTCACCGAGGCCGAGGCCGTGGCGGCCGAGGTGATGTTCCACTCCCGGCGCACCTTTGAGCGCGACGACGCGGGCGACCGGCTGCGCCCGACCATCGCCGTGCTGTGCCGCGGCCGGAAACAGTTCGAGCCGATCCGCCGTGAGCTTGAGCGCAACGGCATCCCGGTGCAGATCGTCGGCCTCGGCGGGCTGCTGCGCACCCCCGAGATCGTGGAAATGCTCGCCGTGCTGCGGGTCCTCGGCGACCCTGACCGCTCCGACTCGATGCTCCGGCTCCTGGCCGGTGCCCGCTGGCGCATCGGGCCCGCCGACCTGATGGCGCTCGGCGACTGGTCCCGCCAGCTGGCCCGGGCACGGGAAGCGGCGGCCGGGCGTTCCACGCGTGCCGGGGAAGCGCAGGGGGACGACGACGCCGTCATCGCCCCGGACGCAGCCGAGAGCGGCAGCCTGGTCGAGGCCGTTGACCACCTCCCGCCCGAAGGCTGGGAGTCCGGGGCAGGCCGCAGCCTGACCAGTGAGGGAAGGGAACGGCTCGAACGACTGCGGAATGAGCTGAGGCGGCTGCGGGACTACGTGGGGGACGACCTCGGCACGATCATCGGTGAGGTGGAGCGGAGCATCCTGCTCGACATCGAGGTCGCGGCCAAGCCCGGCGTCGGCATCCACGACGCCCGCCGGAACCTCGATGCCTTCTCCGAGGCGGTGGCCGGATTCACCTCGACGGCCGAAAGGGTCGACCTCCCGGCCTTCCTCGCGTGGCTCGAGGCGGCCGACGCAGAGGAGGACGGGCTCCCCGTCACCCAGCTCGAGGCAAGCCGCGAGGCGGTCCAGCTGCTCACCGTTCACGCCTCCAAGGGCCTCGAATGGGATGTGGTGCTCGTTCCAGGGCTGAATGAGGGATCCTTCCCCAGCGGTACGGCGTCCCGGTGGAGCAGCGGCGATTCGGCCATCCCCTGGACCCTGCGCGGCGACGCTCCCGAGCTGCCCCAGTGGGACTGGGATCAGCCCGATGCGAAGGAGTGGCTGGAGAGCGAGAAGCGGTATGCCGACGAAGCGCGGGCCCATGCCGAACGGGAGGAACGCCGGCTCGCCTATGTGGCCTTCACCCGGGCCAAGCACGTCCTCGTCTGCACCTCCTCGGCCTGGGGCGGCGGACGCACGCGGCCCACGCCCGCCTCGGGCTACCTGCTGGACCTGCTCACCCTGGCCGAACAGGGGGAGGAGGGATTCGCCGTCCTGCACTGGCTGGCCGCGGAGGATGAGGGCGACGAAAACCCTGCCGCTGCCGTACCGCAGCGCGCAACCTGGCCCATCGATCCACTCGGTCCGCGGCGTCCGGCCCTGAGCGAGGCGGCCGGCGCCGTCGCGGGAGCGGCGCAGGCCTTCGCCGCCGCCGGGTCGGGCGCGCGGGAGGCGTGGGCGCCCCCGGCCGGCCGGTGGAGCCGGGAGGTCGAGCTCGCCCTCGCCCGGCGCGCCCAGGACGAGGAGAAACTCCCGGTGACCCTGCCGGCCCACATCTCGGCGTCGACGCTCGTCGAACTGGGTGAAGACCCTGCCGCCGTGTTGGCGCAGCTGCGCCGGCCGGTGCCGCGCCAGCCCGGTTCCGCCGCCCGGAAGGGGACGGCCTTCCACGCCTGGATCGAGGAGTTTTACGGCACCAGCGGCATGCTGGACCTGGGGGAGTACCCGGGAGCCGCCGATGCCCATGTCGACGAGGCGCTCGGCCTTGACGAGATGGCCGAGATTTTTCGAAACTCGTCCTGGGCCGCCCGCACCCCGGCCGGGATCGAGGTGCCCATCGAGACGAAGGTCGGCGGAGTCATCGTGCGCGGGCGCATCGATGCGGTGTTCCAGGATGCCGACGGTGGGTGGGACCTCATCGACTGGAAGACCGGCCGGCCGCCCAGCGAGGCGAAACGTGCCGCCAAGTCGGTCCAGCTCGCCCTCTACCGGCTCGCCTGGGCCCGGCTCAAGGAGGTGCCGCTGGAATCGGTCCGGGCCGCCTTCTTCTATGTGGCGGACAACGCCCTGATCCGCCCGCACGACCTCGCCGGGGAAGCCGAACTGGAAAGGATTATCGCCGCCGCTGTCGAGCTCGGCGGGTAGGGCCGCCCGCTGGGTGCCGCCGCCGGAGCGCATTCCTGGGCACTCACCGGCCGAATCGTGTCGAGCGAATCACCCCGGGCTGATTACTCGAGGCTGATTACTCGAGGCCAATTGCTCCCGGGCCAATTTCTCCCGGCATTACTCCCGGCATTACTCCACGGGCGGGGCAGCCAGGCGGGCTGCCTCCAGGCGCGGAGCCCCTAGCGGTGGGAGGAGATGATCGGGATTGCCGTGGTGGCGAGGTGGTCGGTCGACCCGGCGGCCGGTGTTGAGGGTGTGCCTGCGGGGCGGAGGCGGGTCACCGCCGGGAGGGTTTCGTTCGTGCCATCGCCCTGCACCCCGTGGGTGGCGGCATGGCTCCCGGCCCGCTGGACCGCAGGAAGGGTCGAGGGGGCGGGGACGGACGGTGCCGCCGGATCGGCGGCAGGTTCGGCCGGCTTGTCCGGGGAGGACTGTGCCGCATCCTGGGCGGGCGTCTTTCCCTGCTGGCCGAGCTCCGGAGCGGGGAGGCCCGGTGACGGCGCCGGGTCCGCCGACGTAACCGCCACGGGTGCGACGACCGAGGGGGCGATCATCGTCGGGGCGATCACCGGTGGGGTCACCACGGTCGGGGTGACCACCGTCGGCTTGGGTCCTCCGGCGGTGCCGGCCGGGGCCTCCGGACGTTCGCCGTCCGCCGTCGTGCCGGTCGCCTTGCCGGTAACCGTCGTGCTGCCCGCCGCAGTGGATCCGGCTGGTGTGGTGACCACTGTCGCTGCTCCCGTGGTTCCGGGTCCCGTGGTTCCCGGGCCCGCGGTCCCCCGGGTTCCGGAGACGCCGCGTGCGGCACCGTGCCCGTCGCCGGGGGAGGTGAGGTCGAAGGCCACAACATCGGCCTCGAGGGAGGCCATCATGTCGTGCGCCTCGGCGATCATCTGGGGATCCTCCATGGCCAGACCGCGCACCATCCACTGGGCCAGGGCGAACTCGGCGGCCAGCGCCGCGCGCCGGGCAAGGTGCTGGTCGGCTGCGCCGCGCGCCTTGGCATAGGCGGCGTAGACCGAGTCCACGAAGGAGGCATCGGCGACGGCCGCGAGCCAGGCGAAATCGTCGGCAGGATCACCGATCCGCAGGTCGGTCCACCCGGTCACGGCCGAGATCCGGCTGCCCGAAATCAGGAGGTGGTCCTCGTGCAGGTCCCCGTGGACCACTGTCGGGCTGAAGCGCCACAGGGTCACGTCTTCGAGGGCGTGCTCCCATCGGCGCAGCAGGACCGAGGGGATCCGGCCCGTCGTCGCCGCCTGGTCAAGCTCGTTGAGCTTCCGCGTCCGAAACTCGTTCGCTTCATAGCTTGGAAGGTTGGCCTGCTGCACGAGCGCCTTGGGCAGTTCGTGGATGGCCGCCAGCGCCCTCCCGATCTCGGCTGCCATGCCGCGGCCGCCGGCCGCGAGGGTCTCGAGGTCCCGGGTGCTGCCCTCGAGGTGCGAATAGACGAAGGTGCTCAGGTTGCCCTGGCGGACGCTCCCGGCGATGTGCGGGATGAGGAAGGGAAGCTCGGCCCGGACTGCCGGGGTGAAGGCCCGCAGGGCCTGCAGCTCGGTTTCGAGGCGCATGCTGGCTTCCGGGTGACGGGGGGAACGGACCCTCCACTGCTTGCCGGCGGCGTCCACAAGCAGGGCGGCGTCGAAATCCGCGCTGTCGTCCGGGGCACCGGTAACACCGGTGGGTGCGAGCCCAGGCACAGCGGCGCTGGCGATGGCAGCAAGTTCCATGGGAGTCCGTTTCACACTGTCAACGGTAGGTGCATCGGTGCACCTCGGGACAATTCGGCGGCGGCGAGTCGCCGAATGCCTTGAAATTCCGCGACTTCTCCTCCACCGTCCCGGCCCCCAAATGTCTTTTGGGGGACCAAGTTAGTACCGTAGAAGGATGAGCGAACCCCTGCGCACCCTCCTCCAGCCGCCGCTCGTTTCCCTTCCGCTTTCCCGCTCCCACGCCGACCGCGGAGCCGATTTCCGGCTCACCCCCGACCTGTTCACCACGCTGTGGGCGTCCACCGACACCCAGGTGCTGGTCCTGGCGCAGGGGCGCTCCCCGCTGGCCGGCGGTGCGCTGCGGCTGTTCGGCACGGACGAGGTGCCCCGCCCGGAGAACCCGGTCTACCTGGGCCGGGTCCTGCCCGGGGCGCGGGCCGCCGGCGCCCACGTGGTGCTGGTAATGCTCGATGACGTCGACGAAGCGCTCGCCCCGGACGCGGAGTGGCACGGGCTGCGCGAGGTTGCCGCGTCCCTCGACGCCCGCGACGTCGGCCTGTTCGTCGAGGCCGCGGCACTGGCGCACTGGCATGCCACCCACACCCATTGCCCGCGCTGCGGCAGCCCCACCGTGCCCGAGGACGGCGGCTGGGTGCGCCGCTGCCCGGTTGACGATTCGCTCCACTACCCGCGCACCGACCCCGCCATCATCGTTTCGGTGATCGACGCCGAAGACCGGATCCTGCTCGGCTCGGCGGTGTCCTGGCCCGCCAACCGGTTCTCCACCCTCGCCGGCTTCGTGGAGCCCGGCGAGTCACTTGAGTCGGCCGTTCTCCGCGAGGTGGCCGAGGAGTCCGGGGTCGGGGTGCATTCCCCGCAGTACCTCGGGTCCCAGCCGTGGCCGTTCCCCGCCTCCCTCATGCTCGGCTACACGGCGGTGGCGGGAAGTACCGACCTGACGCCGGACGGTGTCGAAATCGAGACGCTTCGGTGGTTCACCCGCCGGGAACTGCATGAGGACCTCCGCGACGGCCGAATCACCGTGGCGGGGGAGATCTCCATCGCCCGCGCCCTGATCGAGCGCTGGTACGGCGGACCGCTTGAGGGCGAACCGGACGGAGCCCGTTTCCATTGAGTGATCAGCCGTTTGAAGAACGCATCCTCGATGGCCTCGACGACGAACAGCGCGCCGTGGCCACGACGCTGGCCGGCCCTTTGTGCGTCCTGGCCGGCGCCGGTACGGGCAAGACCCGCGCCATCACCCACCGCATCGCGTACGGCGTCCACACCGGCGTGTACAAGCCCCAGCAGGTCCTCGCCGTCACCTTCACCGCCCGGGCCGCCGCCGAGATGCGCACCCGGCTGCGCGACCTCGGCGCAGGCGGCGTCCAGGCGCGCACCTTCCACGCCGCCGCGCTGAGGCAGCTCCAGTACTTCTGGCCCTCGGCGGTCGGCGGGCCCCTGCCTGCCCTCGTCGACCACAAGGCCCAGCTCATCGCCGAGGCCGCCCGGCGCCTGCGCCTGTCCACCGACCGTGCGGCCATTCGGGATGTCGCCGCCGAGATCGAGTGGGCGAAGGTGTCGATGCTGATGCCCGACAGCTACGTCGCGGCCGCCGCCGGCCGGGCGGAACCCGCGGGCATGGACCTCACCACCGTTGCCCGGATCTTTTCGGCCTACGAGGACCTCAAGATCGACCGGAACCTGATCGACTTCGAGGACGTCCTGCTGACCACGGTGGGGATCCTGCAGGAGGACGAGAAGGTCGCCGCGACCGTCCGCAGCCAGTACCGGCACTTCGTCGTCGACGAGTACCAGGACGTCTCGCCCCTGCAGCAGCGCCTCCTCGACCTGTGGCTCGGCGACCGGCAGGAGCTGTGCGTGGTCGGCGATGCCAGCCAGACCATCTACTCCTTCACCGGCGCGACCTCGCGGCACCTGCTGGACTTCACCAGCCGCTACGAGGGTGCCCAGGTGGTGCGGCTCGTCCGTGACTACCGGTCCACGCCCCAGGTCGTCCGGCTGGCCAACACGCTCCTCGCCGCGCGCAGCAGCGAGGTGGACCGAAGGGCCGGGGCCACCTCCTGGTCGGCTCCGCTCGAACTGGTCGCGCAGCGCCCGGCAGGGCCTGAACCGGTCTTCACCGAGTGCACCGACGACGAAGCCGAGGCCGCCGAGGTGGCACGGCGCATCGGTGAGCTGCTGGCCTCCGGCGTACCGGCGAGCGAAATCGCTATTCTCTTCCGGACCAACGGGCAGTCCGAGGCGTACGAGCAGGCGCTCGCCAGCGCCGGCATCGGCTACCAGCTGCGCGGCGGGGAACGCTTCTTCGCCCGCCGCGAGGTTCGGGACGCGCTGCTTCAGCTCCGGGCGGCGGCCCGCGCCGAGGGCGAGGACGATGTCCCGCAGCAGGTGCGCGACGTCCTTTCCTCCCTCGGGTACACCTCCACCGCCCCGCAGACCTCCGGGGCCGTGCGGGAGAAGTGGGAATCCCTGGCCGCGCTCGTGGGCCTGGCCGACGAGCTGTCCCGCACCCGCGAGTCGTTCTCCCTCCGGATGTTCGTTGCCGAGCTTGAGGAACGGGCGGCCGCCCAGCACGCCCCGACCGTACAGGGCGTCACCCTCGCATCCCTCCACTCCGCCAAGGGCCTGGAGTGGGATGCGGTGTTCCTCGTGGGCCTGAGCGAGGGGCTGATGCCGATCTCCTTCGCCGACACCCAGGAGGCGATCGACGAGGAACGCCGGCTGCTGTACGTGGGCATCACCCGCGCGCGGGCCCACCTCGCGCTGTCCTGGTCGACCTCCCGCTCGCCGGGGGGCCGGGCCACCCGCAAGCCGTCGAGGTTCCTCGACGCCCTGCGCCCGGGCGGAGCCGGCGCGCGTACGTTCCGGCAACCGGCGGCGCGCAAGGTGCGCAAGGCCGCCGCGCCGGCGGTGTGCCGCGTCTGCGGGAAGGCGCTCGGCTCGGGCTCCGAGCGCAAGATGGGCCGCTGCGGCGACTGCCCGGCCACCTACCGCGAGGAGACGTTCGAGGCGCTGCGGGGGTGGCGGCTGGAGGAGGCACGCGACAAGGACGTCCCGGCATTCGTCGTGTTCACTGACGCCACCCTCATCGCGATCGCCGAGGCCAAGCCGCAGACCCTTGAGGAGCTCGGCGAGCTGGCCGGGGTCGGCTCCGCGAAGCTTGAGCGCTACGGCGAAGCGGTCATCGACATCATCAGCCGGAATGACTGAGCCCTCCCCGCACGCCGGCGGCCCTGGCACGGCAGAGCCGATGCCGGTCGAGGTTCGCCGGTCCGCGCGGCGGCGGCGCACTGTGAGCGCGGATGTGCGCAACGGGACGATGATCGTCTCCATTCCCGCCACCTTCACCCGGGCGCAGGAAAAGGAATGGGTGGCCCGGATGGTCCTAAAGCTTCAGGGCCGGAGCGCCGGACAGGCCTCTGACCCCGCGGCCGCCGACCGGGCCCTGGCACAGCGCGCAGCCGACCTCGCCGGGCGCTACCTCGGGGGCCGGGGCATTCCGGCGACCATCGGGTGGGTTACCAACCAGAACTCCCGCTGGGGCTCAGCCACCCCGGTGCACCGCTCCATCCGGCTCTCGCACAAGCTCCGCGGCATGCCCGACTGGGTGGTCGACTACGTCATCCTCCACGAGATGGCGCACCTGATCGAGCCGTCCCACAACCGCGTCTTCTGGCGCCTGCTCGAGTCCTACCCGGACACCGAGAAGGCCAAGGCCTTCCTCGCCGGGGCGGCCTTCGCGGCCGACCACGGGCTGGCCGGCCGCTAGCGGGTGCTCCGCAGGCGCTCCGCGCACCACCCCGCGACAGGCGGACCCGTTAACGACAAACGCACCGGCAATAACCGGTGCGTTTGTCGTTAACGGGTGCTTCCGTCGTTACCGGGTGCGTGGGTCGTTATGGCGTGCGTCCGTCCGGGCCGCGGTCTTCAGCCCCGGGCCCGTCCCCGCCGTCGGGACCCTCCCCGGAACCGCCGTCCTGCGGGCCGTCCCCGCCGTCGGCTCCGTCGGCTCCGTCGGCCCCGTCTTCCGGGACGTCCGGCTTTTCGAAGTCGCCCGCGAGCAGGCGCTGCAGCGCGGCGTCGACGTCGGACCCGGCCGACTCGATGAGCTGGCGGCGGGCGGTGAAGCCCGTCGGGTCATCGAGGTCCTCGGCGGTGGGCAGCAGGTCCGGGTGCTCCCAGATGGCGTCGCGGCCCTCGAGCCCGCGCTCCTCGGTGAGGTGGGCCCACAGTGCGGCGGCCTCGCGCAGCCGGCGCGGGCGCAGTTCGAGTCCGACCAGGGAGGCGAAGGCGTGCTCGGCGGGTCCGCCGCTGGCCCGGCGCCGCCGCACGGTCTCGCGCAGCGCGGCCGCCGAGGGCAGGTTGACCGCGGCCGCGGCGGTGATCTCGTCGACCCACCCCTCGACCAGGGCCAGCACCGTCTCGAGCCGGGACAGCGCCGCCTCCTGCTCCGCCGTCCGCTCGGGCATGAACACCCCCTGCGACAGGGCCGCCTGCATCGATTCCGGATTCGAGGGGTCGATCTCGCGGGCGGCGTCCTCGATCTTGGTCATGTCGATGTGGATTCCGCGGGCATACCGCTCAATGGTGCCCATGAGGTGGCCCGCCAGCCACGGCACCTGCGTGAAGAGGCGCACATGGGCGGCCTCCCGGACCGCAAGGAAGAGCGTCACTTCCTGTTCGGGGATGTCCAGGCCCTCACCGAAGGAGCGCACATTGGCGGGAAGCAGGGCCATCTGGCCGTCGGCGAGAGGGACGCCGATGTCGGTCGAGCCCAGCACCTCCTTGGAGAGCGCGCCCACGGCCTGGCCGAGCTGCATCCCGAACATCGCCCCGCCCATGTTCTGGAACATCGAGGCACCGCCGCCTGCCATTCCGAGGATCGACTTCATCTCATCGGGCAGCTGCTCCGAGAGCGTGTCCGAAAGCGCCTTGGAGATACTCACCGCCACCGGCTCGGTCAGCCGGCGCCAGGTACCCATCGTCGCTTCGATCCACTCGGCCTTCGACCATGCCCGGCCGAGCTGCCCGGTGGGCGGGAACGCGGTGAAGGGGTCGATCCACATTTCGGCCACGCGCAGGGCCTCGTCGACGGCCCGGCGCTGCAGGGAGGTGACCGAGGGATCGTTGTCTGCCGCGGCCACCCGCCGGGCATGCTCGTGCGCGAGCTGCCAGTTCACCGGACCGCTGCTGGGGGCCGAGAACATGGCCTGGACCTGCTGCATCATCATCGCCATCGCCTGGGGATCCGACGGCAGGCCGGCCGCCTTGGCGATCTCCGTGGGATCGAACCCCTCGGCGTCACCGCCGAGCAGCCTCGCGATCATTTCCGACAGCGGATCCTTGGGGGAGTCGTCGCCGTTGGAGGGGTTGGATGGGTTGGTCACTAATACCACCAGTCCTGGAAGTCGCTGAAAAGGCCTGCCGGTCCTGCATGCCGTGGCACCGGTCCGCGCAGCTGTTGAGGCAACGTTACCGGCAGGGGAGCGGGCTTGTCCTAGAAGCCCTGCGGGAGTTCGCTGAGGGCAAAGACCCGGCCCGGGACGGTGCCGGGACCCGAACCGTTTAGGGTTGTAGAGCAGATCCCTTCGTCCTCCCGTGCCCCGCTGGCCGGGCCGAACGGCCCGCGCCAGGGAAAAGGAAACCCCATCGTGTCACAGCCCGTCCGCTCCGGAACCTACGAACCCGTGGAGCCGGAACGCCCCCGTGACCCCCGCGTCCGGGCCATGGTGACCTCCGGTGCGCTCGCCCTGGGGCTCGGCGCCGCGGCGGTGCTGCTGCCGGCGCCATACGTCCTCGAGGCGCCCGGGCCGACGTTCAACACCATCGGGGAGGCCCGCTCACAGCCGCTGATCGAAATCTCCGGCCGGGAGACCTTCGACCCCGAGGGGGAGCTCGACCTCACGACGGTGTACGTCAGCGGCGGACCCAACGGCGATGTCAGCATCTTCGATGCCTTCCGGGCATGGATCGACCCGAACCAGACCGTGCGCCCCGAGGAACTCGTCTACGCTCCGGGCACCACCCGGTCGGACATCGAGGAACGCAACACCGTCTCCATGATTTCCTCCCAGGAGTCCGCGATCGCGGCGGCGCTGGGGCACCTGGACATCCCCTACGAGGAATCGCTGACCGTGGTGGACCTCGCCGACGAATCGGCGTCAGCGGGAGTCCTCGAGCCCGGCGACACCATCACCTCCATCGACGGCGCCCCGGTGCAGAACATCGATACCCTACGCAGCGCCCTGACGGACGCCGCTGGTGCAGGGGTCGACCTCGAAGTGCTCCGCGCCGGATCGGCGGAGGAGGTGTCGGTGACCCCGAAACAGTCTCCCGAAGGGGATTACCAGCTGGGGGTCCTGCTGACCTCGGAGTTCGACTTCCCCTTCGACGTCACCATCGCCCTCGACAATGTCGGCGGCCCCTCCGCCGGCTCCATGTTCGCCCTCGGCATCATCGACATGCTCACCGAGGGTGACCTCACCGGCGGGCGCCACTTCTCGGGCACCGGGACCATCGACTCCACCGGGGCGATCGGGAGGATCGGCGGTATCCAGCAGAAACTGGTCGGCGCGCACGAGAGCGGCGCGGAGTTCTTCCTCGCCCCGGCCGAGAACTGCGCGGAGGTCGTCGGCCACGTGCCCGACGGGCTGAAGGTGGTCAAGGTCGGCACCCTCGAGGAGGCCGTCGACGCCGTCGAGGAGCTGGGTTCGGGCGGGGACGGCGCCGGCCTGCCCACCTGCAGCTGACCGGATTTCCGGACTTTCGGGGACCCCTGCCAGGACACGATTGCGGAACGATTCGCGGCGAAGCGGCGTAATCGGCCGCTGAGTTGTACCGCCCGTGCGCTAACAGGGCAGAATGGAACCACGAAGGCAGAGACTGCGCCATGTTTCCGGCCCGCGGGCCTGCAGCAGACCGTTTTGTGCTCGTCGTCGTGACCCACAGCCGCCAACGATGAGGTAAATGTGACATCCGGACCAGACCGGCCCTTCGGCAGCAGACCGAGCCCTTCGAGTTCCACAGCGACAGCACCCGCCCGACGACGCAGCCCCCTGATTCCCACGGTTATCGTGGTCGCGGTCATCGTCATCGCCTTCGTGTACCTCTCGCAGGTCTACGCCGACATCCTCTGGTACAACCAGCTGGGCTACCTCGGCGTGTTCCTCACCGAAAACCTTTCCCGGATCGCCCTGTTCGTCGCCGCCTTCGTCGTCATGGCCGGCGCGGTCTATGCGAGCCTGCGCATCGCCTACGGCAGCCGGCCCATCTACGCGCCGGACAGCGTGATGCAGGACAACCTCAACCGGTACCAGGCGCAGCTTGAGCCGATCCGCAAGCTGCTCATGCTCGGCATCCCGATCGTTCTGGGCGCCTTCGCCGGAACGGCCGCCGCCTCCCAGTGGCAGCAGGTCCTGCTGTTCATCAACCAGGAGCCCTTCGGCGAGACCGATCCCGAGTTCGGCCTGGACTTCTCCTTCTACATGTTCTCCCTGCCGTTCTTCGGCTTCCTCATCGGCTTCCTCACCAGCGTCGCGATCATCAGCGCGATCGCCGCGGTGCTCACCCACTACCTCTACGGCGGCATCCGGCTCGAGGAAAAGGGCCTGTTCACCACGAAGGCGGCCCGGGTCCAGATCGCCGTCATCGCGGCCCTGTTCCTCCTGCTGCAGGGAGTGAACTACTGGCTCGACCGGTACGCCACCCTGCAGAACACCGGAGGACGCTGGACCGGCGCGCTGTACACCGATGTCAACGCGGTCATCCCCACCAAGGCCATCCTCGCCGTCGCCGCCATCCTGGTGGCGGTCCTGTTCATCGTCGCCGCGGTCATCGGCCGCTGGCGGCTGCCCATCATCGGGACGGCGATGCTCATCATCACCGCGATCCTCGCCGGCGGCGTCTACCCCTGGGTGGTCCAGCGGTTCCAGGTCACCCCGTCGGAGCTGACCCTCGAGCGGGAGTACATCCAGCGCAACATCGACCTGACCCGGGTTGCCTATGGCCTCGATCAGGTCGAGGCCATTCCCTACAACGCCAAGACCACCGCCGAGCCCGGCGCGCTGCGCGAGGACGCGGAGACGACGGCTAACATCCGCCTGCTCGACCCGAACCTCGTGTCCGACGCCTTCAGCCAGCTCGAGCAGTTCCGCCAGTACTACCAGTTCCCGCCGACCCTGAACGTTGACCGCTACACCGTCGACGGCGAGGTCCAGGACACCGTGATCGCTGCCCGCGAGCTCAACCCCGAGGGCGTTCCGGCCGGGTGGGTCAACGAGCACGTGCTCTACACCCACGGTTACGGCGTCGTCGCCGCCCGCGGCTCGTTCGTCGAAGCCGACGGCAAGCCCTCCTTCACCCTCTCCGGCATCCCCTCCGCGGGGGTGCTCGGCAGCGATGAGACCTACGAACCGCGGATCTACTTCGGCGAAGCGTCCCCCGAGTACTCGATCGTCGGCGCACCTGAAGGCGCCGACCCACGCGAGATCGACCGCCCGCAGAGCGATGACTCCGACGAGGAGTCCAAGAACACCTTCGCCGGTGAGGGCGGCCCGAGCGTGGGCAACTTCTTCAACAAGCTCGTGTACGCGATCAAGTTCCAGTCGACCGACCTGATGCTCTCGGATGCGGTCAACAGCGAATCGCAGATCCTCTACGACCGCACTCCCCGCGAGCGGGTCGAGAAGCTCGCGCCGTACCTCACGGTTGACGGCAACTCCTACCCGGCCATCGTCGACGGGCGGGTCAAGTGGATCGTCGACGGGTACACCACGAACGAGTTCTTCCCGTACTCCACGCAGCAGGAGCTCGAATCGGCGACGATCGACTCCCAGACGGCGGACAACCTGTCCACCCCGCTGCCGGCCGACCAGGTCAACTACATCCGCAATTCGGTGAAGGCGACCGTCGACGCCTACGACGGCTCGGTCGAGCTGTACGCCTGGGACGACCAGGACCCGGTCCTGAAGGCCTGGAGCAAGGTGTTCCCCACCACGATCAAGCCCTACACCGAGATGTCCGCCGAGCTGATGGCGCACGTCCGCTACCCCGAGGACCAGTTCAAGGTGCAGCGCGAGCTGCTGGCCCGCTACCACGTCACGAATGTCGACGTGTTCTTCGCCAACAGCGACGCGTGGAGCGTTCCCGACGACCCCACCGAGGGTGAGAGCGCCGACGTGAAGCAGCCTCCGTTCTACCTGTCCCTGAAGGTCCCGGGCCAGGACGAGGCGGCCTTCTCGCTCACGACCCCGTTCATTCCCTTCGTCGAGCCGGGCGGGGAAGCGCGCAACGTGCTCTACGGGTTCCTCTCGGCCGTCGGCGACGCCGGCAGTGAGGCCGGGGTGAAGTCGGAGGACTACGGCAAGCTGAGGCTGCTCGAGCTGCCGCGCTCGACCTCGGTGCCCGGCCCCGGGCAGGCGCAGAACCGCTTCAACTCCGACCCGACGGTCTCCAACGCGTTGAACCTGCTGCGGCAGGGCGCCTCCGAGGTGATCAACGGCAACCTGCTGAGCCTGCCTGTTGGCGGTGGCCTGCTGTATGTGCAGCCGGTCTATGTCCAGTCCTCCGGTGCGTCGTCCTATCCGACGCTCCAGCGCGTGCTGGCGAGCTTCGGTGAGAAGGTCGGATTCGCCCCGACCCTCGATGAGGCCCTCGACCAGGTGTTCGGTGGTGATTCCGGCGCAAGCGCCGGAGACTCCGAGAACGCGGGGGAGACGCCCACCGATCCCGGGACGCCGCCGGCTCCGACCGAGGACCCGACCGCCCAGCAGGCGCTCCGCGATGCGCTTGCTGAGGCGAACGAGGCGATCGAGGAAGGCCGGACGGCGCTGGCCGAGGGCGACTTCGCCGCCTACGGCGCAGCCCAGGACAAGCTGAATGCGGCGCTGCAGCGCGCGCTGGACGCCGAGGGTGAGATCACCGGCACGGTCGTCCCACCGGCCGACGGCGAAGCGCCGGCCGAGGGTGAAGCGCCGGCCGAGGGTGAAGCGACCGAGGCACCGGCCGAAGGGGACAACGGCTAGGCGGCCGGGCGGCAGCCCCGATTTGCCTCCCCATCCCGCGGCCGGTAGAGTTGAAACCGCGCCGCGGGGTGGAGCAGTTCGGTAGCTCGCTGGGCTCATAACCCAGAGGTCACAGGTTCAAATCCTGTCCCCGCAACGAAGAGAAGGTCCCTGTCAGGTTTCTGACAGGGACCTTCTGCATTAACCAGGCAGGCGGAACCGGACCGGCGGAACCTGACCGCCGGAACCGACCCGGCCGAGTTGGGTCGGAGGAAAGGGTTCGGGTCTGCCCGCGCCCGGGAGCCCGGCATAGCATGGGTGTTCGGCCCTGCTGTGCCTGCCCGGTGGGCAGGAGGACGGGGGAACCCCGGGTGCGAGGAGCGGACCATGCCAGTTCACCGACGGAGACCGACGGTGTTTCCCTGGGAGCGCCGGAGGTTCCTGGCGCTCCTCGCGGCCGCGGTTCCCTCCGCCGCCGCTGCCGGCTTCCCGGCTCCGGTCCGGAACCCGGGCGGCACCCCTGCCCGTGATCTTGCCTCCAAAGACCTCGCCGCCAGTGACCTCGCCGCCCGGGTGACCGAGCTCGAACGGACCGTCCGGCCGGCGGGACGGTTCGCGGCAGGCCTCCTCGTGGCGGCCGACGACGCGCCGCCGGCGGTGAAGGACGCTGCGGACTACGTGTGCGACGGCGTCGACGACCAGGAGGAGATCAACGCGGCCCTCGAGGCGCTCTCCAACGACCGGTCGCCCGCCTTCGGCAGCCAGGGCGGCTCGGTCGGCCTGTGGGGGCGTTTCTTCAGCATCAGCGCGCCGATCCGCCTCCGCGCCCACTGCGAGGTCCAGGGCCAGGGCCGCATGGTCACCACCCTGCAGGCGACGGCGGACATGGACGGCGGCGAAAAGCAGGGCGTCTTCGAACTCAACTCGCCGGACACCCAGTACACGGGCGTGCGCGGGCTGGGCATCCACGGCGGACCCGACAGCTCCTGCTCCGGCATCTTCTACGAGCAGGGCAGGGGAACGGAGTGGGACGCCTCCCACCTGCTGTCGAACCTCTACATCTACCGCACCGGACACCACGGGGTGTACCTGCTCAACGGGCCCGGTGACAGCCGGCTGCGCGCCGGGGTGCTCGATACGATCCGGGTGATCGAGGCGGGCCGCCGGGTGACCCGGGGTGCCTCCGGGTACGTCATCGACAGCCCGGACACCTGCATCGCGAACTGCGAGAGCGGCCTGTCGGCAGGACACGGGTTCCGGCTGCCGAACGCGAACTCGCAGCTGGCCAACTGCAAGAGCTGGTTCAGCGGGCGGAGCGCCGACGGGTTCGGCCAGGGCAGCGGCTTCCACCTCGACGGCCACCGCAGCTCCCTGGTCGGCTGCACGGCGCAGGACAACTACGGGCACGGGTACTTCATCGCCGGCGGTGATCACAGCATCAGCGGGGCGGTGGCGGACAGCAACGGCTACAACGGCGGCGGCGGCAGCGGCCGGGGGGCGGGCTATACCGGGTCGGGTTTCTACCTGCGGGGCCGGAAGGGCCACCCCTCCACGGTGCAGGGGACCTCGTTCGACCGGAAGTACGACGGCGCCAACGTCTACCAGCAGTACGGCGTCCAGTTCGCCGACGGCGCCGCGCGGGTGAACCTGACCCTCAGCGTGGGGCGCGTGGCGGTCCAGCCGGTGGGAGGCGATGTCCCGCGGGGCTCGCGGGTTTCCCTCGTCTCCTGAGCAGTACCCCTAGCCCGCGCCGAGGGCCTTGAAGGCGGCCAGGGCGCGCTGCCGGGATTCGGCCAGGTCGACCACGGGCGCCGGATACCCCGGCGCGGTGCCCTTCCATGGTTCATGGAGGTTCTCCGCGTCGGCCAGCTCGGGCACGTAGCGCAGCACATAGCCGCCGTCGGGGTCGAACTTCTTTGCCTGGGTGACGGGGTTGAAGATCCGGAAATAGGGGCTGGCATCGGCGCCGGACCCGGCCACCCACTGCCAGTTCGCGGCGTTGCTCGCAGCGTCGGCGTCGACGAGCGCGTCCCAGAAGAACTGTTCGCCGACCCGCCAGTCGATCATGAGGTTCTTGATCAGGAAGGAACCCGTCGCCATCCGCACCCGGTTGTGCATCCAGCCGATCTGCCACATCTGCCGCATTCCGGCGTCGATCAGGGGGTAGCCGGTGCGGCCGCGCTGCCAGGCTTTCAGCTCGGCGCCGGTATCGCTCTCCCAGGCGAAGGCGTTGAACTCCGGCCGGTAGTTCACCGTCGCGAGCTCCGGGTTGAAGTAGAGAAGCTGCCAGCAGAACTCGCGCCAGCCGATCTCCGAGAGGTAGGAGCGGATGTCCTCGGCGAGCGGGCCGGAACGGCGTGCCTGGGCCGCATGCCAGACGGTGAAGGGGCTGATTTCGCCATGGCGCAGGTACGGCGAGAGCCGGCTGGTGCCGTCGACGGCCGGCAGGTCACGGTTGGTGGCGTAACCCTCGACGAGGGAGTCGAAGAAGTCCTCAAGCCGGGCGGTGGCCCCCGCCTCCCCTGGAACCCAGGTCTCACGCAGGCCCTGCGCCCAGTCCGGGGTGGGAAGAAGCCCCCAGTCCTCAAGGGCGTCCGAGTACACCGCCGGGCCGGTGAGCCGCTCCGGCGCGGGCAGCGGCTGCCGCGGGTCGGGCTCCCGCAGGCAGGCGCGCCAGAAGGGGGAGAACACCCGGAAGGGCTCTCCCGCGCCGGTGCGCACCTGCCAGGGCTCGAAGAGCAGGTTGGCTTGGAAACTCGAGGCTGTAACGCCCACCTCGGCGCACTCCGCCTTGAGGGAGGCGTCAAGTTCACGTTCGGCGAGCCCGTAGCGCCGGTTCCACAGCACGGCTTCGGCGCCGGTTTCCC
Source organism: uncultured Arthrobacter sp. (assembly GCF_902805515.1). Taxonomy (GTDB): domain Bacteria; phylum Actinomycetota; class Actinomycetes; order Actinomycetales; family Micrococcaceae; genus Arthrobacter_D. The sequence continues at coordinate 89,134 of NZ_CADCTE010000066.1, read as the reverse complement.
CGATCACGGCCGGCAGGACGGTCCCGGCGGGACCGCGGCGGAGCACCAGGGGGACCCCGAGCGATTCGAGGGAGCCGGCGAGCGCGGCCAGGGAGTGGTGCAGCCACCACCGGGAGGCACCACCCGGAGGGCGGATGCCCGGGGTCTCCTCATCGAGGATGTACACAACGACGACGTCACCGCCGCGGGACGCCGCCTCGTGGAGGGCGGGATTGTCGGCGAGTCGGAGGTCATCGCGGAGCCACACGAGGGTAACGGCCATGGTCCCCAATGTACCTGCCGGCCGGGTCCCGGAGGCCCCTTAACGCAGGAAAGCCGCAGCGCGGGCGCTGCGGCTCTCCCTGGGGTACTGCATGTCAGTGACCGGCTACGGGGCGGTCGTCTCGGTGCCCTGGCTGATGGCCGACTGCGGCTGGGCCGGAGCCCCGGATTTCAGTGCGGCGAGCCGTGCCTCGATCTCGGTCTGCTCGCCGAGGTCCTCCAGGCTTTCGAACTGCGCGTCGAGGCTTGAGCTGGCGAGCTCCTGCTGTCCGCGCACCTTGGCCTCTTCGCGCCGGATCTTTTCCTCGAACCGTCCCACCTCGCTGGTGGGGTCCAGGAAGTCGATGCTCTTGACGGCGTCGTGCACCTGCTGCTGGGCCTGCGCGGTGCGGGCGCGGGCGATGAGCTGGTCACGCTTGGTGGTGAGTTCGCTGAGCTTGCCCTTCATCTGGTTCAGGCCGGTCTTCAGCTTGTCGACGATTTCCGTCTGCGAGGCGATGGTGGGCTCGGCGCCCTTGGCCTCGTTCTCCGCGGCGATCTGCCGCTGGATGGCGACCTTGGCGAGGTTGTCGAACTTCTCGGCGTCGACGGCGTCACCGGAGCTGCGGTACTCGTCCGCCCGCTTCGACGCCGCCAGGGCCTTGTTGCCCCAGCTGCGGGCGTTCTCCATGTCCTCGTTGTAGTCGTCCTGGATCATCCGGAGGTTCCCGATGGTCTGGGCGACGGCGCTCTCCGCCTCGGCGATGCTGTTGGTGTAGTCACGGACCATCTGGTCCAGCATCTTCTGCGGATCCTCCGCCTGGTCGAGAACGGAGTTGATGTTCGCCTTCGCCAGCTGGGCGATTCGACCAAAAATTGACTGCTTTACCATGAGGTTCCCTCTCGATGTGTGAATGTTTCCGTGAGCATTGATGCGGCGGTGCCAAGGCTGCCGCAGCCGAATTTAGAAGTCGCCTCCACCTCCGTCGAAGCCGCCGAAGCCTCCGCCGCCGCCGTCGAAGCCGCCGAACCCGCCGCCGCCGAAGACGTCACCTCCGCCATCGCCTCCGCCTCCGAAGAATCCGCCGCCGCCTCCGCCGCCGTTCAGGAGGGAGCCGAGCAGGATGCCGCCGAGCAGGGCTCCACCCATCCCGTCACCTCCGCCGCGGCGGCCGCCGTAGCCGCCGTACCCGCCGTAGCCGCGTCCTCCGAAGCCCGAGACGTCCTGCTCGGCGAGCTGCGCCGCCTGCTCGGCGAGCATCACCGCCTGCTCGGCATGGGACAGGGCGGTGACGGGGTCGGAGTTCTGGATGCTGACGGCGTAGTCGAGGTTGCGTCCGGCTTCGGCGAGCCGGGTGCGGGCCTCGCTGCCGACGCCGCCGCGGCGTGCCCGGATGTAGTCCTCGGTCCCAGAGATGCGCGAGTGCGCCGCCAGGAGGGTGTGCTGCAGGGATTCGCGGGCCCGCCGGGCCTGCTCGCTCTGGTCGCGCACTCCGCCGATCGCCGCGTCGAGCTGGCGGTGGGCGCCTTCAACGCGTTCGAGCAGCGCAATGGGGTCGATGGGACCGGCCTGACGCTGTGAGCGCACCGTCTGGAGCGCCGATTCCGCCGCCGCGACCGGCCCGACGAGGTCGTCGTGGCGCCCGGTGCGGATCATGGCGGTCGCCTGGGCGAGGTCCTGAACGGTGTCGGCAACGGCCCGCTCGAGCTCCTCCTGGGCCGCCTCGAGTTCGGCGGCCCGCTTGTCGATGGCGTCGAGCAGCAGGTTGGCCTGGCTGACGGACTCTTCGGCGGCGCGCACCGCGACGACGGCGGGTCCGGTTTCGCCGGCGTTCATCCGGGTGCGGGCCTCGGCGGCGGCACTCTCGACGAAGGCGAGGCGCTCGCGGGCCTGGTCGACGTTGTCCTGCACCTGGGAGGTGGCCGTGCCGGCGTACCGGCGCCGGAGGGCGGTCAGGCGCTCCTCCGCGGCGACAAACCGGGTGCCGGCCGCGTTGGCGGCGTTCCGTGCGGCCTCGAGGGCCTGCGGGGCGTTCCGTTCCAGCTCGCGCAGCGAGTCGAAGTCGGCCTTGTGCGCCTGCAGGGACTCGTTGACCGCCTCGCAGCGGCGGATGATGTCTCCCAGCCAGGCGCGCTGCTGCTCCTCGGTGTCGGGGATGTGGTCATCGAGCTGCTGCTGCAGCTTGAACGACTCACTCATGTGCACCTTGGCTGCGGCGATGTCGGCGGCGAAGGGCTTGACCGCCGCCTCGCCGTAGGACGCCTCGGCGAAGCCGAGCTCCTGCTCGCTCGACTTGATCGCGTCGTCGGCGGCGATGAGCAGGCTTCCCGCCCGCTTGCGCAGGTCCTCGACGCTGACGGAGGCCAGCGGGTCGACGACGGCGCCGTCCGGCGCCTGCCCCGGTCCGTAGGTGATCTCCTTGGGCGCGGCCTGCCGCCGCCGGCGCGAGCGCATGAAGAAGTAGCTGCCGGCGCCCGCGAGTGCTACCAGCCCGATGAGGAACCCCGCACCGCCCCCGCCGTCGCCCGCCGCGCCGCCGGGGTCGTTTCCGGCACCGGCCAGGACCGCTTCGGTCCCCTCCACCGCGGCGATGCCCGCCTCGGCGTAGTTCTGCCCGTCCAGCTGCGGGTCGATCTGCCGGTTGAAGATGTCGTTCGTGTTGCCCGGCACGTTGGTGCCTTCACCGGCGACGAACCGGGCCTGGCCTGACTCGACGGCCACCGCGAGCAGCGCGTCATCCGACCCGAGGTTGCTGGCCTCCGCCGTTTCGATGGCCCAAGCCAGCGAGTCGGAGGGGCTGGTGAAAGTGTCGACATACACCACCTGCACGGTGTACCCGTACTCGTCCTGCAGGCCGGTGATGGCGGCCTCGACATCGCTGATGTCCGCAGGGGTGAGCACCCCGGCCTGGTCCACCACCGTCTCCCCGTCCGGGATATCGATGGGGTCGGCCGCGTAGGCCGCACCCGGCGCCAGTGTCAGCGCGGTCAGGGCGCTGAGTCCCGCGGCGGCGCCGGTCCGCCTGGTCATCCGTTGCATTCAACACCCTTCAGCATGTTCCCCGGCCACGCCCGTCGGGAAGAAAGGCGACGGACGCCGGGGCTCCCTGAATTTTGATTCTATGGCCGGTGGTTGGGGCCGTCCACCGACACGGGGGGCCCGGACCTAAGCCCCAAGCGAAACTCGGCGGACCTATACCGCTTCCCGGGGGAAGGCCCGGGCCTTCCCCCGGCCGCGGAGATGAAGCACCAGTCCGCAGGGGGAATAATGGGCAGTGGGACCCTGCGCTTTCCGGCTGCTTCCCAGCAGACCTCCAGCAAATGCTCCCTCAAGGTTCAGTCTTCGTTGCCATAGTGGAGACAACCGCGATGAAAGGAATTCGAATGGCTGACCAGTTTGGGGGACCTGCCGGTCCTGACCGCCCGATCCCGCCCCGACCGGCCAACCCTCCAACGGCAGAGCAGGCCCAGGTCGCGGACTCCGGTCGTGCCCCCGAGGACCGCACCGGCGGCGATACGGCGGCCCGTCCCGCCGACGGGCCGACAGCCCACCGCCAGGGAGCCTCCGGGGCTTCCCCCCAAGATTCCCAGGGACAGAACTCCTACGGACAGGGCTCCTCCGGGCAGGGTTCCAACGGACAGGGCTCCTCCGGGCAGAATTCCTATGGCCAGAACTCCTACGGACAGAACTCCTTCCGGCAGGGAACCTTCGGCCAGCCGGTGCCTCCCGCCCAGCCCCCGTCGCAGCCGTGGCTCCAGCACTCCGGACAGCACGCGTCCGTACGGGTCCGGGAGAAGAAGCGCATCGGCGTTCCCGCCTTCCTCGCCGGCGTCCTCGCGGCCGGCCTGCTCGGCGGCGGTATCGCGGCAGGGGCCGACGGGCTGTTCGACGGCGGGGGCACCGCCGGCTCGGGCTCGGGCGGCGGGCGCAGCGAATCGGTGATCGTCAATAATTCCGACAGCGTCAACGAAATCACCGCCGCCGCCGTGAAGGCATCGCCCAGCGTCGTCACCATCGCCGTCAGCGGGAACGGCTCGGGTGGGTCAGGCTCGGGGATCATCCTCGACGAGGAAGGGCACATCCTCACCAACACCCACGTTGTCACCCTCGGAGGGCAGGTCGCCGACGCCGCCGTCGAGGTCAAGACCAACGACGGCCGGGTGTTCCGGGCCGACATCGTTGGAACCGACCCGCTGTCCGACCTCGCCGTCATCAAGATCGACGCACCCGACCTGACGCCCGCCGCGCTCGGAAACTCTGAGGAGCTGAACGTCGGCGACACCGCCATCGCCATTGGTGCGCCCCTGGGCCTGAGCGGCACGGTCACCGACGGCATTATCTCGACGCTCAACCGCACCATCAGCGTGGCGTCCTCGGCGGTACCGGAGGAGCAGTCCGACGCACCCGAGCAGCAGGAGGGCGACGGCTTCAACTTCCTGCCGCCCGACGGGTCCCAGGAGCCCCAGCCGCAGTCCCAGGGCTCCATCTACCTCAACGTCATCCAGACCGACGCCGCCATCAACCAGGGCAACTCCGGCGGCGCCCTCGTCGATGCGCAGGGGCGGGTGATCGGCGTCAACGTCGCCATCGCCTCAAGCGGAAGCAATGAAAGCGCAGGGAACATCGGCGTCGGCTTCTCCATCCCGATCTCCTACGCCGAGCGGGTGGCCAACGACATCATCGAGAACGGCAAGGCCACCCACGGGTTCCTCGGCGTCACGGTGGAGCCGGCGGCCGGGGAGAACGCCTCCTCCGGGTCCACCTTCTCCGTCGGCGCCCAGGTGGCCGGTGTGGAAGCCGGGTCGCCGGCCGCCGACGCCGAAATCCGCGAGGGCGACATCATCACCAAGGTGGGGGATTCACCCATCGGGGACCCGCGGTCGCTCACCGCCGCGGTGCGCATGCAGCCGGTCGGGGAGACAGTTCCCGTCGAGGTGCGGCGCGGCGGGGACACCGTCACCATCGATGTGACCCTCGCCGAGGCCCCGGCCGCCTGATTCCCGGGGCGCCCCTGCAGGGGCGCCCCGACGGGGTCCGGACAAGTTTGTGGTTAGCTAGAGCGCGGGACAGACTGCCACCTTAGGAAGGTTTCTCATGGACGAGGCCCCGACTCCGGGACTGAATATCGCCGTACTGGTCAAGCACGTGCCCGACGCGCAGTTCGACCGCCACCTCAACGGCCCCCGCAACACCACCGAACGTTCCGAGAGCATCCTCTCCGAACTCGACGAGTACGCCCTCGAAGCGGCCCTCCAGCTGGTGGAGCAGCACGGCGGGGATGCGGCCGGGCACCGCGTCACAGCGGTCACGATGGGACCGGGTCCGGCCGTCAGCGCCGTCAAGAAGGCCCTGCAGATGGGTGCGGCCGAGGGGGTCCACCTCACCGACGACGCACTGGCCGGATCGGACGCCTCCGCGACATCCCGCGCGCTCGCCGCACTGCTCTCCCACCTCGGCCCCTTCGACCTGGTCCTCACGGGGATGGCCTCAACGGACGGGGAGACCTCCCTGGTTCCGGCCCAGCTGGCCGAACGCCTCGACCTGCCCCAGGTGACCTTCGCCGCGGCCCTCGAGCTTGAGGCCGCGGAAGCGGGGTGGACGCTCACGGCCCGCCGCGACGGTGATGCCTACTCCGAGACCATCACCTGTCAGCTGCCCGCCCTGGTGTCGGTCACGGACCAGATCAATGAGCCGCGCTACCCCAACTTCAAGGGCATCATGGCGGCGAAGAAGAAGCCGCTGCGCACGCTGTCCCTCTCCGATATCGGCCTGACCGCCGACGAGGTCGGGTTCGCCGGCTCCTGGACGGCCGTCGAGGCCGCCGAACCGCGGCCTCCCCGCAGCCAGGGCATTGTGATCACGGACGAAGGCGACGCGGGCCTGCGGCTCGTCGACTTCCTCGCGGGACAAAAGCTCCTCTAGCCCGCCGCCCACTCCATCCTTCGAAAAGGAGACCGCAGCATGCCTACGGTACTTGTCTTCCTCCACGACCCCGGCGCGGTGCTCGCCAAGAACGACCGGGAACTGCTCACCCTGGCACGGACGCTCGGCGATCCCGTGGCAGCGGTGGCCGGCGACGCCGGTGACCCCCTGCTGGACGGACTGGGCTCCTACGGGGTGTCCACCTGCTACCTTCCCGCCGATCCGTCGGTGGGGAAGTCCCTCGTCGCGGGCAAGGCCGCCTTCCTGGCCGAGGCGGTGCGGGCCTCCGGGGCGTCGGTGGTGCTGCTCGGCAACGCCTACGAGGCCAAGGAAATCGCCGCGCGCGCAGGAGTCCGGCTGGAATCGGGGGTCATTACCGATGTGGTCGCGGTGGCCGATGACCTGACCGCCACCAAGTCCGTCTTCGCCGGGTCCTACACCTCACAGTGCCGGGTCACCACCGGCATCCCGATCCTCGCGGTGAAGCCCAACAGCATCGAAGCCGCCGAGGCCGGGCAGCCGGCCACGCCGGAAACCGTCTCGGTCGAGGTGCCGGTCCCGGCCGCCGCCGCGGTCATCACCGGGCGGGTCGACAAGCCCGCCACCGGCCGGCCGGACCTCGCGGAGGCCCGTGTCATCGTCGCCGGAGGACGCGGCGTGGACGGCAACTTCGCCCCGCTCGAGGAACTCGCCGACCTGCTCGGCGGGGCCGTCGGGGCCTCCCGGGCGGCGACCGACGCCGGGTGGATCGAGCACTCCGCGCAGATCGGCCAGACCGGCAAGACGGTGTCCCCCCAGCTCTACATCTCGGCGGGCATCTCGGGGGCCGTGCAGCAGAAGGCCGGAATGCAGACCTCCCAGGTGATCGTGGCGATCAATAAGGATCCGGATTCGCCCGTCTTCGAGATCGCCGACTTCGGCGTGGTGGGCGACCTGTTCACCGTCCTGCCGCAGGCGGCCGAGGAGATCCGGAAGCGCAGGGCCTGAGGTGGAACCCGCGCGCAACACCATCCGCCGCGTCCTGTGCTTCGCCGCCCACCCCGACGACCTCGACTTCGGTGCTGCCGGAACCGTGGCCGCCTGGACCGCGGCCGGGATCCAGGTGAGCTACTGCATCCTGACCGACGGCGACGCCGGAGGCTTCTCCGAGGAGCACCGGAACACCATCGTCGAAACCCGCCATGAGGAACAGCGCCGGGCGGCGCGCATCGTCGGCGTCGAGGACGTGAGCTTCCTCGGTGAACGGGACGGCTACCTGAGCCCCACCGAGGCCGTCATCCGCGGCATCGTGGCCCGCATCCGTGAGGTGCGCCCCGATATCGTTGTCTCCTCCCACCCGGAACGGAACTGGGACCGGCTGCAGAAGAGCCACCCCGACCACCTCGCCTGCGGAGACGCCGTCACCCGGGCGGTGTACCCGGCGGTGGAGAACCCGTTCGCCTTCCCCGAGCTGGCGGCAGCCGGCCTCGAGGCCTACCGGGTGCCCTGGCTGTGGTTCTACGGCGGGCCCGAGGAGAGGGAAAACCACTTCGTTGACATCACCGGCTTCGAGGATGTGAAACTCGAGGCCATCCGCACGCACATCAGCCAGCATCCCGATGTCGAGAAGATGGACGCCGCGGTGCGCGGCATGCTCCAGGGCAACGCCGTCCGCGGGGGACTGCCCGGCGGGCGCAGCGCCGAGGGGTTCCACGTCGTGGGCGTGAACACCGAGCAGACCATCGCCGGCTTCTAGCCCGGCACCCACAAGAACTACACAAGCAAAGGGGCCCGGTGTTTACCGGGCCCCTTTGTCCCCTTCTGTCAGGTGTGCTCTGTCAGGTCCGGACGCCCCGGCCCGGCGCTCAGGTGCGGAAGGGGATCTCCGCGATGACGGGCGTGGTGGGAACCGGCGACCCGCCGTCGGGCTCGACGGTGATGGCGATGCCCCTGAAGGAACTGATCCCCTCGACCTCGGTCACCTTCGTGCCGGCGACGTCCTCGGCGTCCATCGTGCTGACCGAGACGGGTGCCGACCCGTCCGCGGGAAGCCGCCACATCTGGTACACGGAGCCTTCGGGCGGGGCGGGGACGCCCTTCAGCGTCACCACCGCGGCGTCTTCCTCCTCGGACAGGGCCAGACCTGCGGTGCCGCCGGCGGGAATCACGTAGGAGCCGGTGACGACGTCGGAGGCCTGGAGGACCTCCTGCTCAATGGAGGTCTGCCCGAGGTTCTGCGCCACGGTGACACCCCCTGCCGCGACCAGCACCGCCGCCGCCGCCGCGGTCAGCCAGCGGGTGGCGGGGGAGGCCCACATCCCCTTCGTGCGGCGCCGACGGGCGAGTTCGTCGCCGGCCGCTGACGCGCCGCCCGGAGCGGTGGCGGCGGTTCCCGCCGCAGCGGCGCCGGCGGGGTCCCCTGCCGGTGCTTCAGTGCCGCCGCCTGTGCCGTCGATGCCGGCCGGTGCGGAGGCGGGAATCTGGCTCAGGATTTTCTCGAGCAGTCCGGCCGGGGGCTCCTCCTCCTGGATGGCATACGCCGTGGTGATCGTCTCGCGGTTCGAGCGGACCCGATCGTTGAAGGCCTGCCGGAGGCCGTCATTGCGGGCGAGGAACTCCTCGATCGCGGCGCGCTCGTCGTCGGTCACGGCGTCCAGGGCATACATTTCGGCCCACTCGAGCACGTGCCCGCGTTGGAGGTCCTGCTGGAGATCTTCTGCGAATTGTCTGTTCATGTCCTTGTCCTGCAATCAGCTCACCCCCAGGCATGCCTTGAGGCGCAGCAAGCCGTCCCGGATCCTCGACTTGATGGTGGGTACCGCAACCCCGAGCTTCTCTGCGACTTCGCGGTAGGTCAGTCCACCGTAGTAGGCGAGCCTGACAGATTCCTGTTGGGTGTCTGTGAGGGTGTCGAGGCACTTCACCACGGTCTCGGCCTCGAGCCGCTGGGTCACGGTGTCAACGACGTCGTCGTGATCGATGGTCTGGGTGGCAGCGCCATACCGAGCTTCCCGGTCGGTCGAGCTCTGCTCGGACCGGACCTTGTCCACGGCCCGCCGGTGGGCCAGGGTCATCAGCCAGGCCATCGGACTGCCGGCAGCCGGATCGAACCGGCCGGCGCTGTTCCAGACCTGGAGGTAGACCTCCTGGGTTGCGTCCTCGCTCAGTTCCGGGTCGATCAGGACCCGCCGGGCCAGCCCGTAGACACGCCGGGAGGTCTGGGCGTAGAACGCGGCAAACGCCTCCTGGTCCTGCCGGGCAATCCGCAGCAGGAGGTCGGTCAGCGTGGGCTCGCCGGCGGTGCCGGCGGCAGCATCATCGGCCAGTCCACCCGCTGGGGTTCTCCCGGCTGTGGCCCGGCTTACTCGTGGCGTGTCCATAGGGTCCAAGCATAGAGCGCCAACCGGCCGGTGCCGAACATCCCTTGAAGAGGGGAGGAGTGCCGCATGCAGCCGTTCCGAGACCCGATTCACCCACTTCACCGCCCTTAATGTGCTCCGGAAACCCTGTCAGCTGCGCCCGCGCCGTTGGCGCGGGTCGCGCTCCGGGCCGCCGTCCACTGCGGCCCGGAGCGTTTCTAGAAGGGATTCGGAGCCGCGCCGGTTCCGGATGGGCCGATCCGGGGATGCGGCGCGGCGGGAACGGCGGGTCGGGTGGGCTCGTCAGGCCGAAGGCCGCTCCGGCTCCCCGACGCGGGCCGTGGCGACGAGGGAATCGGCGTTCAGCACGAAGTCCTCGCCAAGCAGGGTGGCGAACCGGTCGCGGATCCGCCCGCGCAGGTCCGGTGCTTCGGGGAGCACCGTGCGGTAGCCGCTGCCGAGCACCAGCGACCAGGCCATTCCGGGTTCGAGGGGAACCGACAGCGACACCGCCTGGACCTCCGCCTCCCCGAATCCGTGGGCGGCCAGCCAGTCCACCAGCTTCTCCTCGGATGCCAGCTTCTCCCAGTTGGCGGTGAAGTCCGGGCGGGTCTGGGGAAGCGCGGGGGCCCGCTCTGCGGCACAGGCCTCGAGAAGGATCGCCTCGAACCCCTCGAGGGCGCCCTCGTTCCAGGTGCTCAGGGCGAGGCGCCCGCCGGGGTGCAGGAGGGAGGCCATCCGGGTGGTCGTCGCGGCCATATCCGGGACGAGGAAGAGCCCGTAGCAGCAGAGGACGGCGTCGTAGGGACCCGCGGTCCAGTGTGCGGGGTCGCCGACGCTGAAACGGATGTTCTCGAGATTCAGCGCCTCGGCCTTGGCCCGTGCCAGGTCGAGCATTGCCGCCGACGGGTCGACGGCGTCCACGGTCCCGTCCGGCCCGCAGAGCTGGGCCGCGGGGATGGTGCCGGCGCCGGTGCCGGCCCAGGCATCGAGCACCCGCTCACCGAGATGCACGTCGGCGGCGGCGACCACCGCGTTGGCGATCGGGTTCCACAGGGCGGGAGCCAGCAGTTCGAAGTCCTCGGCCCCCTGGTCCGGGAGGGCTGAGGCGTGGCGTGGGGTCATCTGCGGGCTCCTAGGGTGGGTCAGCGGTCGGCGCCGGCGAAGCCATGCTGGCGCCAGGCCTCGTAGAGGGCGATCGAGGCGGTATTGGCCAGGTTGAGCGAGCGCCGCGAGGGGAGCATCGGCAGGCGGACCCTCGCGGTGACGTGCGGGTCCTGCTTGACCGCCTCGGGCAGGCCCACCGATTCCGGGCCGAACAGGAGCACGTCCGAGGGCCGGTAGCTGATGTCGGTGTACGAAACGTCCCCCTCGGCGGTGAACGCGTACACCCTTTCGGGGGCGAGCGCCCGCCAGGCGGATTCGAGGTCGGCATGGACGCGCAGGACCGCCAGGTCGTGGTAGTCCAGGCCCGCCCGGCGCAGCTTCGAATCCTCGAGGCTGAACCCGAGGGGCTCCACCAGGTGGAGTTCGGCTCCGGCTACCGCCGCAAGGCGGATCGCGTTGCCGGTGTTGCCCGGAATTTCGGGGGAGTGGAAGAGGATACGGAACACCGCTCCATCCTAGCTCCCGGCCGCCGAAAGCAGCCGCCCCAGCACCGGAAGCTGAACCGTATTGGCCTGGGGTCCGCCGGCCAGGAACGCCTTGAGCGTGCGGGCCGCGGTCCCGGCGTTGACCACCTGCACCAGCGCGGGCGCCGAGCGGTCAAACCCCGGCGGGGTGTCGATGACGGGGTCGAACGGGTTGTTGCGGGCCCCGTGGATCAGCACCCAGCCGGTGACGTTGCATTCGGGGAAGAGTTCCTGGACCTCCCGGACCGTCGCGGGCATGCGCAGCGGCACCGGGCGCCCCTGGTGGCGCAGGGAACGCCCGTCCCAGCTGAAGTTCCCGGGCGATGCGGTGAACGAATCGATCACGGCGATCCGGTACCCGGCGAGCACGACGTGGCCGGCCGCCGTCCGGGCCCGGTTGGGGAACACGAGGCCGTTGACGAGCCGTGCCGCCGGGTACCCCTCGAGCACGGTTGCCTCCACCAGGGCCGCGGTGCGCAGCTCCCCGTCAAGCCGGGACCGCGCCTCCGCGCCGAGCCGCGCAATCAGCCCGGGCTGGCGCGCGGCGCCGTGCGACTGCCGGCCGGCGAGTACCAGGGGCAGCACGGGGGGCTGGTCCGGGGAGAACGGCGGGAGGTAGACGGGCGGGCGGGAGGAGACGCCGTCGTCCCTGGCTCCGGAGCCGGCGGCCGGACGCATGCCGGCGCCAAAGGTGCGGGACCCGGAGGCCTCGTCGCGCCGTCCGCCGAAGCGCCCGCGTTTGTCGTACTGTTCGCGCCGCGCCGGATCGGAGAGGGTCTCGTAGGCGACGGCCACCGAATGGAACAGTTCCTCGCTGCCCCCAAGGTCGGGGTGGGCCTTCCGCGCGGCACGGCGGTAGGCGTCCTTGACCTGCTTGGGTGTGGCACCCGGAGCTATGCCCAGGATGTCGTAGTAGGACGGGTCCGACCGCTCGGGCATCGCACGCCTTTCATTGGGGAAACTCCGGAACTTCGTACACCGGGCCGGGCGGGGCCCCGCCCGGTGCTTCCCCCGGCGCCGCGCGGGCGCCGGAGGGAACCTCAGCGTCGAACGTACCGCGCATAGAGCGCCGATTCCTCATGCAGCAGCGACACGAGCCGCAGCGGCGCCGGCTGCTGCGGGCCCGTGCCGCTGGAGATGCGCGGCCCCTCCCCGCCGGCGAGGAGCGGGCTCAGCGACAGGCACAGCTCGTCGACCAAGCCGGCCGCGGTGAAGGAGGCCAGGACGGCGGGTCCGCCCTCGCACAGCACGCGCCCCAGCCCGCGCCCGGCCAGGTGCCGCACCGCCCGGGCAGGGTCCACCGCCGAGTCACCGCAGTCAACGACGTCGGCAACCCGCTCCAGGGCGCGGCGCCGGCCGGGGTCGGCAGCGGTGGTGGTGAAGATCAGGGGACGCACCGGCGGCGCGGCGAAGAAGCCCGAGGCGGGGTCGAGATCGAGCGAACCGGAGATGACGGCGACGGCGGGATGGCCCGCCCGGCCCGACGCGCGGCGCGCGGCCCGGGCGTCCGGATCGATCAGCTCGCCTTCGTAGCCCTCGGCGCGGACAGTGCCTGCGCCTACGAGAATCACGTCGGCGAGCCGCCGCAGGAGGGCGAAGATCAGCCGGTCCCCGTCGTTGCCCAGCCCTCCGGAGCGGCCGGCGACGGACGCGGCACCGTCGGCCGACGCGATGAAGTTGAACCGGACGAAGGGGCCCGGGGAGGGCGGATACGCGTATTCGGCCAGCAGGTCCGCCTCGGTGAGCGGACCGGGCGCGGCGGGGAGCAGGGAGGTGATCATCGCCCGTCGGAGCCGTTCCGTTCGCCCATGTTGTGCCGGAGGTAGGCCGGAGGCCGGAAGCCCAGGACGGCCTCGGTCAGGCGCAGGGCCGAACGGGCCGCGGCGACATTGTGCATCCTCACGATCCGCGCCCCGCCGAGGATGCAGATCACCGCCGCCGCCAGGGATCCCTCCGTCCGCGACTCCTTGGGGAGGCCGAGGGTCTCGCCGATGAAGTCCTTGTTCGAGACGGCGGCCAGGGTCGGGAATCCGAGCCCGGCGATCTCGGCGAAGCGCCGGGTGATTTCCAGCGACTGCAGGGTGTTCTTGTTGAGGTCGTGCCCGGGGTCGAGCAGGATGCGCTCCTCGGGGACGCCCAGGGAGACCGCGAGGTCGACCCGGCGCAGCAGGAAGTCCGCAACCTCCCGGGCCACGTCGTCGTAGCGGGGCCGGGGGTACGCCGTGCGGGGCTCGGCGAGGCTGTGCGTGATGACCAGGTGGGCGCCCGCGTCCGCCACCACCGCGGCGAGGTCCGGGTTGCGCAGCCCCGTCGTGTCGTTGACGACGTTGGCGCCCGCCGCCAGGGCCGCGGCCGCCACCGAGGGGTGGAAGGTGTCGGCGGAGATGATGACGTCGCCCGCCGCGCGCACGGCGGCGATCACGGGAACGATCCGGTCGGCCTCCTCGGCCTCCGGGATCGGCTCTCCGGGCGCAAAGGGCGCGCCGCCGATGTCGATCCAGTCGGCTCCCTCGGCCACGGCGGCCAGGGAGGCCTTCGTGGCGGCCTCAAGGGCGAAGGTGCGGCCCGAGTCGTAGAACGAATCCGGGGTCCGGTTGATGATGGCCATCAGGGCCACCTGCCGGTCGAAATCCAGGATCCGGGACCCGAAGGCGTGGACGGGGTGCCGGAAGGCCGGCACGAAGATGCCCGGTGGCTCCGGGGCCACAGCTGTTTCGTCCACGAGCTATTTCTACCAGACCCGTCTGCTGCCCGGGTGGCGCAGGTCCGTTGCCGAATCGTCACCGAATTGGCGCCCGGCTTCCGATGTGTCCCCGCGGAGAGTCCTTCCGCTCCCGTCTACGCTTGGCGGGATCCGGGGCCGCGTGCGCGGCCCCGGGGCAAACACATCTGTAATGGGGGAAATACATGGCTGTACTTCGTCGCGCGGTTTTTCCGGCCGCCTGGCTTCTCGTCTTCCTGATCATCGCCGCGGCGCTCGTCAAGATGGCCTTCTTCTCCGCGGCCGAACCGCCGCCCTCCAGCGGGTTTCCCGCCGCGGAGGTGCTGACCCCCACGGTGCCCGTCACCCGGGGAACCGTGGCCAACACCGTGGAACTCACCGGCACGGTGGCTGCCGATGAAGGGGTGTCCATCCGGTCGACCGCGGCCGGCGAGGTCGTGTACCTGTTCGCCGAGGAGGGGCGGGAGGTGGCGGCGGGCGATCCGCTGTTCCAGGTCCGCACCCCTGCCGAGGTCCAGCCCCAGACTCCCGCGGACACCGAAGGGGAGGGGGAGGACTCCGGCGTCCCGGTCCCGGCACCGGAGCCCGTCTATGAGTACTTCGACATCACCGCCCCGGCCTCGGGCACCCTGACCTCCTTCCCGCCGCTGATCGGGGAGGGTGTCTCCATCGGGCAGTCCCTCGGCTCGGTCAGCCCGGGCACCTATCACGTCGCCGGCACCCTCACCGCCGCCCAGCAGTTCCGGCTGCTCGACCGGCCCTCCTCGGCCGTCATCACCATCGCCGGCGGGTCCGCCCCCTTCACCTGCAAGGACCCGCAGATCGGGGATCCGGAACCGGAGGCCGGCGGCACGCCGCCCGCCTCGGAGCGCACGGCCATGGCCGGGCCGATGGGAGGGGAAGGCCTACCCGCGGCCGGTGACGACGGGTCGGCGCCGGCGGGGGAGCTGACCTGCGGCATCCCCTCGGAGGTTCCCTCCTTCGCGGGGCTCTCGGCATCCATCAAGCTCAGCGCGGGCGTGGCCGAGAACGTCATGACCGTACCCACGACGGCCGTCCAGGGCTCCATCGCCGAGGGCATCGTCTGGGTGCTCGGCGCCGAAGGGGCGCAGGAGGAGCGCGAGGTCGAGCTCGGGCTGAACGACGGCTCAACCGTCGAAATCCTCTCCGGGCTCACCGAGGGGGAGAACGTCCTTGAGTTCGTGCCGGGCATCGACGTTCCGCTCCAGCCCGGGATGCAGCCTGCCGAGATGGGGGGCCGGGGATGACGGCACCAGAAGCAGTCCCGGCGGCCGGCACCGCCTGGCCGCCGCTGGTCTCCCTCCGGCAGGTGACCCGCACCGTGCGCATCGCCGACTCAAAGGAACTCCACATCCTGCGCGGCATCGACCTCGACATCCACCCCTCGGACTCCCTCTCAATCGTCGGCCGGTCCGGGTCGGGAAAGTCGACCCTCCTGAACCTCCTCGGGCTCCTCGACCTCCCCACCGAAGGCACCCTGTCCTTCCGGGGAATGGACGTCCGCGCCCTCAGGGGAGACGCCCGGGCACGGCTGCGCGGGGGCGCCATCGGGTTCATCTTCCAGCAGTTCAACCTGCTGCCGGGACGGACCGCCCTCGAAAACGTGATGACCCCCCTGCTCTACGCCGAGGGCCGGCAGTTCTGGAAGCGCGAGAAGCTCGCCGCCGCCATGCTCGACCGGGTGGGCCTGGGCGACCGGATGCGCGAGCTGCCCTCGAACCTCTCCGGAGGTGAACAGCAGCGCGTGGCGATCGCCCGGGCGCTGGTGCGCACCCCCGAACTGATCCTGGCCGACGAACCGACCGGCGCCCTCGATATCGAGACCGGAGCCATCGTGATGGAACTGCTCGACGAGGTCGCGGCGGAGTCGGGGGCCGCGCTGGTTACGATCACCCACGACGCCAACGTGGCGGTGCGGGCGCGCAGCCACTACCGGCTCGACGCCGGCGTGCTGCGGCCCGAGGCGGCGGCGGCATGACCGCCCTCCTCGGCGCGGTTCTCGAGGCGTTCTCGGAGCTGCGCATCCACAAGACGCGCGTCCTGCTGGCGCTGCTGGGAGTGATGCTCTCGGTCGCGGCGCTCACCTCGGTCGTGGCCCTGGGCAATATGGCCTCCGCCGGCATGGTGCAGAGCTCCGAACGCATGGGCGGACGGGCCGCGACCCTGGGTGTCTCCGCCGCCTCGGCCGGGCCCGACCAGTCGGCGGTCGTGGCGGCCTACGCGGAGGTCGTCGACCGGTACAGCATCGAGTACAGCTCCCTGCGGGTCGACACCTTCCTCGGCATCCGCACTCCGGCCGGCCGCATCGACACCATGAGCCTGCTGGTGGAACCGGACTACGGGACGATGCGGCGCATGAACGTGGTGGACGGGCGCTGGTTCACCGACGCCGACACGGAGCGCCTGGCCCCCGTACTGATCGTCAATGAAGCCTTCCACACCCTGATGGGCTCACCGGACATCACCGCCGACCCGGGCGTTGAGCTGCTGGGGGAGCGGAACGTCAAGGCCGTCATTGTCGGCATCCTCGCCAACGACTACTCCGGGGCGCAGCCGCAGGCCTACCTCCTGAAGAACCAGACCGACCGGTGGGAGGTCGCGGGTGTCCAGGGCGCCCCACCGACGCTGGAGGCGTGGGTGCCCGCCGGGCTGGCCGATGAGCTCACGGCCCGGATCACCGCCGATCTGCAGGCCCAGTTCGGTCCCGACGTCTCGGTATACCGCCAGGACTACGCCGCTCAGGGCGACCCGTACGGCGGCCTCACCCTCGTGATCGGCGGAGTCGCTGGGCTCGTGCTGCTGCTCGGAGCCGTGGGGCTGCTCAATATTTCGATGGTGACCGTGAAGTACAGGGTGCGGGAGATCGGCATCCGGCGGAGCTTCGGGGCGACCTCGGGCCGGATCTTCTTCGGAGTGATGATGGAATCGGTCGTCGCCACCTCCGTGGCCGGCGTGGCGGGGGTCATGCTCTCCGTCGCCGTCGTCAGCCATCCGCGGATCCAGCCGCTGCTGGCGGCCGGTGCCACGGACCTGCCGCCCTTCCCGATCGGCGCCGCACTCGTGGGGGTCGGATCCGCCATCGCCGTGGGCGCGCTCGCCGGGCTGATCCCGGCCCTCGTCGCGGTGCGGGTCAAGGTGATCGACGCCATTCGATACTAAGCCGCCGGCCGGGACCGGCCACCGGAACGGCCCGCCCCGGTCCGTTGCGGCGGCTGCCGGGCGCCCCGGACTGCCCGGCGGGCAGCCGGAGGAAGGCTGACCGGTGCCCGGCGCCCCGCCGCCGAATCGGCGGATACCGGCTCCGCCGCTAGAATCGGTGTATGCCCGTGTACCTCGATCACGCGGCGACTACGCCTCTATCGGCGCCAGCGCTCGCCGCATTGACCTTCGAACTCAGCCGCAGCGGCAACCCCTCCTCGCTGCACGGCTCCGGCCGGCGTGCCCGCCGGGGCGTCGAGGACGCCCGCGAAAGCCTCGCCCGGGCCGCCGGCGCCCACCCCTCCGAAGTGATCTTCACCTCGGGCGGAACCGAAGCGGACAACCTGGCCGTCAAGGGCCTCTACTGGGCCCGCACGGCCGAGGACCCCCGCCGCACCCGCATCATCGCCTCGCCCGTCGAGCACCACGCGGTGCAGGACACCATCGAATGGCTTGAGCGGCACGAGGGGGCGCAGGTGACGTGGCTGCCCGTCGACGGCGCCGGCGTCGTCTCGGTCGAGGCGCTGCGCACCGAACTCGAGGCGCACGCCGACGCCACGGCCCTGGTCGCGGTCATGTGGGCCAACAACGAGGTGGGAACCGTCCAGCCCATCGCCGAGATCACCGCCCTGGCCGCGGCGCACGCGGTGCCGGTGCATTCCGACGCCGTCCAGGCATTCGGCTCCCTTCCGGTCTCCTTCGCCGGCTCCGGGCTGGCCACCATGGCCGTCAGCGCCCACAAGATCGGCGGGCCCGTGGGGGTGGGCGCGCTCTTCGTGGGCCGGTCGGTGAAACTCACCCCGGTCCAGCACGGGGGCGGCCAGGAGCGCGATATCCGCTCGGGCACCCTCGACGCGCCGGGGATCGCGGCGTTCGCCGCCGCCGCCGACGCGGCGGTGGGCCACCTGGCCGGGGAGTCGGCGCGGCTCTCCGCCCTGAGGGACCGCCTTATCGAAGGCGTCCAGCGGGCGGTGCCCGAGGCCGTCCTGCGCGGCGTCGCGCATCCGGCGCCCGCCGGAGCGCGGCTGCCCGGAAACGCCCACTTCACCTTCCCCGGCTGCGAGGGGGACTCGCTGCTGTTCCTGCTCGACCTGGCCGGGATCGAATCCTCAACCGGCGCCGCGTGCACCGCGGGGGTGCCCCGGCCCTCCCACGTGCTCCTGGCGATGGGGCTGAGCGAGGACGAAGCCCGCGGCGCCCAACGCTTCACCCTGGGCCACACCTCCTCCGCGGAGGATGTCGACGCCCTTCTTGCGGCCCTCCCCGATGCCTGCGCCCGTGCGCGCAAGGCGGGCATGGCCGGCCATGCATCATCAATCCAAACGGCAGGAACAGGTTTTTCCCTATGAAGGTACTTGCAGCTATGAGCGGCGGGGTCGATTCGGCCGTCGCTGCGGCCCGCGCCGTGGAGGCCGGGCACGACGTCGTCGGGGTGCACCTTGCGCTGTCCCGGATGCCCGGGACCCTGCGCACCGGCAGCCGGGGCTGCTGCACCATCGAGGACTCCCGGGACGCCTGGCGCGCCTGTGACATCCTCGGCATCCCCTACTACGTGTGGGACTTCTCGGAGCGCTTCAAGGAGGACGTGGTCGACGACTTCATCGCCGAGTACGCGGCCGGGCGCACCCCCAACCCCTGCATGCGCTGCAACGAGCGGATCAAGTTTGCCGCCCTGCTCGAAAAGGCGCTGGCGCTGGGCTTCGACGCCGTCTGCACCGGGCACTACGCCAAGGTCATCGAGGACGCCGACGGCAACCGGGAGCTCCACCGCGCCGCGGACTGGGCGAAGGACCAGTCCTACGTGCTGGGCGTGCTGACCCACGAGCAGCTCAAGCACTCGATGTTCCCCCTCGCGGAGACCCCGTCGAAGGCCGAGGTGCGCGCCGAAGCCGAGCGCCGCGGGCTGTCGGTGGCCAACAAGCCGGACAGCCACGACATCTGCTTCATCCCCGACGGCGACACCCGCGGCTGGCTCGAGGAGCGCATCGACCTCACCGAGGGCGACATCCTCGACGTCGACGGAACGAAGCTCGGCACCCACCCCGGCGCCAACGCGTTCACCGTGGGCCAGCGCAAGGGCCTGAAGCTTGGCCGGCCCGCGCCCGACGGCAAGCCGCGCTTTGTCCTGGAGATCCGGCCCAAGGAAAACACCGTGGTGGTCGGCCCGGAGCAGCTGCTCGCCATCGATTCGATGCGCGGCATCAAGGTCTCCTGGGCCGGCAGGCCCATCGCCGAGGTAGACACCGGTGAGGAGTTCGACTGCATGGCCCAGGTGCGCGCGCACGGCGACCCCGTCGACGCCCGAGCCCGCGTCGAAGCCGGTGCCGACGGACGCCCCGAGCTCGTCGTGCGCCTGGTCGAACCGATGCGCGGGGTGGCCCCCGGGCAGACCGTCGTGCTGTATCAGGGCAGCCGCGTGCTGGGCCAGGCGACCATCGATTCGGCCCGGTCCGCACTCCGCCCCGAACCGGCCGGCGTCGCCGGCTGAGCCTTCCGCCGCACCGCGGACACAGTTAAGGGTGCCCCCGGAAGTCTGATTGACTGGTTCCATGAGCGAAGAGACACGTGATTTCGACCCTGAGGCGAGTTCCCTCGCGGGATCCGTGAAGCCCGAGGTGATGGCCGAACTCCTGTCGGTGCGCAGCAGCATCGACAATATCGACGCGACGCTCGTGTACCTGCTGGCCGAACGCTTCAAGGCCACCCAGCGGGTGGGCCACCTCAAGGCCGAGCACCGGCTCCCCGCGGGCGACCCGGCCCGCGAGGCGGCGCAGATCGCGCGCCTGCGCGCCCTGGCGGCGGAGGCGCACCTCGACCCGGCCTTCGCCGAAAAGTTCCTCAACTTCATCATCTCCGAGGTGATCCGCCACCATCAGGCGATTTCGGAGACCCGCAACGGGGAAGCGTCAGGACGCGCACCGGAGGGCACCGGTGGGGCCTGAGTCCTCCGCCGCTCCCGGGACCGGAACACCTGCCGGCCCGGCCGGCACCGGGGCGGTGCAGGCCGCCGCGACGGCATCCGGCGACTGGCCCGGGACCGACCCGCTGGAGGCGCACCGGGCGGTGCGCGGCGAACTCGGCGGCCCGCATCTGCCGTTCCTTGCCGCCCTGCCGCAGCGCGGGCCCGGCAGCGACGCCGTCGGCCGCACCCTCGGGATGCTCGTTGAGCTTCCCTTCGACCTTCAGCCCCACGGCTGGCGCCTCGTGGCCCGCCCGGGGAAGGACCAGCGCAGGGCTGAGTCGGCGCTGTCGTCAGACCTCAACGCGCTTGGCGATATCGCCGGAGCGGAGGAGGCACCCGCCGCACGCGTGAAGGTGCACCTGCGCGGCCCTCTCTCGGTGGCGGCCAACGTCCACCTCCACTCCGGGGAGCGGGCCCTGCTCGACGCCGGCGCGCGGCGGGAGATCTACGCCTCACTGGCGGCGGGGGCCGCCGACCTGGTCCGGCGGACCGCGGCGGTGGCCCGCGGCGCCGTCGTCGAGGTGCAGCTCGATGAGCCCGAGGCCGACGCCGTGCTCGCCGGCCGGATCCCGACCGCCAGCGGCTACCGGACGCTGCGCGCGGTGCCGCGACAGGAGGCCACCGACGCTTGGGCGGGCCTCCACCGGGCCGTCCGGGCCGCCGGCGCGGACCGGCTGGTGCTCCGCGTGCCCGGCGGCGACGACGTGCTCGACGCCGCCCTCTCAAGCCCCGCCGACACGCTCGGGCTGCCCTTCGGTGCAGTGACTGACGCCCAGTGGGAGCGGCTGGCCGAGGCCGTCGAGTCGGGGCGCCGGCTGTGGGCCGGGATCCTGGGCCCGGGTGCCACGGTGCCGCAGGTCTCGGCGCTCGTGGCCGCCGTCGTCGACCCCTGGCGCCGGGTCGGCCTCCCGGACGCGGCGCTGGGTGCCCTGACCGTGACCTCCCTGGAGGGGCTGGCCGGGCTCACCCCCGCCGCCGCCCGGCAGAGCCTGACGCGGCTGGTCGGCGCCGCGGAGGCCCTGACCCAGCTCGCCGCGGAGGCCTAGGTCCGCTCCTCCCACCGCCGCGGCTGGGCCGGGCCGGGGAGCACGCCGTCGAACGCCTGGAGCTCGTAGTCGAAACTCCCGGCGTACACGAGCAGGGTGCCCAGCTGGCGGTGCACCACCCGGGTCGTGATGCGGAAGCGCTGCCCGTCCCACCACTGCTCCATGGTGGCACTGGCGCCGACGGCGTCGGGCAGGGCAATCCGGATCCCCGCGAAGACGCGTGTTGCGGTGGACACCATGCGCATGTGCCCGCCGTCCGTGACCGAGCAGGTCAGCGCCGTCGCCATGCGCCGCCGCGAGCCCAGGTAGTCGGTCAGCCGCCCGTCCTGCAGCGACGTGGTGTCCTCAAACACCCGGACCGCAGTGCTGAACCGGATCTCGCGCCGCGCGGTCAGCGCCGGCCGGCCGAACGGGTCGGTATGCGGGTAGTTGGCGATCGTGAACGGCACCGAGGTCTCGTATTCGGGGAAGAAGGCGTTGTCGAGGGCCGTGAGCCGGAACGCCGGCCGGGCGAACCGGGCCGGGGAGCCGGCGACGTCGAACCGGCCGGTTCCCACCCCGGCCTTTCCGCTGCCGGCGGAGAGCCCGAAGTACTCACGCAGTTCCGGCTGGAGCCGGTCAAAGTCCCGGCCCAGAACCTCCTGGTAGATCGATTTCACCGCAATGTTCCTCCCTGCTTGCTCTCAGATCCGCGGGCGGTGCCCCGCCCGCGGGGACTGCCGGCGGCGGCCGCGGCGTTCACAGCCGGCCCGCCGCCTTGAGCCGGATGTAGGTGTCGGCGAGCCGGGGCGGAAGCTCCAGCGGATGTTCATCGACCACCTCGGCGCCCAGCTGTTTCAGCCGCGCCGTGACCGCCTCCCGGTCCAGCAGCGCCCGCTCCGCCGCTGCGGCCCGGTACGCGTCGGCGGCCGTGCCCCGCACGGCCCGCAGCTCCCCGAGCCGCGGATCGCGCACGGAGGCGATCACCACCAGATGCTGCGCGGTGAGCCCGGGAAGCACCGGCAGCAGGCCTTCCTCGACGGCGCCGGAGTCGAGGGAGGTCAGCAGCACCACCAGCGACCGGTGGGGGGAGACCGAGCGGATCTGCGCCGGGATCCGGGAGAAGTCCGCCTCGATCAGTTCCGGTTCCAGGGGGGCCATCGCCCGCACCAGGGCGTTGAGGAGGTTCGCCTTGGCCCCGGAGTCGACCCGGGCCCGGAGGCGGCGGTCGAAGGCGAGGAAGTCGACCTTGTCGCCGCCGTGCTGGGCGAGCACGGCCAGCAGCAGGGCCGCCTCGATGCCGGTGTCGAGGCGCGGCTCGTCGGCGATCCGCGCGGCGGAGGTCCGCGAGGTGTCAAGGACGATCACCACGCGGCGGTCCCTTTCGGGCCGCCAGGTGCGCACCACGGTGTCCCGCCGCCGCGCGCTGGCCCGCCAGTCGATGGAGCGCACGTCGTCACCGCGCACATAGTCGCGCAGCGAATCGAACTCCGTTCCCGCGCCCCGGATCTGCACCGCGGCCCGCCCGTCGAGCTCTCGAAGCCGGCGCAGCTTCGAGGGAAGGTGGCGCTTGGAAAGGAACGGCGGGAGCACGCGCAGCTCCGCTGGCACCGGGAGGGTCAGCTGGCGCGCCGCGAGGCCGAGCGGTCCGTAGCTGCGGAGGGTGACCGAGCCGGTGGTGAGGATCCCCCGGCGGGCCGGCAGCAGCGACACCTCCATGCGGTGCACCCGGCCGGCGGCCACGCGCAGGCGCTGTTCGGGGTTGGCGGCCCCGGCCGAGGGCTGCCACGGGTCACGGACGGCCGCCCGGAGGGTGCGGCCGGTGTCGTTGGACAGCAGGAGCGCGCCGACGCAGCCCTCGCCCAGGCGCACGGTGGCGGGCAGGGCCCTGCGCACTCCGACCCGGCGGGGAGAGGCGGCAAGCAGCAGGTCGACGGCGACACCTGCGGCCAGCAGCCCGGCCCAGATCAGCGCGGGCAGCGCGCCGGGGAACAGCACGATGGGCAGCGCGCCGAGCAGGGCCAGCAGCACCAGGCGTCCGCTAACCGCCACCGCGGGCCTCCCCTCCGGGGCCTCCGCCGGCGGCGCGGTGCGGTGCGGCGCGGTTCACCGGGGAACCGGAACGACGGCGAGGATCCCGCCGAGGACCTCATCGACGCCGACGCCGTCCATCTGGGCCTCCGGCCGCATGGCGACGCGGTGCCGCAGGGCGGGCATGGCGAGGGTCTTCACATCGTCCGGGGTGACGAAGTTGCGTCCGGACAGCCACGCCCAGGCACGCGCCGTCGTCAGCAGCGCGGTCGCCCCGCGCGGGGAGACGCCCAGCTGGAACGACGGCGCCGCCCGGGTGGCGCGCACCAGGTCGACGATGTAGGCAATCACCTCCGGGGCGATCGACACCCTGCCGACCGCGCGGCGCGCCGCGGCGAGGTCGGAGGCCCCGGCAACGGCGCGGACCCCGGCGCCGCCAAGGTTCCGCGGGTCGAAGCCCTCACTGTGCCGGCGGATCACTTCGATCTCGTCGTCCCGTCCGGGCAGCGGCAGGACGAGCTTGAGCAGGAAGCGGTCGAGCTGGGCCTCCGGCAGCGGGTAGGTGCCCTCGTACTCGACCGGGTTCTGGGTGGCCGCCACGATGAACGGGTCCGGAAGGGCGCGGGAGACCCCGTCCACCGAGACCTGGCGCTCCTCCATCGCCTCGAGCAGCGAGGCCTGGGTCTTCGGCGGCGTCCGGTTGATCTCGTCGGCGAGCAGGATATTGGTGAAGACCGGGCCCTCCCGGAAGGTGAACTCGGAGGTGCGCGATTCGTAGATGAGCGAACCGGTGATGTCACCGGGCATCAGGTCCGGGGTGAACTGGACCCGCTTGGTGTCGAGGCTGAGCGCCGCCGACAGGGTGCGGATCAGCAGCGTCTTGGCGACCCCGGGCACACCCTCGAGGAGCACGTGCCCGTTGGCGAGCAGGGCGATGAGCAGTCCGGTCACCGCCGCGTCCTGCCCCACGACCGCCTTGCCGACCTCGGCCCGCACGTCCAGGAGTGCGCGGCGGGGGGAGTCATCGACCGTCCGCCCCGCCGGAGCCTGCTCCGTCACGGTGTCCACCCCCTGGTGCGCCGCGTGAGCCCCGGTGCCGTCCTGCTGCCATCCACTCTGTCGGTTCATGAGTTGTTGATCTCCTTTTCGAGGTCCAGAAGCTGTTGCGCCCAGCGCGCGAGGTCCTTCTCCGTGGACGGAGGTGGGCCGTCAAGGAGCGAGTGGACGTCCTCGCGGCGGCGGCCGGTCTTGTGCGCCACGGCCTGCACGACGGCGGCCCGGGCACTGGACGGGGGCAGGCGCAGCCGGACCGCGGCCCGGCTGAGGGTAGCCGCCCGCAGGTTCTCCGCGGCGTGCCGGACGGCCCGGGAACCCTGGTAGAGGCGGGCCCGGCCCTCCGCGGTTTCGGCGGCGCTGACGACGACCGGGAGTGGTTCCACGGCGAGCGGGCCCAGCCGCCGGCCCCGCCACAGCATGGCCAGGAGGGCGCATCCGAGCAGCCAGAGCATCAGGGAGTTGACCCAGTCCGGAAGCAGCTCCAGCGGGTTGGCGGGCGGGCCGGTGGCACCGGCGAGGTCCGCGGTGCTCGGCTGGTACCAGATGAGGGATTCTCCCGCGCCGAGGGTGGACAGCGCGAGTGAGGCGTTGCCGGCCTCCTCGATGGTGCCGTTCATGAGGATTTCCGGGTTGCCCAGGACGACCGTCCCCTCGACGGCGGCATACGAGGCGCCCGTCCCGCCGTCGGCGGCGGGGGAGCTGAAGCATTCGACGGGCGCCGAGTAGAGCTGGCCGCCGCCGGTGATCTCCCCGGCGGTCCGGGCCTCCTCCTCGTTGCAGCCGGCGCGCACCGCTCCGCGGCCGTCCTCGGCGGGTCCTGCGGGCAGGATCTCCGGGGCCAGCACCAGCAGCTGGGGCTCGGAGGGTGCGGCGAGGACTCTGCTCGGAAACGAGCGGTTCAGCGAGGACAGCTGTTCCTCATTGAGCCACCCGTTGGGGTCGGAGAAGAACAGGGTGGCCCCGGGGAGGCGGGCCCGGGCGGCTTCCGCCTCGGCCAGGGTGCGCGCATGGACCACTTCGACCCCCTGGTCGCCGAGGACCTCGGCCACGGCGCGGGAACCCGTCGGCGTCGCATTGCCCGGCGAGAGCGGAGTGGTGTCGGCGTCGGTGCGGGTGAGCAGCCCGAGCACCACGACGGCGGCGATGACGAAGGCCAGCAGCAGCCCCGGCAGCGCCCGCCGCAGCCGCCGGCGGCCGGTCGCGGCAACGCTCCCGCCATCTCCGGTGATTCCGCGGGCCGCCGCAGCGGGAGCGGCGGACGTGTCCGCTGGTGTTGGGCCGGCCGCCGTCGGGGCGGCGGGCAGGTCGGCGGGCAGGGCGGACGGCGGTTGCACCGAGGCCCGCCGGGGCGCTGCATGCCGGCTCACCGGGCGGCCCCGGGAACGCCCTCGTCCGCCGGGACGCCCCCGGCCAGGGCCGCATCGAGCGCCTGGGCCCGCGCCGCGTCGGCCTCATCGGCCTCCGAGGCGGCGCCCCGGCCGTACTGGACCTCGTTGAACCTCTCGGCCAGCCAGCGGATCTCCGCGGCCGAGCCCGGGAAGGCCGGTGCGAGGCCGGCCGCCGCCTCGGTGGCGGTACGGCTGAGCCGCTCCTCGAGGATTCCGCGTTCCTCGGCGTCCCGGACGACCGCGCGCAGGCGTTCGGCCAGGGCCTCGTTCCACCGGCCCGCTCCGGCGGCGGCCGCCGCAAGGCGGCGGTGCTCGGCGGCCGGAAGGGTGGCTCCGTTGGAGAACACCGTCCGCTGGGCGCGGTCCGCCCGGGCGTTGAGGCGGGGCCGGATCAGCACGACGGCCACGACGATGATGAGCACGGCTCCGGCGGCCAGCAGGAGCGTGCCCGGTCCGGCCCCCACCGTCCGGATGCCCGACAGCGCCTCCATGAACCAGTCGAAGGCGGCCTGGACCGCCCGTTCGAGCAGGGAGGGCTGGGCCTCCTGGTAGGCCGGTTTGGCCAGTTCCTCCCGAAGCAGCTCCCGGGCCTCGTCGCGGTCGACCGGCGTCTCGGGCATCACCGGGGGAACGCCCGGGGGCAGGGCGCCGGGCCTGGGGACATCACCGCAGGCCCTCCAGCGGTCCCGGCCCGTACCCCGGGCCGCCCTGGCCCGCGGCCCGTTCGGTCTCGGCGAGGAGGACCACGTCGAAGCCTTCCCTGCGGATGCGCAGGTCGATGTACAGCAGGGAGGTGACGCCGGACTGGAAGGCATAGCCGATGGCGGCGAAGAAGGCCGAGATGACCTGGGTCAGGACCAGCACCGGGAGGGAATCGAGCGCATCCGCCGTGCCGGCCGCCGGGGCGTCGGAGAAGCTGAACAGCGCCATCACGATAAAGCTGATGGGGGTCGACACCACCGAGGTGATGATTGCGACCATAACGCTGGTCAGCAGGATGATGCCGAAGGTCCGCCACCAGTTGCGCCCGGTCAGCACCCAGGACCGGCGCGCCGATGCCATCGGTCCGGTCCCTTCGAGCATGAGGGCCGCCGGTGCGAGGGCCAGTTTGATGCTGATCCAGGTGAGGACCACGAAGACGGCGAAGATCAGCGGGATGATGATGAACAGCGAGGCGTCCTCAAGGGCCGCGGCCAGCCCGATGGCGATCACCACGAACAGGCCAAGACCCACGGCCACCGCCAGGGTGAGCATCAGCCCCAGCCCCAGCAGGGGGAGGATGCGGCGGGCCGAAAGCTTCCACAGCTGGGCGAAGCCGGTCCTCTGGTTCAGCACAGCACGGGCCACCGGAATCACAAGCACACCCTGGAGGATGAGCAGCGCCCCGAGGGAAACGATCGTCACCACCGAGGCGAAGGAGACCGCCGAGGCCACGGTGCCGCCCAGCTGGTCGGGGGAGACGGTGCCCATCGCCATCTGGTCGAGGCTGCTGAGCAGCCCGGCCGACATCAGGGCGGTCACCAGGGCCACGATGGTCTGGAAGAGGATGGCCGTGCCGAAGGTGGCCAGCGGGTTCCGGCGGCAGGCCTGGAAGGCGCCGTCAAGGATTTCGCCAAGGCCCAGCGGGCGCAGCGGAATCACCCCCGGCTTGGGGGGAGCGGCGTAGGCCTGCGGCGGCAGCGAACCCCAGCCCTGGGGAGCCCCCGGGCCGGGGGCGGCCGCACCCGGCCCGTACCCGCCGCCCCAGCTCTGGCCCCAGCTGTTCTGGCCGGAGCCGTCGGGGCCGGGCCCGGCAAACCCCGGGTCCTGCGGGCCCGGCGGGCGGAACGGCTGGTCCGGCGCCGCGCCGGAGGGAGGAGGGAAGCCGGGGTACTGCTCTGGCACCGGCCCCGCGGGAGGGTGCCAGGCTGGGTCCCGGCGGGACCCGTCGGATGGATCGTTGCTCATGCTGTCCTTCTCGAAGCGGGCGCCGGTGCGGTCTGTTCACGTTGAACTATAATCACCGGTGCCTCCCGAGGGCAGTAGGCGGACACGCTGGTGTTTCCCTCGGGCCCGGCGGAGCGTGAAACGTCCCGCCGATGCCGCCCGATCCGCTGCGGCACGCGGAGGAAGTGCCCAATGGGACATTGGAGACCGGATGGGAGACTATTGAGGCATGAAGGCACGCATCCTGGTGATTGACGACGACGAAGCCCTTTCCGAGATGATCGGCATTGTGCTGCGCAACGACGGGTTCGACCCGGTGTTCTGCGCGGACGGCGCCGCGGCGCTCGGGGTGTTCCGGTCGGCCCAGCCGGACCTCGTGCTGCTCGACCTCATGCTTCCGGGCCTCGACGGTATCGAGGTGTGCCGGCAGATCCGGGCCGAATCGGATGTCCCCATCGTGATGCTGACCGCCAAGTCCGACACCTCCGACGTCGTGCGCGGCCTCGAATCCGGTGCCGACGACTACGTGCCCAAGCCGTTCAAGCCGGCCGAACTCGTAGCGCGCGTGCGCGCCCGGCTGCGCCCCGGTGACACGCGGGCGCCGGAGACGCTGAGGATCGGCGAGGTCTCCATCGACGTCGCCGGACACTCGGTGACCCGCGGCAACGACAAGGTCTCGCTGACTCCGCTCGAATTCGACCTGCTCGTGGCCCTGGCCCGCAAGCCGTGGCAGGTCTTCACCCGGGAACTGCTCCTTGAGCAGGTCTGGGGCTACCGCCACGCCGCGGACACCCGGCTGGTCAACGTCCATGTGCAGCGGCTGCGCTCGAAGATCGAACGCGACCCCGAGGCACCCGAGATTATCCTGACGGTCCGCGGCGTCGGATATAAGGCAGGTCAAGGCTGAGGTGAACACCCGGGCAGCCCGCGCCGTCGAAGCGGCGATCCAGGGCGCCGGACGGGGGCTGCGGCAGGCCCGCCGGGCGGCGTCCTTCATCGCCGGCCGCTGGCGCCGTTCCCTGCAGTTCCGCACGGTCGTCGCGACGCTGCTGCTGACCTCCCTCGCCCTCGTGGCGGTGGGGGGCTTCCTGTCCAACCAGATCGCCAACGGCCTGTACAAGGAGCGGTTCGGGCAGTTCCAGGGCGAGGCGAGCTACGGCCTGGGCGAGATCAAGGAAATCTTTAGGGACACCACGGCCGCCGACCGGGACTCGACGGACCGGCTGGCCCGTGACACCCTCGACCGGCTCGGGGCCCCCGGCGCCGACGCCCCTCGGCAGTGGCTGCTCAGCCCGCTGCCCGGCCAGCAGGGCTACTGGGTTCCGGCCCTGGCCAGCCATAAGGCGATGACGGAGTCCGCACTCATCCCGCCCGAGCTCAGCGCCGCCGTCGCGGAGGGCGAGGACCAGTACTGGGCCCCGATCACGATTCCCCGCTCAGAAGCGACCGGCGGCCTGCAGGCGCCGGGGGTCGCCTTCGCCACCAAGGTCACCCTGCCCCCGGACAGCACCACCTACGCCGTCTACATCATCTACGACCTCTCCTCCATGCAGCTGACCCTCGACTACATCCACCGCGTGCTGTGGATCGCCGGGACGGTGCTGCTGGGGATCATCGGGGCGATCGCCTGGTTCGTGACACGCAGCGTCGTCCGGCCCGTCAGCCATGCCGCCCTCGTCTCGGAGAAGCTGGCCGCCGGCGAGCTGCAGGAGCGGATGGAGGTCCGCGGCGAGGATGAGGTCGCCCGGCTCGGTGCGTCCTTCAACCACATGGCCACCAGCCTCCAGGACCAGATCACCCAGCTGGCGCAGCTGTCCCAGATGCAGCAGCGGTTCGTCTCGGACGTCTCCCACGAACTGCGGACCCCGTTGACGACGGTCCGGATGGCCGCCGAGGTGCTCCACGAGGCGCGGACCGACTTCGACCCCGTGAACAAGCGGTCCGCGGAAATTCTCTACGACCAGGTGGAACGGTTCCAGTCACTGCTGGCTGACCTCCTCGAAATTTCCCGCTTCGACGCCGGCGCGGCGGTGCTTGAGTCCGAGCCCACCGACCTCTTCCAGGTGGTGAAGCACGTCGTCGACGGGGCCCAGCCGCTGGCCGACAACTTCGGCTCGGACCTGCGCATCGTCTCGTCCGAGAGCAGCTGCATCGTCGACGCCGACCCCCGCCGGATCGGGCGGATCCTGCGCAATCTGGTCGTCAATGCGCTCGAGCACGGCAAGGGGAAACCCGTCCACATCTATATCGCCTCGAACCCCGACGCGGTCGCCGTCGCGGTGCGCGACTACGGCATCGGTATGAGCGAGGATGAGGCCTCGAGGGTCTTTGACCGCTTCTGGCGGGCGGACCCCGCCCGCGCCCGCACCACGGGCGGAAGCGGGCTGGGGCTGTCCATCGCCGTCGAAGACGCACGCCTGCACTCGGCCTGGCTCCAGGCATGGGGCGAGCCGGGTAACGGATCCTGCTTCCGGCTTACCCTGCCCAAGCAGCGCGGCGGCGAGTTGAAAGTCTCCCCGCTGCCCCTGCCGCCGCGCGACCGGCTGCCGCTGCCGCTCGCCGCAGGGCCATCGGGCGCCGCACCCGCCGACGCCCCGCCCGCCGATGTGCCGTCCGCCGGTCCTTCGGGCACTGTGCCTACCGACGCCCCGCCCACCGACGTCCCGCCCGCCGGACCTTCGGGCGCTGTGCCTACCGACGTCCGGCCCGCGGCCGGGGCCGGCACCCCCGACCCGCAGCTGAAGGAGAAAAGTGAAATCCAGTAGGCCCGCCGGAACGCGGGGCTCCTTCATCGCCGCGGTCGTTGCCTTGCTCCTGATCCTCTCCGGCTGCTCCTCCATTCCCCGGAGCGGACCGGTGGCCACCATTCCCGCGCCCGCGGTCGAGGAGGACACCGTGTCCCAGGTCTTCTCACCCGAAGGCCCGCAGCCGGGCGCGCCGCCCGAGGTGCTCCTCCAGGAGTTCATCACGGCGGGCACCGGCGCCGCCGACGGGTACAAGGTGGCCCGGGAATTCCTGACCCCGGAGCTGGCCCGGACGTGGCAGCCCGAGGAACGGATCGTAATCTTCCGGGCCGACCCGAGGATCATCCAGCGCGAGGCCGAGGGCGCGCTGCAGGTGCAGCTCGAGATCACCGGAATCATTGACGCCCGGGGCATCCGCACCGACCCGCCGACTCCGACCACCGAAAGCGTCCGCGCCGAAATGGTGAAGGTCAACGGGCAGTGGCGCATCAGTGAAATCCCCAACGGGATCATGGTCACCGAAAGCAACGCCTCCCTGCTGGCCACCGCGCACCACCTCTACTTCTACAGCAGCGGCTACCGGTACTGGGTGCCCGACGTCCGCTGGTTCGTCCGCCGCCCCGGCATCGCCGCCCGGGTGGTGCAGGCCCTGCTCGCCGGCCCCGCCCCCTACCTCCAGGGTGCTGTCACCAGCGCCTTCCCCGAGGGGGTCACCCTCGCACAGGAATCGGTGCCGATCGCCTCAGGGGTGGCCTCCGTCGAACTGTCCGCCGACGTCCTTCAGGACGCTACGGACCTCCGTCTCCAGCAGATGGAGCAGCAGCTGCGGGTGAACCTCACCACGCTCAACGACGTCACCTCCGTGGAGATGAGCGCCGGCCAGCCGATCGACCTCGGCAGCCCCGACCCGGCCCTCGTGATTCCAGACTTCAACCCCCCGGTGGGCAATGAGCAGGTGGTCATCGCGGACAATGAGGTGCGCACCGTACGGAACCTCGATGTGCTCCCGGTCGAGGGGCTGCCCTCGGTGGCCGACTACAGCCCGAAGGACCCGGCGCGGTCCCTCGAGGGGAGCAACTTCGCGTTCCTGAACGGCCGGTCCACGGCGCTGCTGGCCACCGCCCCGGGCAGCGAGGTCCGCACCGCCGTCGAAGGCACCGGTCTCACCGCCCCCAGCTTCGACACCAGCAACTGGGTGTGGACCGCACGCAGCGTGGAGGGCGGCCCGAGCGGCCGCGGCACCGAGGTGGTCGCGGTGCCTCCGGGCGGGGTGACGCGCAATGCGGTCGTCGTCTCCGCGTCGTGGCTCGCAGACCGCACGGTCAGGGAGCTCCAGATCTCCCGGGACGGCGCCCGCGCCCTCCTCGTCGTCGATGAGGCCGGGGCCTCCGAGGTGCTGCTCGCCGGCATCACGCGCAGCGCCCAGGGCATTCCGCAGAGCCTGGGGACCCCGATTGCCCTCAACGCGGGCGCGGACATCGGCACCGCCAAGTGGGCGGGGGAGAGCACCATCGTCGCCTCCCCGGTCTCGGAGACGGCCGAGGTGACGCCCCTGATCGTCCAGCTCAGCGGGGAGACCGAGGCCCTTAAGCCGCACAAGGGTGTGCTGAACATCAGCGCCGGAAGCGATCCGCAGGAAGACTTCTACATTCAGACCGCGGAGGCGCTCTTTGCCAGGGTGGGACTGAGCTGGATCCGCAGCGTCGAAGGGGTACGGGACCCGGCCTTCCCCGGCTGATGCCGAGAGGGCCGCTCCCGCCGCCGCGCCGCGCCGCGCGCCGCCTGACGGGAGCTGGCGGCACCGCCCGGCTACGCGCTCCGCGCGCCCTGCCGGGTGGTCCGCGCTCCCCGGGTTCCACACTGCACCCTTATCCACACAGCCCTTATCCCCACAGCCCCTTATCCACACAGCCCCTTATCCACACCGCCCCTTATCCACACCGCACGCCGGTGCCCCGGCATCCCCAGCCTCCGCGGCACCCTTAAGGCATGGCTCACCCGGTCCGCGTACTCCCGGAAGCCGGCGCGGTGCCCGGCGGCGGCATCGACTGCAGCAGGGGCGGTGGCGTCCCGGCCGCGGCCGGCCGCGCCCTTCGGGGTTTCTGGGCACTGATCCTGCCGACCTCCTGCGTGGGATGCGGCCGCCATGACACCTCCCTGTGTCGGCCGTGCCGCCGGACCCTCCGGCGGGCCACGGTGCGTCCCTTCCGGGCCGAAGCCGGAGCCGGTTCCCTCCCGCTGCGCGATCCCGACGGACCGGGAAGCGGCACCGGCGCTCCGGGCGATGACGATGCCGGAGGCGGCTTTGAGCCGCTGCCGGTGGTCGCCGCGGGAATCTACCGGGGAGTGGTCGCCCGGGCCCTGCTGGCGTTCAAGAATGCCGGCCACACCGACCTGGCCCGCCCCCTCGCGGCGGCCCTCGGCGGTGCCCTGCTCGCCGCATGCTCGGACCTGCCGGCGGGTCCCTGCCTGCTGGTGCCCGTCCCCACCCGCGGCCGGTCCCTGCGCCGGCGCGGCTACGACCCGTTGGGCCTGCTGCTGGACGGACTCCGCCGCCGCGGTGAGCTCCCTGCCGGGTCCCGGCTTGCACGGCCCGTGGGGCACCGGCATCCGGGGGTGCGTGCGGGCGGACGGCCCGCCGGCATCCCGTGGTTTCCCTCGGCGCGGCGGGGCGGGCAGAAGGGGCTGGGGCGGCGCGGCCGGCAGGAAAACGTCGCCGGGTCGATGCGGGTTCGGCGGCGGTACCGCGGCCGCCTGGAGGGGGTGCAGTGCCTCGTCGTGGACGACGTCCTGACCACCGGAGCGACCCTCGCGGAGGTCGTCAGGGCGCTGCGGGCCGAGGGCGCGGCGGTGGCCGGTGCCGTCGTCCTGGCGGCCACGCCACCGCCGTCCGGAGCCGAGTTGGCTTACAGCGAATTCCGGAGAAATCGGCGCGGGGAGGGATGAATTACGGGGTGCCGTGATCTACCGTGAGGTATGGGTGTTAGAAAGCAGACAAGCACCCATCGGCAGCGGACCGGGGCAGCCTGACCGGCCGCTGTTGTGTCACCTTAGCGATTTGGAGGGCACCATGGAATTTGTGATTAACGGCCGGAACCTTGCAGTATCGGACCGGTTCCGCGAGTACGCCGCAGAGAAGGTCGACAAGATCGAACAGCTCGGCGATAAGGTCCAGCGGGTGGATGCCAAGATCACCAAGGAAACAAGTGCCAGGGACGCCGACACGGCCCTCACCGTCGAACTGACGGTACTGTGCAAGGGCCCGGTCATCCGGGCCGAGGCCACGGCCGGCGACAAGTTCGCCGCCTTCGACCTCGCCTACAACAAACTCCTCGAACGCCTCCGCCGGGCGCGGGACCGCCGCAAGGTCCACCACGGACGGCACACACCCGTCGCGGTCGGCGCTGCCACCGCCGGGCTCGAACCCGTCAGCACCTCCCAGCCGATCTACGCCGCGCTGGCGGACGATTCCGCCAATGGAACGACGGCTGGAACGACGGCGCCCGCCGCCTCGACTGATCCCTACGAGTCGCCGGACGATGTCCCGGCAGGGGACTCACCGGTCCTCATCCGGCGGAAGGTCTTCTCCGGAGAGCCGATCACCCTCGATGACGCCGTCGACAACATGGAACTGGTCGGCCACGACTTCTACCTCTTCGTCGACTCTGCCACCGGTGCCCCCTCGGTCGTCTACCGGCGCCAGGGCTGGACCTACGGAGTCATCACCCTCGATTCGAAGTGCGCCGAAGGGACGCAGGACCCCCAGGAGGAGCTCCTGGCGTACCGGGCGAAGGAAGCCGCTGCAACCCAGTGACACCCCGTCCCACTTCCGGGCCCCGGACCTGCGCCGCTAACGGCGCGTCCGGGGCCTCGTCGTCGGCCCGTCCGTTACCCCCGGCAGGGCCATGACCGTTCACCTCACCCTGTCCCAGGCCCGCAGGGCAGCCCTGCTGGCCCAGGGACTCGCCAAGACCCGGCCCACGGCTCCGCCCTCCGCGCGGTCCGTGGGCCGGATCCTCGATAGGCTGCAGCTGCTCCAGATCGATTCGGTCAACGTGCTGGTGCGCTCCCACTACCTTCCGGTCTTCTCGCGGCTGGGCGCGTACGACCCGGCGGTCCTCGATCGGTTCGCCGGCAGGCATCCGCGCCGGCTGACGGAGTACTGGGCGCACGAGGCCAGCTTCATCGACCCTGCCCTGTTCCCGCACCTGCGCCCCTGGCAGCGGCGCACCTGGAGCGGAGCGTCGGGGATGGACCCGGTGCTCCGCTCATCCCTGGAGGAACGGATCCTCACGCTCCTTGCCTCGAGCCGGGCGCTGACCGCCGGACAGGTGCAGGAACGCCTCGGCCACTCGGAGCAGCGCAGCACCGATAACTGGGGATGGAACTGGAGCGCGGTCAAACGCGTCCTCGAGGACCTCTTCGCCCGCGGGGAAATCAGCTCGGCCGGCCGGACCTCATCCTTCGAACGCCGGTACGCACCCTCGGCCCGGGTGCTGCCCACCTCCGACCTCGCAGCCGAGGAGGCCGACCCGCGCGAGGCGATCCTTGTCCTGACCGAACGCGCCGCCGCCGCGCTGGGCATCGGCACAGTGCGCAGTTTCGCCGACTACTTCCGCACCCCCGTCCGCGACACCGCGGAGGCGGTGCGGATCCTCGAGGGGAGGGGGGTCCTCACCCCCGCCCAGGTGGGCTCCTGGAACCGGCCGGCCTACCTCCACCGCGACGCCGCAATCCCGCGCCGCGCCGCCGGGCGGGCGCTGCTGAGCCCTTTCGACTCCCTCGTCTTCGACCGCCCGCGGCTCGAGGAGCTCTTCGGCTTCCACTACCGGCTCGAAATCTATACTCCTGCGGCGGCACGCCGCTACGGGTATTACGTCCTGCCCTTCCTGCTCGGAGAGACGATGGCGGCCCGGGTGGACCTCAAGGCCGACCGGGCCACCGGGCGTCTGCTGGTGCGCGGAAGCTACGCCGAACCGGGCGCGCCCGCGGACACCGCCGACGAACTCTCAGCTGAACTGGGTACCATGGCCGGATGGCTCGGCCTGCAGCAGGTCGTCGTCGAACCCGTGGGAGACCTCGCGGCGCCGCTTTCCGCGGCGCTGGGGCGGCGTTGAGCCGTTCGGGAACTAAAGCGGGAGACAAAGCGTCTTCCCGTAGACTGATCACGCCATCTTTCGGCAGCCTTAGATTGGGAGCAGATACCAGTGCCATCACTTCTTGAACGAGTTCTCCGCACCGGCGATAAGAAGACACTGAAGAAACTCCGGAACTACGCCGACGCAATCAACATCATCGAGGACGACTTCCGTGCGATGTCCGACGCTGAGCTGCGCGGGGAGACCGACAAGCTGAAAAAGCGCCACGCGGACGGCGAGAGCCTCGACGACCTCCTGCCCGAGGCCTTCGCCGCGGTGAGGGAGGCCTCCCGCCGCACCCTCGGCCTGCGCCACTTCGACGTCCAGCTCATGGGCGGGGCCGCGCTGCACCTTGGCAATATCGCCGAGATGAAGACCGGCGAGGGCAAGACCCTCGTGGCCACGGCCCCGGCCTACCTCAACGCCCTCAGCGGCAAGGGCGTCCACATCGTCACGGTCAACGACTACCTCGCCGAATACCAATCGGACCTCATGGGCCGCGTGTTCCGGTTCCTGGGCATGACCAGCGGGTGCATCCTGTCCAAGCAGGACCCTGCGACGCGCCGCGAACAGTACGCCGCGGACATCACCTACGGCACGAACAACGAATTCGGCTTCGATTACCTGCGCGACAATATGGCCTGGAGCGCCACCGAGCTCGTCCAGCGCGGGCACAACTTCGCCATCGTCGACGAGGTCGACTCGATCCTCATCGACGAGGCCCGGACCCCGCTGATCATCTCCGGGCAGGCCTCCGGCGATGTCAACCGCTGGTACAACGAGTTCGCGAAGGTCGTGAAGAAGCTTTCCGTCGACGCCGACTACGAGGTCGACGAGAAGAAGCGCACCGTCGGCGTGCTCGAGTCCGGCATCGAGAAGGTCGAGGACTACCTCGGCATCTCCAACCTCTACGAGTCCGCGAACACCCCGCTGATCGGCTTCCTCAACAACGCCATCAAGGCCAAGGAACTGTTCAAGCGCGACAAGGACTACGTCGTGCTCAACGGCGAGGTCATGATCGTCGACGAGCACACCGGCCGCATCCTCGCCGGCCGCCGGTACAACGAAGGCATGCACCAGGCGATCGAGGCCAAGGAAGGCGTCGAGATCAAGGCGGAGAACCAGACGCTCGCCACCGTCACGCTGCAGAACTACTTCCGGCTCTACGAAAAGCTCTCCGGCATGACCGGCACCGCCGAGACCGAGGCCGCGGAATTCATGTCGACCTACAAGCTCGGCGTGGTGCCCATCCCCACCAACAAGGAGATGGCCCGCAAGGACCTCGCCGACCTGATCTACAAGAACGAGGTGGCGAAGTTCGACGCCGTCGTGAAGGACATCGTCGAACGCCACGAGACCGGCCAGCCGGTCCTGGTCGGCACCACCAGCGTCGAGAAGAGCGAATACCTCTCCAAGCAGCTGGCCAAGGCCGGGGTCCGCCACGAGGTCCTCAACGCCAAGAACCACGCCCGCGAGGCCGCCATCGTCGCCCAGGCAGGACGCAAGGGCGCCGTCACGGTGGCCACCAACATGGCAGGCCGCGGCACCGACATCATGCTCGGCGGCAACGCCGAGTTCAACGCCGTCGCCGCACTTGAGAAGCGCGGGCTTGACCCGGCGAAGAACCCCGAGGAGTACGAGGCCCAGTGGCCTGCGGCCCTCGAGGCTGCCAAGAAGGCCGTGGAGGCCGAGCAGGACGAGGTCCGCGAGCTCGGCGGGCTCTACGTGCTGGGCACCGAGCGCCACGAATCGCGCCGCATCGACAACCAGCTGCGCGGCCGTTCCGGCCGCCAGGGCGACCCGGGCCGCTCGCGGTTCTACCTCTCGCTGACCGACGACCTCATGCGGCTGTTCAACTCCGGCGGCGCCGAGCGCATCATGAACAGCTCGAGCATGCCCGACGACGTCGCCCTCGAGTCGCGGCTGGTCTCCAAGGCCATCGAGAACGCCCAGGGCCAGGTCGAGGGGCGCAACGCCGAACAGCGCAAGAACGTCCTGAAGTACGACGACGTCCTGAACCGCCAGCGCGAGGCCATCTACGGCGACCGGCGGCGCATCCTTGAAGGCGGCGACCTGAAGGAAAAGGTCGGCTACTTCCTTGAGGACGTGGTGACGGCCATGGTCGATGAGGCCACCGCCCAGGGCCACGGCGACGACTGGGACTACGAGCTGCTGTGGACCAACCTCAAGACGCTCTACCCGATCACCCTCACCATCGACGAGGTCATCGAGGAAGCCGGTGGGAAGTCGAAGATCACCCGCGACTTCCTCCACTCGGAGATCCTCTCCGACGCCAAGCTCGCCTACCAGGCGCGGGAGGATGCCCTCGGCGAGCAGACGATGCGCGAACTCGAGCTCCGCGTGGTCCTGTCGGTGATCGGCCGGAAGTGGCAGGAGCACCTCTACGAGATGGACTACCTCAAGGAGGGCATCGGGCTGCGGGCCATGGCCCAGCGCGACCCCCTCGTGGAGTACCAGCGTGAGGGCTTCATCCTCTTCCAGGCCATGATGGAGGCCATCCGCGAGGAGACCATCGGCTACCTGTTCAACCTCGAGGTCGAGGTCGCCGCCCCCGCGGCACCGGCGTCGAACGGGCTGGGCGTCCAGGACGGCCGCGGACTGGTCCAGGTTCCCTCGATCCGGGCGGCGGGCCTTGAGGCACCGCAGCGCCCGGCCAGCCTGAACTTCTCCGCGCCGAACGCGCAGGGCGAGGTCGAGACGCACGTGGAACGGCTCAAGACGGCCGTCGCCGAAACGAAGGCACGGGCCGAGCGGAACGGCTCCAAGCGACCGAAGAAGTAGCCAAAAGCAGCTCAGCCGATCTCCAGGGCGGTGACCTTCCAGTCGCCGCGGCGGTGTTCGACCCGCAGGGCGACGGCGCGTGCCCGCCTGCGGTCCAGAACGACCAGGGCGGCCTCGAAGGCGGTTTCGGAGACGCGGCACAGCCGCGCGCTGCGGACCGTCACGCAGCGGTAGGCCCGCCGGTCCACCAGGGCGCCGCCCGGGCAGGAGCCGGTGGCTTCGGAGGCTGCGACCTTCTGCATGAGGCAGGCGCGCAGGTGCAGCTTCTCGTAGCTGGCCGGATCGAGCCACCGGGACATCTGGGAGGCGGGGCGGCTGCCCCCGAGGACCTCGACGGCTCCCTGCGCCACGGCGCGCGCGATGCCGCCGACGCGCTCCTCCGCTTCCGGCAGCAGCGCCTCCGGCGGCGGCTGCTCCGGTGGGTCCGCGCAGGACGGGAGGGCCCACGGTGCGGCGGCACGGGCCGGGTGTTCCTGGATTCGTTGCTGGTTTCGTTGCTGGGTGAGGGTGGCCATGGTGGTCCTTTCACTGCTGGGATGGGCGGTCCTGCTGCCGGCTGGGACGCTCAGGGCGGGTCCGGGGCAGCCAGTGTCTGGCCCGGTGTCAGGAGGTCCGGATCCGGGCCGATCAGTGAGGCGTTCCTCGCGTACCAGCGCGGCCAGCTTGCCGCGATGTCGGCGTCCGAGGCGAGGGGACCGAGCCGCGCCGCGGCGATCGACCACAGCGAGTCACCCCTCCGGACAACCACCCGGGCGCTGTCCGCATCCGGTGCCGCGCCCTGCTGGCTTGGCGGCCGGGCCAGCAGGCCGGGATCGCAGGGGAGCGGCAGCGGTTTCCAGTCCGGGCTGACCCGCGGTTCCCGAACGGACGGGTGGGACTGCCCGGGCTGAGGGTCCTCGCCGCGGTCTGCAGGAACGGTCAGGGCCGCGACAGCCGGCACCACGACCGTGGGTGCCGGGACCGCGGGTGGGATCGATGCCGACGGCGGCGCCGAGGCTGCGCACGGTGCGGCCAGGAGATTCGCCCCGAGCAGCACGGCGGCCAGCCGGCGCATGAAGCCTGGAGTGAGGGCCGCCATCCTGGCGGCGGCGGCGGCGCGGCCCCTCCGCTTGAGGACCTCGGCGCCGAGCGCGAGCGCCAGGGCCCCGGTCCACCAGAGCAGCAGGCCCAGGCCGGCAACGGAGACGACGGCGCCGATACCGGTCTCCGGCGCCCGCGAGGCACCGGAGGCAAGCCCCAGTCCCGAGAGGACGAGGACCGCCCCGAGGCCGAGGAGGGCCGCAGGGTAGAGAACCCCCAAGCGCCTTTCCATGGTCTCCTCCCTTGCATTTGCATCCATTTGAGCGCGTTTGATACCGCTTGTATACGTTTACGGCTACTCGAATTCGTTGACCCCCTCTACCCGCCTGCCTACCGTTGGACCATGCGGTGGGAAGCCCTGTTCGGTGATCTCGAGGCCCAGCTGGCGGCCGCGCGGGCGGCCTCGGAGGAAGCGGCGGCGGCAGACCTGCTCAGGATGGAGCAGGCGCGGGTGGCCCTCGCGGACCGGCTGGCCGGTTCCATCGCCCAGGGGCTGAAGGTCCGGACCGGGAACGGGCAGGGCTTCTCCGGCAGCCTGGCCTACGTCGGCGCCGAATGGCTCGTACTCGCAGAGGGGCAGCGCTCCGTCCTGGTGCCCTTCGCCGCGATCCTGAGTATCGAAGGTCTGGGACGTGCCGTCGCCCCGCGCCCGGCGGGGATCCACGCCCGCCTGGGCCTCGCCTCGGCCTACCGCGCGCTGGCCCGCGACCGGGCGCACATCAGCGTCTATGCAGGGTCACCGGTCACGGTCTCCGAGGGCACGCTGGATCGGGTCGGAGCCGACTTCCTCGAGGTGGCACTCGTTCCGCCGGGCGAGCACCGCAGGCCGGCCAATGTCCGGGCGGTGGTGGCGCTGCCCTTCGCCGCGGTCGCCGCGGTGGCCTCCCGCCCCTGACACCATAGACGCTCAGGCGTTGTTGACCGGGTCGGCGCTTCCGCGCAGGGCGGCTGCGGATCTCCGGTAGGCATCGGCGATGTAGTCCTCGAGGACCCGTGCCTCGACGCGCCACTGACCGCGCCCGCCCACCTGGATCGCCGGAAGCTCCCCCGAGCGAACCAGGGCGTAGGTCTGGGAGGAGCTGATATTGAGCACCTCCGCAACGTCGGCGAGGGTCAGGAACCGCTTCTCAGCCACACGAACACCTCTTCCTCAGCCGTGGCCTTGCCTCCACGAGCGCCTCCGTTCCAACCGTGGGCACCCGGCTGGACCTGCCTCAATTCTGTCACTCCACGGCCCCGGAGGTGCCGGTTGTCCACAGATTCGGGCGAGCCGGAAACCTTCTGTTTATTTTGTGTGCCGCCTGCACAACAATGGCAGGAGCGCCGGTGCCCATCCGCCGGTGCCGAAGAGTGCTCCGAAGCGTGCGGAGGAAGCTCCATGAGCGGTAACGCCAGCCGGACGGACGGTCACGCCACCGCGCCGCGGATCGGCAGGCCGTCCTGGCGGGATCCACGGCTCATCATCGGTCTCCTGCTCGTGCTGGCCTCCACCGCAGGGGTTACGGCGCTGGTCGGCAGCCTCGACCGCACCACCGATGTCCTCGCTGCCCGTACCGAACTTCCCGTCGGCACCCGCCTGGAGTCAGGTGACCTCACCACGGTCGCCGTCCGGCTGGGAGGCTCGGAGGAGAAGTACCTTCGGGCCTCCTCCGGCCTTCCAAAGAACGCGGTGGTAACCCGGCTCGTCCGCCCGGGCGAACTGGTTCCGGCCGCCGCCGTCGGCCGCCCCGACGAACTGGACAGGAAACCGGTCGGGCTTCCCATCGAGGACCCCCTCCCCGCGGGCACGGAGCCCGGGGTGCGGGTCGATGTCTGGGTCGCCCTGCCGGAGGCGGCCACCGGGCAGGGCACCCGGTTCGAGCAGCCCCGGCTCCTGCTTGAGGGCGCCGAGGTCTCCGAGATCGCGGTCAACGAATCGGCCCTGGGAACGGAATCCCCGTCCCGGGTCTACGTGCTGGTGGCCGACGAGGCAATGCCTGCCCTGCTGAACGCCCTGTCGAACGGTGCGAAGATCGCCGTGGTGCTGAACCCGCGGGGGAGTCCGTGAGCGGCCCGGTCATCCCCGTCGTCACCGTGGGACCGGCCGCGGGGGAGTACGTTACCGGGCTGGAGGAACTCCACGGCCCGGTGACCGTGGTGCGCCGCTGCGAGGGGGTGCCCGAACTGCTGGCAGCCGGCCAGGCGGGACTGGCCCGCGCGGCCATCCTCTCACCCGGAACCGGAGCGCTGACGGTGTCGCTCCTGGAGCGGCTGCGCGACACCGGGATCGCCGTCGTGGTGCTCGCGGGAGAGGACGAACCGGCCGCGGGGGTCGTGGCGCCCGGGGTACGCCGTGCGCCTCCCGGCATCGCGCCGGACGCGCTGGCCGAACTCGTCACGGCGGCCGTCGAAAGCCTGTCCGGCGCCGCAGGAAGTCTGGGCACCAGCGCCTACGCCGACCCGGCCGCTTCCCTGCCGCCCCCCGGGCAAACCGCCGAGCCGCCCGCCGGCGAACCCGGCGAACCCGGCGGCGGCACCGTCACCGCGGTGTGGGGGCCGATCGGGGCCCCGGGGCGGACCACGGTGGCCGTGAATATGGCGGCGGAGCTGGCGGCGGCCGGCTCCACCGTCCTGCTTGTCGATGCCGACACCTACGGGGCCAGTGTGGCGGCGTTCCTGGGTCTGCTCGATGAGGCCGCCGGACTTGCCCAGGCCTGCCGGCTCGCAGACCAGGGGACGCTCGACCCGGACGGGCTCCGCCGGGTGGCCTCAACCGTCGCCGTGGGCGGCGGCAGGCTGGGAGTCCTCACCGGCCTGACGCGGCCCGACCGGTGGCCCGAGGTGCGTCCCGCGGCCCTGGCCCGGGTCCTCGAGTACGCCCGTGCATGCGCCGCCGTGACCATCGTCGACTGCGGGTTCTGCCTCGAAGCGGACGAGGAGCTCAGCTTCGACACCGCCGCTCCCCGCCGCAACGGCGCGGCACTGCGCTGCCTTGAACTGGCCGACTCCGTTATCGCGGTCGGTGCCGCCGACGCCGTCGGCGTACCGCGCCTCGTGCGTTCGCTGGCCGTCCTGGCCGAGGCGGTGCCCTCGGCCGAGCCGAGGGTGGTGCTCAACAAGGTCCGCGCCGGTTCCGTCGGGCGCTCGCCGGAGGACCAGCTGAGGGAGGCCTGGGAGCGGTTCGGGCCCGGCGCGGCCATTTCGGCCTTCCTCCCTGCCGATTTTCCGGCGGCGGACGAGGCGCTGCTGGCGGGCTCGGCGCTCGTCGAAACTGCCCCGTCCTCGGCCCTGCGGAGGGCGATTGCGGGACTCGCCGATGTGACGGTTGAACAACGCCAACGCCGCCGCATTGGATGGAGCTCCAACGAAGTGAAGTTTTCGTGGATGCCCGTTAGGCTTCCAAGGTAAGGGGCCGCAAGGGAGCGGTCTTTCATCTCGTTACGGAGGCGTTTTTCATGTCGTCTGGATCCAGCGTCACGGATCAGTCCAGTTCAGACACGTCGCTTGAGGACTTCATTGAGCACTACTATGAACACCTCGCAGGGGAGGACGCCGAAGCCTACAGCGGATCAGCGCTGCGTGACCGCGCGCTGACCCACCGCCGGCTTGCCGAGGTACGCGCCGCCGGAGAGCCGGTCGTCGATGTCTTTGACCAGGGCGAGGCGAGCGTCGTCGCCATTGTCACCGATGACATGCCCTTCCTTGTCGATTCGGTCACCGCGGAACTGGTCCGGCAGGGCTGCGCCATCCACCTGGTGGTCCATCCCACCTTCGTGGCGGCTCGCGACGAAGCGTCCCA
Organism: uncultured Arthrobacter sp.; assembly: GCF_902805515.1. Taxonomy (GTDB): domain Bacteria; phylum Actinomycetota; class Actinomycetes; order Actinomycetales; family Micrococcaceae; genus Arthrobacter_D. The sequence continues at coordinate 46,131 of NZ_CADCTE010000066.1, read as the reverse complement.
TGCCCTGAACGGTCTTCAGCGCGTCCCCTCCAGCGCCGGCTCCTCAAGCGGAGACACGGCTGCGCTTCCCGACATCTCCCACCTGATCCCCGGGGCCTCCTCGATCGAATCGTGGATGTCCATCGAGATCAACCGGATTCCCGACGAGGAAGCACGCGGCAAGCTCATCGACGGCCTTCACAAGGTCCTGGCCGACGTGCGGGCCGCCGTGCACGACTGGCCCGCCATGCGCGCCCAGGTCCAGAACATCGCGGATTCACTGGACGGGGTCGCCGGCGGCTCCTCCATCCCGGACCTCCGCCAGGCCCAGGAACTCCTGAGGTGGCTCGACGACGGAAACTTCACCTTCCTGGGCTACAAGGAATACGACCTCGTCGTCGAGGACGGCCTCGACGCCCTCTGCGTCCGCCACGGCAGCGGCCTCGGCCTGCTCCGCGACACCGACGCAGACCGGCGGATCCAGCACCTCACGTCGGCGGGCCGCGCCAAGGCCCGTGAGAAGCGCGCCCTGGTGATCACCAAGGCGAACTCTCGCTCCACCGTCCACCGCGCCGCCTACCTCGACTACATCGGGGTCAAGAGCTTCGACGCGCAGGGCAACGTCAACGGGGAGCGGCGCTTCATCGGGCTCTTCGCGACCAGCGCCTACACGGGGTCGGTGCGGAACGTACCGATCGTCCGGGACAAGGTCACCGAGATGCTCCGGCTCTGCGGGTTCCCCTCCGACTCGCACTCCGGCAAGGACCTGCTCTCCATCGCCGAGACCTATCCGCGGGACGAACTGTTCCAGATCGAGGCCGAGGACCTGGTCAGCACGGCCATGGGCATCCTGCGCCTCCAGGAACGCCGCCGCACCCGGCTGTTCCTCCGCCCCGACATCTACGGGCGGTTCATGTCGGCGCTGGTGTACCTCCCCCGCGACCGGTACACCACCAGCGTCCGGCTCCGGATCGAGGAGGAGCTGCGCACCACCTTCCACGCCGACTCGATCGACTTCGAGGCCCGCGTCAGCGAATCGGCCCTCGCGAGGCTGTTCTTCCGGATCCGGCTCGCCCGCGGCGGGGAGGTCCCGCAGGTCGACAGCGCCGAACTTGAGGAGCGGCTCGTCCGGGCCGCCCGGTCCTGGGCCGAGGGCATCGCCGAGGTCGCCCGCGACCGCTTCGACCACGAGGAGGCCGAGCGCCTGTCCGGACTCTGGGGGGAGGCCTTCCCGGCAGGCTACCGGGTGGACTACGAGGTTGAGGAAGCCCTCGAGGACGTCAGCCGCTTCGAGGCCCTCGACGGCTCCACCGGTGCCCCGGGCATGCACGTCTACGTCCCGCAGCGCCCCGGCGCCGAGGAGGACGCGAGGCTCAAGCTCTACCTCATGGAGCCGAAGAGCCTCACCCAGATCCTGCCGTTCCTCCACAACCTTGGACTTGAGGTCCTCGACGAGAGGCCGTTCGAAATCGAACGCGCCGACGGGCAGCAGTACTTCCTGTACGACCTCGGCCTGAGGTATCCGGCCGGCATCAGCCCGCTCGAAACGGCCGATCTGCTCAAGGAGGCGTTCGCCGCCGCCGTCGTCGGTGCCAGCGAGTCGGACACCTTCGACCGCCTGGTGGTGCGCGAGCACTTCAGCTGGCGCCAGGTGCTGATCCTGCGCAGCTACGCCAAGTACATGCGCCAGATCGGCAACGCGAACTCCTACGGCTTCGTCGCCGACACGCTGCTGCGCAACGCCGGCGTGGCCCGGGCGCTCGTCGCGCTGTTCGAGGCACGGTTCGACCCCGACCTGACCTCCGACCGGGAGGCCGCGGCCGCGGCTGCCCGGTCGGACCTCGCCGCGGGACTCGAACGGGTCGTGACCCTCGACGCCGACCGCGTCCTGCGCTCCTACGCCAACCTCATCGACGCGACCCTGCGCACGAACTACTTCCAGAACAAGCGGCACGTCAGTTTCAAGCTCGACACCCCCTCGATCGAGGGAGCGCCGTTCCCGCGGCCCAAGTTCGAGATCTGGGTGTACTCGCCCCAGGTCGAGGGTGTCCACCTGCGCTTCGGGGAGATCGCCCGCGGCGGGCTGCGCTGGTCGGACCGCCGCGAGGACTTCCGCACCGAGGTGCTGGGCCTGGTGAAGGCCCAGACCGTCAAGAACGCCGTCATCGTGCCCACCGGGGCCAAGGGCGGATTCTTCCCCAAGCAGCTTCCCGACCCTACGGTCGACAGGGCAGCCTGGCTGAACGAGGGAACGGAGAGCTACCGCACCTTCATCCGCGCCCTGCTGGACATCACCGACAATCTGGTCACCGTCGACGGGAGGGAAACGGTAGTCACGCCCGACCGGGTGGTGCGCCACGACGGCGACGACTCCTACCTGGTCGTCGCTGCGGATAAGGGCACCGCGTCCTTCTCCGACATCGCCAACGGACTGTCGGCGGAATACGGCTTCTGGCTCGGCGACGCCTTCGCCTCGGGTGGCTCGGTGGGCTACGACCATAAGGCGATGGGCATCACCGCCCGCGGTGCCTGGGAATCCGTCAAGCGGCACTTCAGCGAATTCGACCTCGACACGCAGACCCAGGACTTCACGGTGGTCGGTGTCGGCGACATGAGCGGGGACGTGTTCGGCAACGGGATGCTCCTGTCCGAGCACATCAAGCTCGTGGCCGCCTTCGATCACCGGCACATCTTCCTCGATCCCAACCCGGACCCCGCGGCCTCCCACGCCGAGCGCCGGCGGCTGTTCGAGCTGCCGCGCTCCAGCTGGGAGGACTACGACGCCTCCCTGGTCAGCGAAGGCGGAGGAATCTACCCCCGGCAGTCCAAGTCGGTTCCGGTCTCGGACCAGGTCCGGGCCGTCCTCGGACTGGAGGACTCCGTGACCACGCTCAGCCCGCCCGAACTCCTGAAGGCCATCCTGAGCGCGCCGGTCGACCTGCTCTACAACGGCGGCATCGGCACCTACGTGAAGTCCTCGGCCGAAACCAACGCCGAGGTCGGGGACCGCGCCAACGACGCGATCCGGATCAACGGCAGCGACCTGCGGGTCAAGGTCGTCGGCGAGGGCGGCAACCTCGGCATGACTCAGCGCGGACGGATCGAGGCGGCGCTGAACGGCGTGGTGCTCAACACCGACGCGATCGACAACTCCGCCGGTGTCGACTGCTCCGACCACGAGGTCAATATCAAGATCTTCGTCGACCGGATGGTGAAACTGGGCCGGATGACCCCTGAGGAACGCCCCGGGTTCCTCCACTCCATGACCGATGAAGTCAGTGAGCTCGTCCTGCGCGACAACATCGACCAGAACGTGCTGCTGCTCAATGACCGCCAGCGGATCATCGAGTGGAGCCCCAGCTTCGAGCGGCTGATGGACTGGCTTGAGGCACACGCGGACCTGGACCGTGGCATCGAGGCCCTGCCCACCACCAAGGCGCTGCGGGCCCGGATTGAGACCGGGAAGGGCCTGACCTCCCCGGAGCTGTCGGTCCTGGCGGCCTACGCGAAGATCGAGCTGGCCAAGGCGCTGACCAACAGCGACCTGCCCGATGACCCCTGGTTCTCCGGCACCCTGCGCCGGTACTTCCCGCACCAGCTGGTGGAGCGCTTCGGGGACCTGCTCGACACCCACCCGCTGCGCCGGGAGATCATCGCGACCACCGTCGCCAACGACATGGTCAACATGGGCGGGATCACCTTCGCCTTCCGCGTCATGGAGGAGACCTCCGTTTCCGAATCCGCTGTCGCCCGGGCCTTCGTTGCGCTGCGTGAGATCTACGAGCTCGACTCGATCGTCACCGCGCTCGAGGCACTGCCCGCGGACTTCCCGACCGAGCACTGGTGCGAGGTCCATCTGGACCTGCGGCGCCTGCTCGACCGGGCCGTCCGCTGGTTCGTGAACCACGTCGAGGCCAGCACCCCGGTCGAAGAAAGCATCGCGGCGTTCAAGCCCCTCATCGACCCGCTGCGGTCCCGGCTCTCCTCCTTCGTGCGCGGCGGAGACCTCGACCGGGTTCGGAAGTGGACTGCCGTGGCGCAGGAGCGGGGGCTGCCCGAGTCCATCGTGACCACCTGGGCCGAACAGTTCGAATCCTTCGCCCTGCTTGACATCGCCTTCAGCACCCGGCGGGTCGACGAGCCGGTTGAGGACATCGCCCGGGTGTACTACGCCGTCTACGATTACTTCGACGTGGACAACCTCCTCGAGCGCATCACCCACCTTCCCCGCAAGGACAGGTGGCAGGCGCTGGCCCGGGCGGCGCTGCGCGACGATCTCTACTCGACCGTCGCCGACATCACCGTCGCGGTGCTCAAGGCCTCGGAGAGGCTCCGCGGAGGCGAGCCGATGGCCCGCCTGCACGAGTGGGAGGCGCAGCACGCCGACCAGCTGGCGCGGGCCCGGAACATGTTCGACGAGGTCAACCGCCTCGAACAGGACGATATCTCTTCGCTCTCGGTGGCGCTGCGCCTCCTGCGCTCCATCGTCCGCTGATTGACAGGAATTTATGGCTATCTTCACCGACCCGATCCGGGACTATCAGGGCTTCGCGCCGGGGGACGCGGAGTGGCTGCACCTTCTGGTGGGGGACTGGCAGATGGTGGCGGACCTCGCGTTCGCCGACCTCGCCCTGTGGTTTCCACTCGACGACGGGGGGTACGTCGCGCTGGCGCATGCCCGGCCTTCGACCTCGCACACCGTCTTCCACAGCGACTTCGTGGGGGAGCGGATCCGGGCGGACCTGCTTCCGCTGGTGAACCGGGCCTGGGAGAGCCAGCGCATCGAATGCACGCCGGACGAACAGTGCGTGGAAACCGCCATGCGGGTCGAGGCGGTCCCCATGGTGCGCAACGGCCGGACCCTGGCCATTGTGACGACGCATATGGACATGTCCACCCCGAGGATGCCCTCCCGGCTGGAACTCACCTACCGGCAGTGCGCGCAGGACCTGCTCCGGATGGGCACCCTGGGCCTCTGGCCGGACTTCGCGACACCGACGGGCTCGCGGCGGGGCGCCCCCCGCGTCGGTGACGGACTCATCCGCATGGACGTCGACGGGATCGTCGAATATGCCAGCCCCAACGGGGTCTCGGCGTTCCGGCGGCTCGGGGACGTGGAAACCCTCGAGGGACGGTCGCTGGCCGAGATCACCACCCCGCTGCTGAAGGACCGGCGGATGGTCGATGAGACCCTGCCGCTCGTGGTGACCGGGCGCATGCCCTGGCGGTCCGAAATCAGCTCCCGCGGCGTCAGCCTGTCCCTGCGGGCGATCCCGCTGCGGGACGAGGCGGACCGCTTCGGGGCGCTGGTGCTCGTGCGGGACGTCTCGGAACTGCGCCGCCGGGAGATGGAACTCGTCTCCAAGGACGCCACCATCCGGGAGATCCACCACCGGGTGAAGAACAACCTGCAGACCGTCGCCGCCCTGCTGCGGATGCAGTCGCGGCGGATGGTCAGCGACGAGGGCAAGCAGGGCCTCGAGCAGGCCATGCGGCGGGTTGCGACCATCGCCCTGGTGCACGAAACCCTGTCCCAGGGGCTTGCGCAGAGCGTCGACTTCGATGAGCTCATCGAGCGGCAGTTCCGGCTCTCGGCTGAGGTCGCCTCGCCGTCCCACGCGGTGCGCACCGAACGCAGCGGCTGTTTCGGCGAGCTGCCCAGCGACTTCGCGACGCCGCTGGCCCTCGTCATCAATGAGCTGGTGACCAACGCCGTCGAGCACGGACTGGCCGACCGCAGCGGCACCGTGTGGCTCACGGCGAACCGGCGCACCGACCGCGACGGCGAGGAGCTCCTTGACGTCACGATCGCCGACGACGGCGTGGGCCTGCCTGCCGGGGACTTTCCCCAGGGCCTCGGCCTGCAGATCGTCCGGACGCTCGTGAACAGCGAACTCGGAGGGACCATCGAGTGGAGTGCCCGGGAGGGCGGTGGCACTGCGGTGCACCTCGAGATGGGCCTGCACAATGACCGGCGCGCCTGAGCGGTTGGATATGCCGGTCGGATACGTCGGCTGGCTACGTCGGTCGGTGATCTCCCCGGAGCCCAGCTGCAGGGGTCCGGCTTAAATGCAGGAGGGCCGCCCGCGGGCGGCCCTCCTGCATGTGCTGGCTGCGGCCGGTCGGCCGCCCAGCAGCTGGTTATGAGGCGCGGCGGGCTCGCGCGGCCCGGCGCTTGAGCGCACGGCGCTCGTCTTCACTCATTCCGCCCCAGACGCCTGCGTCCTGTCCGGATTCGATCGCCCACTGAAGGCAGGTGTCGATGACGGGGCAGCGACGGCAGACGCTCTTCGCCTCTTCGATCTGAAGAAGCGCCGGCCCGGTATTTCCGACCGGGAAAAACAACTCCGGGTCCTTGTCCAGACACGCAGCGCGGCTACGCCAATCCATGCTGACCACTTTCTCCTTTAGCCCTCATCCTTGTGAAAACATTCACGAGGGCCCTCATAGTAAAGGGGCCGTATGCGGCCCCCGCTTTCATCTCAGATCAAGGCTGTCACGTTACGTCACGGTAAACAAGAGCTAATACACCGAGAGTTGCGCAGACGGATGAGGGTTAGGTCACAAGAGGGTGCGGGAGGGGTCCGGTCTTGGCCGTACTGGAACTATCTCCGGTAGGGTGCCAGTGTGTCAAGACCCACCGAGCCAGCTCCCCACCTCCGCCCGGCAGGCGTCGCCGTGATCGCGGGAATCCTCCTGCTTGAGGCCCTGGGCTTCCTCGGAGTCGGAGCCCTCTTTATGAGCACCCTGGCCATGGGCGACCTGGTCTCCGTCGGGGGAACGGTCTTCCTGGCGGTGTTCCTGATCCTCCTTGCCATCTGGCTCGTGGTGCTGGCGCGTGCGCTGTGGCGGGGTTTCCGCTGGCCGCGTTCGGCCGCCCTGGTGATCCAGCTTTTCCTCGTCATCCTTTCGGTGTCGTTCTTCTCCAGCGGGTCGGTGGTGATCGGCCTCGCGATGCTGGTGCCGGGTGCGGTTGTCCTGATCGCCCTCTTCACCCGCCCGGTCCTGAACTACACTTCACGGACCACCGGGGAAACCCGGACCCTGTAGGGCGTCATGGGCCGCCTTCGGGACCCTGCGCAAGCTGCACCGGCAGCTGCCGGCCCGAGTCCAGCACCACCGCGCGTCCGGGTGGGCCGACACGGTCCCAAGGCTCCAGCCGCACCCCGAAGACCTCGCCGTCGGTTTCGGACCTCGGTGCCAGGACGACTCCGCGGCCCGCAGCCCGGGCCAGCCGGGCGAGTGGCCGCTGGGTCAGCAGGAACCGGTGGCCCGCCGTGAACACCGCCCGAGCGCCGGACGCGAGGCATGCCTCAAGGATCGGGTGGAGGGCGTCGGGCAGGGTCTCCGCGTCGTCGATCAGCAGCAGGCACCGCGCCGGGTCCGTCACCAGGGGAGGGCGGCTCCCTGAAGCCCGCCAGTAAGCCGCCGGATCGTCCCGGGGCCGCAGGCGGTGCAGCCAGGCCGGGGCCTGGTTCTCGAGCAGGGCCAGGAGGGTCGATCTGCCCGAGGCCGGAGGTCCCACCGCGGCCCAGAGGCCCCCGGCTTCAAGCCCAAGGAAGACAGTCTCCAGTTCGTCGCCGCCGACCCCGATGGGAATCCGGCAGGCCGCGCCGGTTCCGGTGGCCGCCTGGAGGTCCGTCGACCGGACGCGGACCGGGAGCGGGTCAACCCGGAAGGGGCGCCGCCGCGGCGGCCGCGGCGCCGCTGCACCCTCCCGCGGCCGAATGATCAGCTGGGCGGGGGCGCCGTCGTCGAGCAGGACCGGGCCAAACCGCGCCGTGCCGAATCTACCGAAGGCAACTCCCCGTCCCGGCACCGGGTCGACCGCCGGCAGCCGGGGCCAGCCGGCGGTCACCTCCGGGGGCGTTCCCAGGGGCAGGTAGACCCGGTTCGGCACCTGCCCGACGAAGCGCGCAGCGGTCAGCTCCCTTTCACCGGTGATCACCAGCGACACCCCGGCGGCGGGACCGTCGCGGACGATGTCGTGAAGCAGGTCCTCGGCGGCGGAAAACCGGCGGGACCGGAAGGTGCCCGCCCACCGGCCCCAGCCCGAGACCGCGAGGAGAATCGGGGGAGTCCCGGGTGCGGCGGGCGCCGAGAGCCGTTCGAGGACCACTGCCGCGAGGCGGAAGAGGATCCGTTCCGCCCGGACCGGTTCGTGGGCGGCGGCGTACGCTCCGGTCTGGGGTGCGTCGGAGGCGGAGGCGAGCGTGAAGTCGCCATCGAGGATATAGAGGTGCGTGTCCGGCTGGACCAGCAGGCACTCCGTGAGGGTGTGCCGGAGCGCTCCGGCTGCTCCGGAGGAGGCCGAACCGATGAAGGCGAGGTGGGAGCGGCCGGGTGCCCAGCGCAGGAAAGGCTGGGCCTGCCGGTCGGGAAGGTCGAGCAGTCCCAGGGTGAGCGCCTCCGGCACCGACGCCCCGGGGCCCGCGGGAAGGAGCTCCGACGGCAGCGGAGGGAGGACCGGGCGGTACTGATCGGGGGTGCGGCTCACCAGGGCCGCTTCCGCGATCCTTTGAACGAGCCCCCGAACCGCGTCCGGACCCTCCTCCGGCGCCGGACCGGGCGCGTCCGTGCGCGTTCCTTGAAGCCACTCGGCCAGCTCCAGGACGGGGCCCGGTCCCGGGGGCGGCCCGGCCGTCGACGCCACCTGGAACTCCCTGGGCTCCCCGGAGCCGACCTTCAGGAAGCCCCGACCGGGCAGGCCCACCGCGATGGCCGCGGCCTGGATCGAGCCGATGAGGTCCAGGGATTCGATGTCGTTCTGGACCCGAAGTGCAATCGACGCGGTGATGTTTGTCCGGAGATCGGCAGTGACGGCGCCGGTGGGCCGCTGGGTCGCCAGGACCAGATGGACCCCGAGAGACCGGCCCAGCGCCGCACACTTCATCAGGTCCCCGGCGGCTCCTGGGACTTCATCGCTCAGCCTGCGGAATTCATCGACCACCACCACGAGCCGCGGGAGGGACACCGCCGTCGACGCCGACAGCCCGGCGATGTCCTGGACGGAGTGGTCGGCGAACAGTTCCTCCCGTCGGCGCAGCTCGGCCCGGAGCGACCGGAGCGCGCGCTCCACCGACTCCGCCGACAGGTCCGTCAGGAACCCGACGCAGTGGGGCAGCCCGCTCAGCAGGCCGAGGCCCGAGCCTCCCTTGAAGTCAAAGAGGAGGAAGTTGACCCGCGGGGGTGGATAGCGGGCCGCGATGCCGAGGACCAGGGAACGCAGCAGCTGTGATTTTCCGGACCCCGTTGTGCCGGCGACCAGGAGGTGGGGCCCCTGCCTGACCAGATCGAAGACCTGGGGACCTCCCGGGGCAGCACCAATCGGCGCTTCCAGGCTGTCCTTTTCCGCGCCGTCGCACCACTGCTCGCCCAGTTCCCGAGCGGAAGGCGGAGCCGGAAGGTGCAGCCCGTCCTCGAATGAGGGGGGAGGCCGCACCCGGCGCCCGCCCGGTGGGGTCCGGGTCGAGGCTGTACCCAGGGCACGGGCAGAGGCTTCGAAGGCCGGGGCACCCACACGGTCCGGAATGAACCCGAGGCGGCCGGAGCCACGGACCACGGTGGCCCGGCCCGGCCGCACCGAGATGGTAATTGCCTCGGCCCACTCGCCTGCCGGAACGGGCCCGGGAGCCGCCGAAAACTCAATCAGCACCGGGCCGGGCCCTTCACGGATCACCGCCTCCAGCGCGGCGGGCGTGGACACGAGGCGGACCCCCGGCAGGAACCGCGCCGCGGTGGGCAGTTCGGACGGCAGGCCGCGGCAGATCACTCCCGCGTCGGATCCGAGTACTGCTGAGAACTGGAGCAGGATGAGCCGGCCCATGCCAAGCACGTCCTCCCGGGGGCCGTGCAGCTGGATCCGGGCGCGGAAGGGGCGTTCGGACGCCGGTCGGAACGGGAGCACCACGGGCATCCGCTTGAGGATGGGCGGCGTCCATTCCGGTCCCGGGCGGGTAAGTCGAAGGTTCGCCTGCTGGTCGGCCTCGCCCAAACGGATATTCGCGGTCCGGGAAGTCTGATCTGCCGCGGACGGGGAGGCCGTGCCCGGGTCGGTCCACCGGTCTTCCGGGCCGCGCCCGTAGGCCCGGAGGGCGACCGACCCGGCATCCAACACCGCCGCGCAGCGTCGCTTCGCATCGGCCCCGGCGGCGCTCCGGACGGCGGCCTCGAACCGCCGCCGGCGTCGACGCACGGCCCAGATCGACAGCAACCCGGTCAGCGAGGCGACCGCGGCGAAGGCGAGCAGGAGCCACATCTTCAGGGCCAGCGCCAGGACCGCCCCGCCCACCACCGGCAGCAGGACCGTCGGCGTGAGGAAGCGCTCGCGCTCCGACACGGGCTCGGCGGTGATGTCCAGGGGTTCCCCGAGGTCCCCTGGGCGGAATTCCGGGCGGCAGGCTCCGGTGAGGGCGAGGGCGCACCGCGAGCCGCCCATAACGAGCGAGGAGGAGGAAGAAATCGGTGCCTCGGTAATCCGGTTCCCGTCCACCCACGTGCCGTTCGCCGAGCCCGCATCGCGCAGCAGGACGCGGTCCTCTCCGACAGCCAGCACCGCGTGGCGCCGGGACAGCGCCGGATCGCGCAGCGAAATGTCGCAGCCCGACCGGCCGATCGAGTACGAACCCCGCATTAAGGGGAAGATGAGCCCGGCATCCGGTCCGGAGTGCACGACAAGCATGAGGGCGGAACGTGCCGGCGAGGGCCCAGGACCGGCACGGCCGCTCCCGGCAACGAGGACGGCCCCGTTGACCAGGGGAGGGACGCCCGGTTCGAGTGCGGCAAGGGGGATGCCCGCGACCGAGAGGCAGAGGTCCCCGAAGCGGAGGGTGAGGTGCCCGGCCAGGTCCGCTCCGGACATCGGCCGCTGGAGATTGACAACGAGCTCGCAGGGGAGGTGTGACGCGGTGGCGGCAGGGGCTCCGGGGCCCGCCACCACGGAAAGGTGAAGCTGCATACCCGCTCCAATGCTGAATGCTCCTCCGGCGAGGATAGGCAGTGTCCGGGTGGCAGGAATGCGGCCGGCAGGCGTTGTGGACAACGCGGCCGGACGGTCCTGGGCGCCCGGGGTCAACCCGATCGACGGTGGAACACAGGTGATGGTGCGGCCGCAGTACGTACCTGGACAGGCAGAGCAAGACTGTGCTGTTGCAAGACCACCACTCAGGCGAATCAGTGCATATGCACCCTCCACCCACGCCTCAATGGTTCCATGGCGTCTCCTTTGCCAAGAGGTCGCGGAAGCTGCGCGGGGACTGGCCGGTGAGTCGCTGAACGGTATCGGTGACGCGGTCTTCGGATCCTGCTGCGATGGCTACGTCCATGTCGGTCAGCATCGTCGCAAAGGATTTCGGCATGAGCGCACTCAGGCGACCGACCATGTGATCGTAAGATAAACGACGGTGCGCCACTGGTCGATTCCATATTTCGGTGATCCTGGTAGCGACATCATCGAAGCTCAGTGCTTCGGGTCCGGTAAGGATGAGTTCATCATTGGGTGCCTCTTCGTCGGTCAGCGCGTGAACTGCCACCGATGCAATGTCCCCGGCGTCGATGAATCCGACTCGGCCGTCGCCTGCAGCTGTCCAAATGGTGCCATGGTCCCGAATGCTCATGGCATGCGGGTGCGTTCCGGTGAAGTTCTGCATGAACCATGAGGGCCGCAGCACCGCCCACTGATCGAATAGATCAGGCAGGGCATCGTGCACCATCCCCACCGCTGGGCCGCCCCGGGCAATGGCTGAGGAGCTCAGCAGCACGGCGCGGAGCACACCCACAGCGCGGGCCTGTTTGAGGAACGGCAGCATGACCGACGCCGGGTCGGATTCACCTAAGGGCGGTATGAGGTAGACGCGGTCAACCCCGTCGAGGGCGTCGAAGTGGGTGGACGGGTCATACCAATCAAAAGTGACAGGTGTCGCTCCTGCGACGGCAGAGGCGCGCCGGCTGGCGGCCTTAGCCCGGTAGCCCACGGCAGCCAGTTGGGCAACGATGCGGGTGCCGGTGGTGCCGCTGGCACCGATGATCAATGCACTGCCGGTGGTCATCAGTTGGTCCTAAAGTCGGTGCCGGCCGTGGAGACGGCGAGGGGGTTCCAGTAGTCGCGGTAGGAGGAGAAGCAGCCGTTGTGAACAGTGACGACGGCGATATAGGTCATGTCGTACGGGCTGTCCGATGTCACTATGCGTCCGGTAGCACGCATCTCCACCACGATGGTCGCCGGGTCGGAGGTCTCATGAACCACGAGGTCGGGAATGTCCTGCAGGTCGATGTGGTCGGAGTAGTTCCGCATGTACGCGGCGATGGCCTCCTTCCCAGCCAGATGCGTGGGCCAGCCGGTGGGGGCGAAGGGAAACTCCATTCGTCCGTCTTCGGCCCACAGCTCGACCCAAGCGGGGACGTTCTTGTCCAGGAGCAGTTGCACACCGTTGCGGAACGTGTCCGCCGGCGAGATGGGCATAGACATGAGTACTCTCCTTATATCGAAATCGAACCCTTGGTCCGGATTAAGAACAATACGGACCGGTGGTCCGTATTACAAGGAGAGCCGTATGACCGAACGCAAGCCTCGTAAGGACGCCGTCCGTAACCGTTCGGCCGTTCTCGCTGCCGCCGACACCCTTTTCCATGACTACGACAGTTCGAAGGGCGTCACCATGGCCGACGTTGCCGCAGCGGCCGGCGTCGGCAAAGCAACGATTTTCCGGGCATTTGGCGATCGTGCGGGCCTGATTCGGGCGCTGTGCGAGGTGCGGCTCGAAGTAACCATGGACGCCATTACAGCCGGTCCACCTCCCTTAGGGCCTGGTGCCCGCCCGCAACAGCGCATTCCCGCAGTGCTCGACGCCTTGCTGTGCTTCAAGCTCGACAACCGCCACCTCGCACTGGCCCTGGAGGAAGCAGCGGATTTGGGCCCCTACCGGGCAGAGAATTACGACCGATGGCATGATCTGCTCCAGCTCATGCTGGAGCAGATTCCCGGTATGACCCACAGCGACTTCACGGCTCACGCACTACTTGCCGTCACCCGAGCCGATCTTGTAGATCACCTAGCGGGCAACGAGCGGGTATCACCCGAACAGATGCGGACACAGTTGGCAGACTTCACTGCCAGGGTCCTCCACCCATACCCCCTATAGGGCGGACATCAACCGGGGTTAAGGGGACGCCGGACCCAGCTGGTGCAGTGGCGCGCCCGATACCGCCAAGGCGGTTAATTGCGGGCACAACCTATAGGCTTGCCTCGATGCCCTCGAAGGGTGAGCCCTCAAAATCCTAGAAAAAGGTCATGCTGCTGTGAAGATTGCTGTTATCGCGCTCGGAAAGATCGGACTGCCCCTGGCCGTCCAGTTCGCGTCCAAAGGCCACGAGGTCGTTGGCGTCGACGTCAATGCCGCAGTTGTCGATCTGATCAACAGCGGCCGGGAGCCGTTCCCCGGAGAAGCCCACCTTCAGGAACAACTGGCCGAGCTCGTACCCGCAGGCCGCCTGAGGGCGACCACCGACTACGCCGATGCCGTTCCGGGGGCGGACGCCGTCGTCCTGGTCGTGCCGCTCTTCGTTGACGCTGATGCCAACCCCGATTTCGGCTGGATGGACGGGGCGACCGCCGAGCTCGCCCGGCACCTCACACCGGGAACCCTCGTCTCCTACGAGACGACGCTGCCGGTGGGAACCACCCGCAGCCGCTGGAAGCCTGCGCTTGAGTCGGGATCCGGCCTGGTTGAAGGGAAGGACTTCCACCTCGTCTTCTCCCCGGAGCGCGTGCTGACAGGCCGGGTCTTCGAGGACCTGCGGAAGTACCCCAAGCTTGTTGGCGGGCTTTCTCCCGAAGGCGCGAAGGCCGCCGTGGAGTTCTACGAGGCCGTCCTTGACTTCGATGAGCGCCCCGACCTGCAGCGCGGCAACGGCGTCTGGGACCTCGGCTCCGCCGAGGCATCCGAGCTGGCCAAGCTCGCCGAGACGACCTACCGCGACGTCAACATCGGGCTGGCCAACCAGTTCGCGCGCTACGCCTCAACGGTGGGCATCGACATCTATCAGGTCATCGAAGCCTCAAACTCCCAGCCCTACAGCCACATCCATCAGCCCGGCATCGCCGTGGGCGGCCACTGCATTCCCGTTTACCCCCGGCTGTACCTGTGGAACGACCCCGCCGCCACCGTCGTGCGCGCGGCGCGGGAAGCCAACGCCGGAATGCCCGACTACACCATCGGCCTGCTCGAGGGCGCCTACGGCTCCCTCGAGGGAGCACGGGTGGTAGTCCTCGGTGCCGCCTACCGCGGCGGAGTCAAGGAAACGGCCTTCTCCGGGGTCTTCGCCGCCGTTGACGCCCTGCAGTCCCGCGGGGCCACGGCCTTCGTCAACGACCCGATGTACACGGACGAAGAACTCGAGAAGCTGGGATTCACGCCCTACCACTTCGGAGAGCCCATCGACGCCGCCGTCGTCCAGGCCAACCATGCCGAGTACGCCTCGCTGAGCCCCTCCGACCTTCCCGGCGTGAAGGCGTTCATTGACGGCCGCCGGGTCAGCAGCGCCGAAAAGTGGGACGGTGTGGTTTACCGCGTCATCGGCAAGGCCTGATCGCCGTGTCGAACGTGAAAATTGCGGCCATCGTTCCCTGCCACAACGAGGCGGGAGCGATCGGCAAGGTGGTCACCGACCTCCAGGCATCGCTTCCGACGGCGACAATCTACGTCTACGACAACTGCAGCGACGACAACACCGCAGAGGTGGCGCGGGCGGCAGGAGCCGTGGTGCGGTTCGAGGACCGGAAGGGCAAGGGCAATGTCATCCGGCGGGCCTTCGCCGACATTGACGCCGACGTGTATGTGCTCATCGATGGCGACGACACCTACGACGCCGCGGCCGCCCCGGAGCTGATCAACAAACTCCTCGATGGTCCCTACGACCAGGTGACCGGCGTGCGCCGGCAGGAGAGCGACTCCGCCTACCGGTCCGGACATGAGCTCGGGAACCGTTTCTTCAACGGCATCGTCGGATTGATCTTCGGGTACAAGGTCGAGGATATGCTCAGCGGCTACCGGGTCTTCTCAAAGCGCTTTGTCCGATCATTTCCCGCACTGTCCCGGGGCTTCGAGATCGAGACCGAACTGACGGTCCACAGCATCAGCGCGCGCATTCCGCAGGCGGAACTGCCCATCGCCTTCCGGGACAGGGCGGAGGGCACCGAAAGCAAACTCCGGACCTACCATGACGGTCAGCGCATCCTTCGGACGGTGCTGAAACTTGCCCTGCACGAGCGGCCGGTTCCCACCTACGGCCTGATTTCCGGTGTGCTTGCCGGAGTGGCGCTGATCCTGGGCCTCCCGATCATCGTCGAATTCGTCGACACCGGACTGGTGCCGCGCCTTCCGACGGCCCTGCTCGCCTCCTCGCTCGTGATCCTCGCCGTACTTGCCATGATCAGCGGCACGTTGATGGATGTGCTGAAGAAGATGCGCGACGAGAGCTCCCGCCTCGCGTACCTCTCCTGGGAGGTGGTCGGGCATGGGTGACGGCAGTACCTCCCGGGAGGAGTTGTCGTTGAGGCTGCGCCGCCGTCCCTCGCTCCTGCGGGTGTCCGGTTACTTCGTCGGTGGGTTCGTCGCCCTTCAGATTGTGTTTTTCCTGTTCCTGGTGGTTGGGCAGGCGGTTCCCGACCGGCCGATCCTCACGCACCTGATCCATTCGATCAATGCCGGAACCTACGGACCCTCGTCGACTCCCGACCGGATGGGTGGAACCTCAGACGCGTTCACCGAGTGCGTCGTGGTCGGCACCGGCCTCGGGTCGAATCCCGGGGAGAGCGCCTTCGACCGCGCCGTGTACATGCCGCGGATCTCCAACTGTGCGCGGGGCGTGGAAGACATCCGCCTGCTGGCCGCGGGAGGTGATCCGGTGAATGGCGACTACTACAAGTACTGGGCCGGATACACCATCATCACGCGTCCCGTCCTCGCCCTGGCCGGCATGGACGGAGTGCGGATCGTGGCGGGCGCGATGCTGCTGGGATCGCTGGTACTGGCGTTCTCGCAGGTCGCGCGCAGGACGAGCAAATACGCGGCCCTCGCGTTGATGGGCCCGGTGCTGCTGGCCACCAACATCATGTCGACACCCTCGACATCCTTCAGCCAGGCGATCTCCCTGTCCTTCATCTTCCTCAGCACTGCCCTGGTGGCGTGGGGTGCGGGAGGCGGCCGTGCGCGCCTCGCCGGATCGACGATCCTCGGGGCAGCCCTGTTCTGCTTTGTCGACCTGCTTACGACTCCCGCGATCCCCTGGGCGCTGGCCTCCGCTGTGGCGGCCGCGGTGACCTACCGTCGGTTCGGGAAGCTTGCCGGGACCGTGGCTGCCGGAGTAGGAGTGGCCGTGCTCTGGCCGCTCAGCTTCTTCCTGACCTGGGCGTCCCGATGGGCCATTGCCGCCCTGTTCCTTGGTTGGAACGAGGTGACGACCTTTGTCCGGGGCAACGTTGAGTACCGGACGGCGGGTAAGGAGACCTGGCTCGACACCGCTTTCGGTGCCCCGACCAGGGCGAACGCGCTGTTCTGGTTGAATCACGTGCCGACTTCCCGGTTGGTCCTTCTGGCGGTGCTCCTGCTGGGGGTCGTCACGCTGCTGATCGCGGTGCGCCGCGGGGGAGTCCGGCGGATTGGTGTCGCGATGGTCCTGGCCCTGCCGGTCCTGGTGGTCCCGGTTTGGTACGAGGCCCTGAGCAATCATTCGCAGATCCACGCGTTCTTCACCTACCGGGCAGTGCCTGTCGCCCTTGGGATCTGCCTGTTTGCGTGTGCCATCGCCATGGTGGAGCGGCGCCGAGATGCTGGAACGGGAAGGCACGAAGCAGTGGCGCCCGCCGAACCTCAAAAAGAAAGTGTGTCATGAGCTATATCGCTGAAACCGCGGACGTCTCGCCCGATGCCGTCATCGGGCAGGGGTCAAAGATCTGGCATCTGGCGCAGGTGCGCGAAAACGCCCGGCTGGGCGAGAACTGCATCGTGGGACGGGGAGCGTACGTCGGAACCGGTGTCGAAATCGGCGCCAACACCAAGATCCAGAACTACGCGCTGGTGTACGAGCCCGCAGTGCTCGGCGAGGGCGTGTTCATCGGCCCGGCCGTTGTCCTGACGAATGACACCTACCCCCGGTCCATCTCTCCCGATGGAAGCCTCAAGAGCGCCCACGACTGGGTGCCGGTCGGGGTCACCATCGAGAAGGGTGCGGCCATCGGCGCGCGTGCAGTCTGCGTGGCGCCGGTGACCATCGGCGCGTGGGCGACGGTCGCCGCGGGCGCCGTGGTCACGAAGGACGTCCCGCCCTACGCCCTGGTTGCCGGCGTTCCGGCCAAGCGCCTCGGCTGGGTGGGCAGGGCCGGACACCCGCTGAAGGCTGAAGGTTCCTTCTGGGTCTGCCCGGAGACCGGGGAGCGGTACGAGGAAACGAACGACACACTGAAACCAGTAGGGGTAGAGGCATGAGCAAGGACTTCATTCCAGCAGCAAAACCGATCGTCGGAGACGAAGAGCGCGCGGCCGTCGACGCCGTCCTCGTTTCGGGAATGCTGGCACAGGGTGCCGAGGTTGCCGCGTTCGAGAAGGAATTCTCCGAGGTCCTCCTCGACGGCCGCGCGGCCGTCGCCGTGAACTCCGGAACGGCAGGACTCCACCTTGGACTGCTGGCCGCGGGTATCGGCCCCGGCGATGAGGTGATCGTCCCGTCCTTCACCTTCGCGGCCACGGCGAACTCCGTCGCGCTCACCGGCGCAACGCCCGTCTTCGCCGACATCGAACTCGATCACTACTGCCTCGACATCGCCCATGTGGCTTCCCTGATCACGGAGAAGACCAGAGGGATCATGCCGGTCCACCTCTACGGACACCCGGCCGACATTGAGGCCTACCGGACGCTGGCTGACCGCCACGGGATCGCCCTCTTCGAGGACGCAGCCCAGGCGCACGGCGCCTCACTGGGCGGGCGTCAGGTCGGCACCTTCGGCGACTTCGCGATGTTCTCGCTCTACCCGACGAAAAACATGACCTCCGGCGAGGGCGGGATGGTCTCCACGGGCAACCCCGAGATCGAACGCCGGCTGCGCCTGCTGCGCAACCAGGGCATGGAGCGCCAGTATGAGAACGAGCTGGTCGGCTTCAACGCCCGGATGACGAACCTTCACGCCGCGATCGGGCGCGTCCAGCTGACGAAGGTCGGGGGATGGACCGCACAGCGCCAGGCGAATGCCGCCTTCCTTTCCGCGAATATCGAAGGCGTGGCAACGCCAACGGTGGCCGAGGGCGCAGTGCACGTGTACCACCAGTACACAGTGCGGGTCGACGGCGACCGGGACGGCTTCGCCGCCGCCCTCAAGAACGAGTACAACATCGGCTCGGGTGTCTACTATCCGATTCCGAACCACCGCCTGCCCTCCTTCCAGCGCACCGAGGACCTTCCCAACACGGAAACCGCCTCCCGCGAGGTCCTGTCGCTGCCGGTTCATCCGTCGCTGGACTCCGAGGATCTCGACCGGATCGTGACCGCCGTCAACGCCCTGGCGAAGGCGGGTGCCTAGCATGGCGGATCTCCGGGTCGGACTGATCGGACTGGGAATGATGGGGCGCCACCACGCCCGCGTCATCCGGGAGGTCGAGGGCCTCGAGCTGGTCGCCGTCGCCGACGCGTACGGCGATCCGCACGGGGTCGCAGGGAAGCTTCCGGTCTGCGCGTCGGTCGATGAGCTGATCGCCGAAGGCATCGACATGGCGGTGTGTGCAGTGCCGACCGGTCTGCACGAGAAGGTCGGGCTGGCCCTGGCCGGCGCCGGCGTCCACACCCTCGTGGAGAAGCCGATCGCCGACACGGTCGAAGCCGGCCAGCGTCTCGTCGAAGCGTTCGAGAACGCCGGCCTGATCGGGGCCGTCGGGCACATCGAGCGGTTCAATCCCGCGCTGCAGTCGCTGCGCGCGCGCATTGAAGCGGGCGACCTGGGGGAGGTCTACCAGATCGCCACCCGGAGGCAGGGTCCCTTCCCCGCCCGCATCGCCGACGTCGGCGTCGTGAAGGACCTGGGCACCCACGACATCGACCTCACTTCGTGGCTCGCCCGGTCGCCCTTCACCTCCGTGTCGGCCCGCACGAGCACCCGCTCCGGGCGGCCGCACGAGGACATGGTCACCGCCTCGGGCCAGCTCGCCAACGGTGTGATCACCAGCCACCTCGTGAACTGGCTCTCCCCGATGAAGGAACGGCTCACCGTGGTCACGGGGGAGAAGGGCGCCTTCGTCGCCGATACGCTCACCGCGGATCTCACGTTCTACGAGAACGGCACCTTCACCACCGAGTGGGAGGCCGTTTCGAACTTCCGCGGCGTGTCCGAAGGCAACATCACCCGCCTCGCGCTGACGAAGCGCGAACCGCTGCGCGTGGAGCACGAGGCGTTCCGGGACGCCGTGCTGGGGATCTCGAACAACACCGTCACCATGCGCGAGGGTCTCAATACGCTCCGCGTGGCGGAGGCGATGATTCAGGCGGCCAACACCAATTCGACGATCGGCCTCGGCCTGTGAGTTCGAAGGTACTGCTGGCCACCCGGCTGTATCCGCCCGAGGTGGGAGCGGCAGCGTTCCGGCTTCAGGCGCTCACCAGGGGCCTCACCGACGCCGGCGCCGACGTCTCGGTGCTCACCACGCGTCCGCCGCGCGGCACCGATGACCCCCGCCCCGCCAAGGGAGTCAAGCGCTGGCCGGTGCTCCGCGACAGCGGCGGAAACGTCCGTGGCTACGTCCAGTACATGAGCTTCGACCTTCCGCTCTTCTTCCGGCTCCTTGCCGCGCGGGCGGACATCGTCGTCTCCGAACCGCCCCCGACCACCGGTCTGATGGTCGCACTGTCGTCATGGCTCCGCCGCCGCCGCTACGTCTACTACGCCGCGGATATCTGGACCGATGCGCTGGCCGCAACCAGTGCTCCGGCGCCGGTGGTGAGCATCATGCGCTCCATCGAGGGCGTGGCGCTGCGGAAGGCGCTGAAGGTCATTGCCATCTCACAGGGCGTTGCGGACCAGACACGGCAGTTTTCGGTCGACCCGAGCCGGGTCGTCGTCGTCGGCAACGGCGTGGACACCGAAACCTTCTCTCCGGACGGGCCGGCAGCCGAGCCGGGCTATCGATACTTCGTCTATACGGGGACGATGTCCGAGTGGCAGGGCGCGGAGATTTTCATCGACGCGATGGAGGAAGTGCTGCTGCGCTTCCCGGATGTGCGGCTTCACTTCTTCGGCCAGGGATCGGCCGAGGCGGCACTCAAGGAAAAGGCCGCCCGCATGGCCGACGACCGGATCCGCTTCGGCGGGGTCGTGCCGCCGGCCGAAGCGGCCACCTGGATTCGGGGGGCGGCCGGCTCACTCGTCAGCATCGTTCCCGACCAGGGCTACGACTTCGCCAAACCGACGAAGATCTATGCGGCGGCGGCCTGCGGGACACCGGTGATCTACGCCGGCAAGGGGGCGTCGGCTGGAATGGTGGCCGAAGGCGGCCTTGGGTACGCCAGCGGCTTCTCGTCGACCGAGGTCGCCAAGGCCATGATCCGGCTCCTCGAGGAGCCGGACCATGGCCGTGCGGCGCGGGCCGCGTGGGTCGAGGACAACGCCTCGCTCCGGACCTCGGGACGGCACGCCGCCGCCGAGGTGCTGCGCGCTATCGAAGAAGGGCGCTGACCACCTGCTGGGCCGCTGCCCCTTCACCGTAGGGGGCGGCGTCGGTCGGCTGGGGCGCGGGGCGCTGCACCACCGAGGTGAGCGAAGCCAGGTCCTCCGACACGAGGACGTTCCAGCCCAGGTCCACCGTCTCCACCCACTCGGTCTCCGGGCGGATGGTGGTGCACGGCACCCGCAGCAGGAAGGCCTCCTTCTGCAGCCCACCGGAGTCGGTGACGACGCCGGCGCTGTGGGAGACGGCGTTCACCAGCTGCGGGTAGGCCAGCGGCGACGCGACCCGGATGGACCCGGTCTCCAGTTCAAGGCCATGGCGCTCGGCGAGACCGACAAGCCGGGGGTGGGCCAGGAGGAGGACCGGCTTATCCAGGGCGGCCAGCGATTCAATAATCAGCTTCAGCCGGTCCGGGTCGTCGGTGTTGTCAGGACGGTGAATGGTGCTGACGTAGTAGTTCCCGGGGCTCATCCCAAAGGGCACCGCTTCGCCGCGTGCTTCAACAGCGGCACGGGTTCGGAACAGGACATCGGTCATGACGTCTCCCACGAGCACCGTGCGTTCGGCGAGACCCTCACGGCTGAGATGGTCGACGGCGACCTTGGTCGGCGCGAGCAGCAGGTCCGAGGCATGGTCGGTCAGCACCCGGTTGTGCTCCTCCGGCATGCGGCGGTTGAACGAGCGCAGCCCTGCTTCGAGGTGGGCCAGCGGAATGTGCATCTTCACCGCCGCGACCGCAGCAGCGAGCGTTGAGTTCGTGTCGCCGTATACGAGCACCCAGTCGGGGCGGACCTGCTCGAAGATTTCCTCAAGCCCGGTCAGCATGGCGCCCGTCTGCTGACCGTGTTTCCCCGACCCGACCCCCAGGTTGAAGTCCGGCTCGGGAATTCCCAGATCACTGAAAAACACGTCCGACATCAACGCGTCGTAGTGCTGGCCGGTATGGACAATGAGGTGGTCGGCGCGGCCCTTCATCGCTGCGGCAATCGGCGCAAGCTTCACAAACTGGGGGCGCGCGCCAACGACGCTGAGAATACGCATGGGAAAATCCTATCGTTCCGGGGTTGAGCCGGAGGTCGTTGAGGAATTCAGGCTGAGCAGCCTGCGCAGGATCGAGCGTTCCGTGGATTCGTCCGACTCGGAACTGAGCTGCCGGGCGGCCCGGTGCGCATTGGCCTTGTACCGCGCGATGTCTTCCCGGCTCATCCCTTGGATACTCCGGATCAGAGCGGCCGGTGAGTGGTCCTCTGTGATGGCACCGAGGTCGCTCTCCCGAATCAGCAGTGAGGTTTCGGGCGAGGGGCTGAAGACGATCGCCAGCCGGGCCTGGACAAAGTCGAAGAACTTGTTGGGGAGCATGAGTTCATGGTTCTTCGTCTGGGGAGGCAGGGAGAAGATTCCGATGTCGTACCGGTTCAGTACGGCCGGTAGTTCCTCCGGCTTGACCGGGTCGTGGAAAGTGACGCGGGCTGCGCCGGCCGCAAGCTCCTCGAGGAAACGGCGGTACTTTCCGCCGTCCCTGGCCGGGACCAGGTAGAAGTCGAGACTGTACTGGGGGCCAAGTCCCGCGGCGGCTTCAATCATTCCCTCGAGGTTCCTGCCGGGAACAGCTGCCCCACTGTGCACCAACCGGATGGCGTCTGCATCGACCGGCACCGGTTCGAGATCCACGAAGGGCCTGGCGTTCCTCACGGTCTCCGTGGCACAGCCGAAGGCACTCTCGTAGAGGGCCGCAATCGAGTCATTGACCACGGTCACCGCCTGGGTTTCAGGAAGGTAGCGGGCGCAGACGTCGGTCATGAACGGTTTGACGAGCAGTTTCCAGGACCGCACGTGGGCGCGTTCTTCGGGCGCCCACTCATGCATGTCCCCCCACACCGGCGCACCCTTGGCGATGCGGTGCGCAAGGGGGAGTGCGCGGGCTTCGTTCGCGACAACCAGGTCGTAGGTGCGGCCGGCATTGAGCTGGAAGGCACGCTGCACCGCCGGCGCGATGAGTTCCGCCCGGCGGTGGAGGCGCAGTGCCAGAAGAGCAACCCCAAGAGGCGTCTGTGGGAGTGAAGGAAGGCTCGCATCGATCTCCAGATGATCCGAGGCGGCGTCGGGCTTCACGCCATAACTCAGGGTTGTGACGTCCCCAAACTCGGCGAGAACCTCCAGCTGACGGAGCACGCGCGCATCAGCGCGGATGTCGGAAAAGGAAATGCAAAGTATTTTCGGTCGCATACTGCAACTCTAGGTGTAGTCGGACGGGCCGATGGCGCGGAACGCCGCCCGCGTATCCCCGCCCGAGCCGCGCTGCGTGGCGGCTCTCAGACCGAGGTCGGGTAACCTTGACCCCGCAGGTAGGGACGTTCTCTGTCTGGCCAATCGAAGCAGGAGTTTTTGTGAGCGTTGATCTCGTCATCGTGGGATCTGGTTTTTTCGGCCTAACCATTGCGGAGCGAGCGGCCACAGAGCTGGGGCTCAAAGTAGCTGTAATCGATCGCCGTCACCATGTGGGCGGCAATGCCTACAGTGAGAATGAGGCGTCCACAGGTATCGAAGTGCACCGCTATGGGGCGCACCTCTTCCACACCTCCAACGAGCGGGTCTGGGAGTACGTCAACCGATTCACCTCGTTCACCAGCTACCAGCACAAGGTGTACTCAAGCCACAAGGGCGAGGTCTACCCGATGCCCATCAACCTGGGCACCATCAACCAGTTCTTCCGGTCTTCGCTTGGACCCACGGCGGCGCGCGAGCTCATCCAGGAGCACGCGGGGGAGCTGGCCGGAACCGATCCGCAGAACCTCAACGACAAGGGCGTCCAGCTGATCGGACGGCCGCTGTACGAGGCGTTCATCAAGCACTACACCGGGAAGCAGTGGCAGACCGATCCCAAGGATCTCCCGGCCGACATCATTTCGCGGCTTCCCGTCCGGTACACCTACGACAACCGGTACTTCAACGACAAGTACGAGGGCCTGCCGACCGACGGCTACACGGCGTGGATCGAACGCATGGCGGCCCACCCCAACATCGAGGTGCACCTCAACACCGACTTCTTCGACGACGGGCACGCCTTCTCGCGCACGTCCACGCTCGGCCAGGTCCCGGTCGTTTACACCGGCCCCGTGGACCGCTATTTCGACTACGCCGAGGGGAACCTGTCCTGGCGGACCATCGATCTTGAGGAGGAAGTCCTTCCGATGGAGGACTTCCAGGGCTGCTCCGTCATGAACTACCCCGACGAGGACGTGCCCTATACGCGCATCCACGAGTTCCGGCACTTCCACCCCGAGCGGGATTACACGAAGGACGCGACCGTCATCATGCGCGAATTCTCCCGTTTCGCGGAGAAGGGCGACGAACCGTACTACCCGGTGAACACCGCCGATGACCGCGCCAAGCTCCTCGCCTACCGCGACCTGGCCCGCGGTGAAGAGTCGGTGCTGTTCGGTGGACGCCTCGGCACCTATAAGTACCTCGATATGCACATGGCCATCGGCTCCGCCCTCGCGATGTACGACAACAAGATCAAGCCGCACTTCAGTGGCGGCGCCCGGCTTGAAAGTGGAGGAGTGGACGCGTGAGCACGACGGTAAAGGCTGACACCAAGAAGACCCGCAGCGCCCAGGACATGAAGTGGAAGACGGTCCACCGGGTGGTGTTCCCCGAAGCCGCCGACATCGACACCATGCCGCTCTATGTCGACTTCAACAACTCCCAGCGCGTTGTGGAGACGGATTTCCCCTCGCCAGCCCCGGGCGCGGGCGCCGCTGCGGCCGGCGGGGCCGAGGTCCACCCCGACTACGTCCTCGACCGGCGCAGCCTGTCCCTGCCGGCCCATGAGAGGGTTTCGCTCGGCACCTACTTCAACGCGTTCCCCGCGAGCTACTGGCAGGCACACACCGCGGTCCGGACGGTCCGCCTGACCATTGAGCTGACCGGCGAGGCAACGGTCGTGGTCTACCGGTCGAGTTCACGTGGTGCAGCGAACCGGGTGAGCAGCATGCGCGCCGACGGCACCGGGTCCACCCCGGTGGTCGTCGACCTTCCCATCACCAACTTCGGTGACGGCGGCTGGTACTGGTTCGACCTCGCGGCCCATGGCAGCGCGGTCCGGCTGACCAAGGCGGAGTGGAGCGTTCCCGAGCCGGACGGATTCGAAGCCGGGACGCTCTCGATCGCCGTGACCACCTTCAACCGGCCCGATTACTGCGTCCGCAACCTGGGCATCCTCGGGGCCTCAACCGAACTGCTCAAAGTCCTAGACCGGGTCATTGTCACCGACCAGGGCACCCAGAAGGTCCGGGAGGAGCCCGGGATCGACGAGGTGACGTCCGTGCTGGGTGACCGGCTGGCGATCGTGGAGCAGGCAAACCTCGGTGGATCCGGCGGATTCGCACGCGGCATGCTGGAGACCGTCGAGGACGGCCGCA
The DNA here is from genome assembly GCF_902805515.1 of uncultured Arthrobacter sp. Taxonomy (GTDB): domain Bacteria; phylum Actinomycetota; class Actinomycetes; order Actinomycetales; family Micrococcaceae; genus Arthrobacter_D. The sequence goes on along the minus strand of NZ_CADCTE010000066.1, from coordinate 21,023 downwards.
GCCGCTACGTGATGCTGCTTGATGACGATGTCGAAATGGAGACCGAGGGAATCCTCCGCGCGGTCCAGTTCGCCGACTTCACCCGTAAACCCACCATCGTGGGCGGGCACATGTTCAACCTGTTCGAGCGCTCCGTGATGCACAACTTCGGCGAGGCCGTGCAGCAGTACCGCTTCACCTACGGCGGCACCGTGAACACCCGGGAGGCGCACGACTTCGCCGCCAGCAACCTGCGCACCACGCCGTGGATGCACCGGCGGATCGACGTCGATTACAACGGCTGGTGGATGTGCCTCATCCCCACCCAAATCATCAAGGAAATCGGCCTCGCACTGCCCGTCTTCATCAAGTGGGACGACGTGGAGTACGGCATCCGGGCCAAGTCCCACGGGTTCACGACGGTGACCCTTCCGGGCGCGGCCGTCTGGCACATGCCGTGGACCGAGAAGGACGACACGATCGACTGGCAGGCCTACTACCACCAGCGCAACCGGTGGGTGGCCACCATGATCTACTCGCCGTACAAGCGGGGCGGGCGCATGCCGAAGGAAAGCTTCGCCGTGGACGTGCGCCACCTGCTGTCCATGCAGTACTCGGCGGTGGAGCTGCGGCTCCAGGCCCTGGCCGATGTCCTCGAGGGGCCGGACCACCTCCACCGCACCATCGGAACGAAACTTGGTGAGGTCCGTGCCACCCGTGCGCAGTTCGACGATGCCCGCGTGTCGAAGGACCTTGTCGACTTCCCGCCGGTAAAGCGCAGCAAGCCCCCCCGGAAGGGCAAGGGCGCGGCGCCGGCCCGCACCCGGCCCGCGGCCGTGGTGAAGCTGCTTGCGAGCGCCGTGCACCAGCTGAAGCCCGTTTCGGAGAGCGCGGTGCGCAATCCCGAGGAGCATGTCGCGGCCATGGATGCCCGGTGGTGGCGGCTCGCCCAGCTGGACTCCGCCCTGGTCACCTCTTCCGACGGCACGGGGGCCTCCTGGCACAAGCGCGACGCCGAGAAGGTACGCGAACTGGCACTGCGGAGTGCCGACCTGCACCGGCGCCTGCTCCTCAACTGGAGCGAGCTGGCCGAGCAGTACCAGAGGGCGCTGCCCCAGTTCACCTCGCAGGAAGCGTGGAAAGAAACCTTCGCCGTCAACGGACCGGACAACCCCGCCGGAGGGACCAAAGAGTGAAGATGGATGTCTCTACGCCGGATGACGGCACTGTAGGCCTGGTCTCGCCCGGGCGCGGTGCCGGACTCCGGGACGTTCTCAGCAGCAGGTTCCTCCTGAAGCTGCTCGTCGATAAGGAGATCAAGGTCCGCTACCGCGGCTCCGTCATCGGCCTGCTGTGGTCCTACGTCAAACCCGGCGTGCAGTTCATCGTCTTCTACATCGCGCTGGGCATCTTCCTCGGCCTCGAGCAGAGCGCACGCAACCCCGGAGGGCTGCCGAACTACGCCATCTATCTCTTCTCCGGGATCGTGCTCGTCAACTTCTTCTCGGAAGCACTCGGCAATGCGTCGAGGTCGATCGTGATGAACGGCGGATTGATCAAGAAGATCTACCTCCCGCGCGAACTGTTCCCGGTGTCCGCCATCTGGGTGTCCGCCATCCATTTCCTCCCGCAGATCATCATCCTGATCGTCGCGTGCCTGTTCGCCGGCTGGACGCCGTCCGTCCTGCAGCTTGGCGCCGCCGTGGTCGGGTTTGTCATTGTGGCGTTGATGGCCACGGGTCTCGGCCTGATCTTCGGTGCCGTCAACGTCTATTTCCGGGACGCCGAGAACCTCGTGGACCTGTTGCTCATGGTCGCGACCTGGGCGTCGCCGGTGCTCTACGCCTGGACCACGGTGCGGGACCAGTTGGGTCAGACCGCCCTGAACATCTATCTGCTCAACCCGCTGACCGTTGGAGTGGAGACCTTCCACTACGCGTTCTGGATGCCCACCGCCGACCAGACCCAGGCGCTGCCGCCCTCCTTCCTGTCGCTCTGGGTTCCGATCGCCCTGGCCCTCTCCATCGTCACGCTGGTCCTCGGGCAGCTTCTTTTCCGCCGGCTCGAGGGCCGCTTCGCCCAGGAGTTGTAGACAATGCCCATATCGATCGACATCAAGAGCATCGAGAAACGGTTCGTGCTGCGCCATACGCGCTCCATGAAGGAGACCTTCCTGTGGCTGCTCAAGGGCAGGCGGGGCGATCTCTACAAGAAGTTCTCCGCCCTCGAAGGCGTTTCCTTTACCGTGGAGCAGGGGGAGACGGTCGCTCTGCTCGGCTTCAACGGCTCGGGCAAATCAACCCTGCTCAAGCACATCTCGGGTGTCATGCTGCCCGACGCCGGCACCGTCCGTACCCGGGGCCGGGTGGCAGGCCTCATCGAGGTCGGTGCCGGGTTCCACCCGGACCTGAGCGGGAGGGACAACGTCTTCCTCAACGGCTCGATCCTCGGGATGAGCGAAAAGGAAATCCGGGAGCAGTTCGACTCGATCGTCGAGTTCTCGGAGATCGGCGAGTTCATCGACACCGAGGTCCGCTTCTACTCCTCGGGCATGTACCTGCGCCTGGCGTTCGCCGTGGCCGTGCACACCAACCCGGACATCTTCCTCATCGACGAGATCCTCGCGGTGGGCGACGAGCCGTTCCAGAAGAAGTGCCTGGCGAAGATCAAGGAGCTGAACGAGGCCGGGAAGACCCTCGTCGTGGTCAGCCACGATCTCGACATGGTCAGCAAGGTCTGCGACCGCGGGATCGTGCTTGAGCGCGGCAGGGTCGTCATGGACGGTGAAGTGGGAGACGCGATCGCCCACATCCGCGCCAGCTGAAATCCACGCCGCGGTTTCACCCGGAAACGAAGAATGCGGAGGCCGCTGCGGCCTCCGCATTCTTTGTTTCCACGCTCAGTGCGATCCGGGAAGGACCGGGCGGCGCCGCGGGCTGCGGCACCGTACGGCCTAGGAGCAGTTCGCCACCCGGTACAGCCGGGCGTCGCCCTCGCTGTCGACGAGTTCGAGGTTGGCCGCTCCTGCCGCGTCATCGAAGGCGGGATAAAGATAGGCCTCTTCACGGTCGAGGAGGTAGAAGTCGCCGAAGTCCAGCACATACTCAACGCGTTTCTCACGGGCAATGGCGCAGGCCTCCGAGCCGGCTGCTGCGTCGTCGAGTTCCTCCGCCAGGACGGCAAGGTCCGGGCGCAGCGCGCCGGGGCCCATGTGGTACTGGGTCACACTGCGGCCGCTGATCGCATAGGCAAGGGATCCGCCGTTCCACGGATTGACGGCGATGACGGCGTCCTCCGGGACGGTTTCGTCGACCCGTTCGAGCAGCGCCAGTTCATCGAGCGACAGGATGGTGGGGTTTCCCTCGAAGGTGTGGTGGGTCCGGGCTTCAAGGACGAATTCATCGATTGCGCCGCGCTGGCTCTGCAGTCCTCCCAGGACCGCCACCACCGCAACCAGGGCCCCCGCCACCACCTTCTGGGCGGCGGACGGCGTCCGCGGGAACCACAGGAGGCTCCTCCACAGCCAGGCGAGGATCCAGCTGGCGCCAAATGCCGCCACCAGCACGGTGGGAAGCGGAAGGAGTGCGGCCAGGCGCTGCGGGTCCTGGTACCAGCTGCCGGTGGTCAGGATCCGCAGGGGACCCCGGGGCTCCGCGGCGGAGACGACGTAGAGCGCCACAGCCACCGCATAGACCGCCAGCAGCCAGAACAGGGATCGCCTTCTGCACAGGCCCGCCAGCCCGACGACCGTGCAGACCGCGATGACGATCGGAATGCTCCGGTTGTGGGGAGCGCTCGTGACGGCCTGTCCGATGGCACCTGCATAGCGGGTGAAAGGGAGCCAGGTGTCGTATCCGATGAGCAGCGCCTGCCAGATGTACACGAACGCGGCTGCGAAACCGGCGGCGATGAGGAGGGGAAGAATGGCCCCGCGGAAGCTGCGCCGCGTGATCCGGGCTGCCGTCCACCTCCACCAGGCGAAGACGGCGATCGGCAGGGTCAGGGCCAACAACGCAGTGAAGCCATTCGGCTGGGCGAGCGCCAGTGCTGCGATGGAGGCCAGGAAGGCCAGAACGACCACGCCGTACTGGGTACCCGAGCGGGGGCGGATCCTCAGCACCATCATCGCCAAGGCAAGCGCGGCCGGCAGCACCGAGTAGGAGAGGAGGTTCGGGTAGAGCGGACCGAAGTCGATGAGTCCCAACGGGAAGGCGGCGAATCCCGCCGAGAACAGGCCGGCGATCGCAATCAGCGCCATCCGGGGACCGAAGACCACCCGGGCCAACAGCATGACGCCGATGGGCCAGAGCACCGAAGCCACGACCAGGTTGAGGCCATTGGCAGCGACAGGCACCGGCTGCCCCGCGACGTCCGCGACGAGTGCGGCAAAGCCATGCCAGGCGGCCGGATAGATGGCGATGTCCGCTGTCGGGTTGAGCATCCGGCCCAGCGTCAGCGTTGACGCGTCCCCCTGCTCGAGGACCCACCGCACCGCATTCAGGTGGTACACATTGTCGTACCGCTGGGCGATATTGTCTGGGTGGTCGAAGACGCGGACCAGGTTGTAGGCGGAGGCGAGGCCCCCCAGAAGCAGCCCGGCCGAACCGCCGATCGCGGTCGCCCGGTCGATCCTGAAAGAGAATTCACCCCACCCGGACCGGAACGCGAAGCGCTTCACGAGTACCGCCGCTGCCAGGAAAACTCCACAGGCCGCCAGGAAACTGCCCAGCGACCAGCCGATGCCAAGCAGCGACAGCACGACGGCGGACACCCCGGACAGGGCCACCGAGAAGGCCGGTGCAAGACCGATTGAAAGCGGACCGCGCACGTTGAGCGCCGCTGACAGCGCCAGTCCCGGCAGGGTGAGCAGAGCGATCGCTGCGGCGATGGTCGGGAGGGAGTCCCACCAGGACATTTACACTCCTGCGGCTAAGGTGCGGCCGCGCTGATCTGCGCGGGCAGAGAAAGGGGGTTCACCGGGCTCCGGCGAACCTGTCGACGGTATCACGGGCAGGTACCGCGGACCCGCTAGGAGCCGCCGGCCTCCTCCCTGAGCCCTGGCCGGCGGGCGTCCGCCGCGCGGCCCGGACGGTCGGCGTCCGCATTCAGACGGGGCCATTTCCCGGGCCTTCGTGAGGCACCCATGCCGGGCGGCGACCCGGAGCCGGCGGGCCCGGAAATGGAAATGCACAATATCCGGGCGGCCACCCGTCCAATGGTGCGCGCAGACAATTTCCCACAATAAATTCCGCCTCCTTGGCCGCACTTCGCAGCCGACCCTCCGGCCGGCTGTCGATGTGTCTCCGCGGAGCCCTTATGCGATACTGGGCTTGTGAGTCGTACCTGGATTGTGATCCCGCTGTTCAACGAGGCCTCCATCATCGGCTCAGTAATCGAAGATCTGCTTCCGGTGTTCCCGCACGTCGTCTGCGTGAACGACGGCAGCACCGACGCCTCGGCCGAGGCCGCCCGGGCCGCCGGAGCCGTCGTGGTGAACCACCCGGTGAACCTGGGACAGGGAGCCGCCCTGCAGACCGGCCTGGAGTATGCCCTCCAGGATCCGGACATGACGAGTGTCGTGACCTTCGACGCCGACGGCCAGCATCGGGTCTCCGACGCCGCCGACATGGTGCAGCGCATCGAAAGCGGAGAAGCCGACGTCGTTCTGGGATCCCGGTTCCTTGACGGCCGCACCCAGATCGGGTCGCTGAAGAGGCTGGTGCTTCGGACAGCGGCGCTTCAAACGCGGTGGAGCACGGGTATGCCCCTCACGGATGCCCACAACGGTCTGCGGGCCTTCAACCGCGGCGTGGCCCAGAACATCCACATCACCCAGAACCGCATGGCGCACGCCTCCGAATTGGTTCAAATGATTTCCTCGATGCGCCCACGGTGGACCGAGCACCCTGTCGAAATCATTTACACGGACTATTCAAAATCCAAGGGGCAATCCCTCCTCAACTCCGTCAATATTGTGGCGGACCTGCTCTTTAGGTAATTCAAATGCTAATTGTGGTTCAGCTTGTCCTGGTTCTCGTCGTCGTGGGCTTCTCCCTCGTGCTCATCCGCGGCGGTTCGAACGCCAAGCACATGGCCATCCGCCGGATCATGATCCTCCTCTTCGCGGTCGCCGCAGTGCTGTCCATCTTCTTCCCCACGATCCTCACGCAGTTCGCACGGATCGTCGGGGTGGGCCGCGGCACGGACCTGGTGCTCTACGCACTGATCGTCTCCTTCCTGGTGTACATGTCGACGACGCACCAGCGCTTCCGTTCCATGGAAACCACCATGACGAAGCTCTCGCGGCGCATCGCGCTGGACGAGGCCGAGCGGCCCTGGGAGAAGAAGGACGAAAAGGATGCCTCGAGTGGACGGTACTAAGCCGGTGGAGCCGGCGGCCGGGCAGGATCTGTCCGCGGTGAAGGTGGTCCACGTCAACGACTGCGCCTTCTACGCCGAGCGCATCCTCGCGAAGGCCTCCGAGCAGGAACTGCCCTGGAGCTTCTACCCGCGGGCCGTCGCCGACTACCCGCTGACGGGGGTCAAGGGCCGGGCCCGGTATGCAGCCCAGGGCGGGGCATGGCTCCTTGGCCTCGCGCGCCAAGCCGTTTCCTCTGACTTGTTTCACATCCACTCCGGCGGCGTCACCCAGCACTCCAGGTTCGTCCCCAAGAAGTACGTGCTCACGCTGCACGGCACCGACATCCGCACCCTCCAGTACGACGAGCGGTGGCGGGAGACAATTCTCCGGGGCGTGCGTAATGCGGCCGCGGTGATGTACACGACCCCCGACCTGCGCGAGCACATCCTGCCGCACCGGCCCGACGCCGAGTACCTGCCGGTGTCGATCGACCTGTCCAAGCTGCCTGCGCCGGTTCCCCGCCCGCAGGGCAGGCCGCGGGTATTTTTTGTCTCCCGCTGGGACGACTCGAAGAACGCGGCGGGCCAGCTGGAGACGGCGCGTCAGCTCGTGCAGGCAAGCGGCGGCACCTTCGATGTCTACGGACTCGACTGGGGTCCCATGGCCGCCGACGCCGAAAAGGCCGGGGTCCACCTCGTTCCGAGGATGAGCCACCGCGACTACCTCGACTTCGTCAACGCATCCACCGCCGCGGTCGGGCAGGCCGCCGGCATCCTTGCAGCGAGCGAGCTGGAGGCGATGGCCCTGGGAGTGCCGCTCTACATTTCGCTGACGCCGGGCTTCTATCCGGAGGGCATCCCGGTGGGCCACGAGGACGTGGATTCGCCGGCGGCCATGGCTAAGCTCATCGCTGCGGATCTGGCGGATGAGGAGACCCTGCGACGGCGCGGTGCCGAGGGCCGGAAGTGGATAGCCGAGCACCACGACCCGGCAGCGGCTGTGAAGCGTCTCCGCGAGATCTACGCTGCCGTCTCCCAGTAGCGGTTCCAACCGCCTCCGGTAGTCGCGCCAACCGCCTCCTGGGACGCTCCGTTGAGGCCCTGCCGCGCACACCCGTACCCGGGGCCCCCGGCGGATTCCGCCGGCGGAGGCTTGGACGGTCAGGGACGCAGGGGAGCGGGCGCGGGCCCGCTGGGCCCGCGCCGGGCGCCTCTAGCTCAGACCCGCGAGCTGTGCCTGACGCGCGAAGTCCGGAACCGCCGCCACGACCTCGTCGAAGGTGCCCTGGGCGACGATCCGCCCGTCCTGCATGAAGAAGACGATGTCCGCCGAGCGGATGGTCGAAAGCCGGTGGGCGACGGTGATGACGGTGACTTCGCCGTGGAGTTCGCGGATTGCGGTGGTGACCGCGGATTCCGTTGCCGTATCGAGGGCACTGGTCGCCTCATCCATCACGAGCACATCGGGTTCGTTGTAGAGCGCCCTGGCGATGCCCAGCCGTTGGCGCTGTCCGCCGGAGAGGGCGAGCCCGCGCTCGGCGATCAGGGCGTCCCGTCCGCCCTCCCGGTTCATGACCACGTCGTACATCTGTGCCCGCCGCAGGGCCGCCTCCACCTTGGTGTGGTCGACGTTGGCAGGGTCCCAGGACAGGGCCACGTTCTGGCCGACCGAGGCGTCGAAGAGGGAGACGTCCTGGGGGACATATCCGATCCGTTTCCGCCACGAGGTCAGGACCCGGTCCATGCGCTCCGAGTCCACTTCCACATGACCGGAGGTGGGACGGAGGAGGCCAAGGAGGATATCGATGATGGTCGACTTGCCCGCGCCGGACGGGCCGACGAAGGCGACGTGGCTGCCTGCGGGGATGGTCGCGTTGACACCGCGCAGGGCGGGCTGGGCCGCGCCGGGGTAGGTGAAACTGACGTCGCGCAGCACGATGTCGACGCGTTCCGCATCGAGGTCCTGCTGCGGGTTCTCCTGTGCGTTTTCCGCAAGCAGCTGCTCGCTTTCACTGATGTCTGTGGCAACCTGCTGTGCGAAGGCCGAGTTCGAGTTCACCTGTGACTGGACCGCCTGCAGCCGGGTCAGCGACGGGACAAGCCTGAAACCGGCGACGGCGAACAGGCCGACAGCGCTGACGGCACCCTCGGCCCCGCCCGTGGCGAAACCGACCCCTCCAACCAGGAGGAAACCGACGATGAGGGCCGACTCAAGCACATAGCGGGGAACCTGGGCCAGGAAGACCGAGTTCGCGCGGGCCACGGAGCTGTGGCTGCGGGTTTCGTGGACCTGGGCGCGCACCTCGGAGGCCCGGTCGGCGAGGGTGATCTCCTTCAGTGCCGCGAGTGCCTCGGTGAGGATCTTCACCGTTTTGGCCGACCACTTGAGGTTCTCCTGGCCCATCCGGACCGAAAGCGGAGAGATGACCCGGGCGAGCAGCAGGGCGACGAGCCCGAGATAGAGGATGCTGACGACGGCGATGAGCGGTTGTGCGACCACCAGCACCACGCCGACGGCGAGGAGGGTCCCGAGCTCCCCGAACAGTGTCATGGAGGGAATCAGCACCCCCGAGACCGACAGGCCGACACCGACGTCGACGGACCGGACCAGCTCGCTCGAGTTCTTCTGCAGGCGCTTCTCCCACGGGGACGAGAGGTAGGAGGCCAGGAGCCGGTCACCGATGGCGACCTCATGCTTGGCGAACCGCGCCGTCGCCGACCGAAGGATCATCACGGCGAAGACACCCTTGGCAACGACCAGCGCACAGGCGATCCCGAGGAGCGTCAGCAGCTGGCTCTGCTCACCCACGGTCCCGAGGAAAGGCAGCTGAACCTCCGCCCCGCTCACGAGGGACGGGAGCAGGACGGCGATGAGTCCGAGGGAGATGATGTCCAGCAGTGAGAGGCAGGCCGTGGCTATCCCGTAGCCAATGAGGAACCTGCGGCTCCCCGGTGGCAGCGTAGCGAGGAGGGGCCGGAGGGTTTTGAGGAGATTATTCATTCTGCATCTCACAATACTCGAAGCAGTGATCGTCCTTTCGGGGGAGCAGGGGACCGGTGGGGGGTGGGGTTAGAGTTTTCCGGCGGGTTTTGCGGTGTTGTAGCCGGCGTTGGTTCCGTGGGTGCCGGCGTAGAACCAGAGGGAGCCGTCGGCGCGGGTGGTCAGGAGGTCGGCCTTGGTGTCGCCGTTGAAGTCGCCGGGACCGGTGATGGTGGTGGCGTTGTGCCAGCCGGTGCCGATCGGGGTGGCGGGTTTGTAGCCTTCCTGGGTGGGTGAGGCGGCTCCGGTGCCGGCGTAGAGCCAGAGGGTGCCGTCGGGTTTGCGGGCGATCAGGTCGGGGCGGCGGTCCCCGGTGAAGTCCCCGGGGGAGACCATGATGTCGAAGGCGTTCCAGCCCACACCGCTCTTGACCGGGCCCCGGTAGCCTTCGGAGGTGGCCGTGACCACCCCGGTGCCGGCGTAGAACCACAGCGTGCCGTCGGTCTTGCGTCCGACCAGGTCCGGGCGTCCGTCCGCGTTGAAGTCCTGGCCGCCGATGAGCTGGCTGTAGATGCCCCACCCCGAGCCGATCTTCACCGGGGCCCGGAACGAGCCGGTGCCGGTGCCGTCATGGAACCACAGGGTCCCATCCGGGCGCCGGGAAACCAGGTCATGGGTGCCGTTCCGGTTGAAATCCCCGGCATTGACCGCCGCCAGGGTCTTATCCAACACCACCGGCGCAGGCGCAGGAGCAGGAGCCACCGTGGAAGTCAGCGCGGTGATGGTGATGGAGGCGCTGGTCGCTCCGATTGAGTTGATGTGCACGCGGGTACCGCGGTGCGTCGTGAAGACGGACCCGGCCTGCCACGCGTGGTTTTCGTTGTAGTAGCCGACCCACCTGCTGTTGGGGGTCAGCACCACCGAGGCGTTGCCGTTCCACCCAAGGTGGTCCTTCTTGATGATCTTGACTCCGCGGTTGCCGCCGATGGCGCTGTTGGCATCCCGGCCGACGGGCAGGCGCAGTTCGATGTAGTAGACCTCACCGCTGCCCGGATCGGTGAATTTGACCGCCCGTTGTGCTTCGCCCCCGGCCCACGCCTTCAGGGTGTACTGTTTCGACCCGCTCGCGATGCCGGCATTCCGTATTTCATCCCCGCGGCCAAAGCCGCCGAATTCGTACATGAACGAGTTGATCATTGGGGTATGCAGCTGGGCGAAGCCCATGATGTCGAGGGTGTCGCCGTATTCCCAGGACCTGCACGCAGTATCGCCCCACGTCGCTCCCGCAATTCGAGCGACGTCGACCCGCCCGTTGGTGCAGTTCAGGGAATTTGAGTGGTGCAGGCCCAGCACGTGGCCGAATTCGTGGGAAACCACGTTCTTCGTCGTTGCCGAGGGGTAGGGCATGATGACGCGGCCGCTTGTCGCGCTGTCGGTGAATCCACCGCCGAGAATTCCCCAGTTTCCATATGAATTCAGGTCGCGGTGCGGAATGAAGAGGACCAGCGCTTCATAGGGGTTGTACTGCCAGTTGAGCTCCCTCGTCACGGTGGCCATGATCTGGTCGTAGGAATCGGTGTGCTTGGCCTTCGAAGCGAATCCCCTCACCTCGGAAACGGTGGTGATGGAGAGCCGGCCCATGGACGCCGAGCGCCAGTAGGAATCCGCAGCTGCAATTGAAGCCCGCGCAGCGTCGAGGTTGATTGCGTTTACATCCGCCAGGGTCTTGTCGGCGAGTTTCACCGTTACAAGCTTCACTTTGAAGTTCCCGTAGCGCGGGCCGAAGGCGGCGGCTCCGAGCTTCCCTTCCTCCTGCCCGTGCTGGGCAGCCTCGTGCGGCTCGGGGTGGTTTTCGCCAAGCCGGGGATTCGCCCCGGGCTCGAGCAGGGGGTTCCAGTCGAGGTCGGGGACGAAGGAGGTGACTTCATCCTCTGCAGGTGCGGTGGTTTCCGCAGTTGGCTGCGGGTCTGCCGGAACCGGGGCCTCGGATGCCGGTGCCGAAGGGACTGCGGGATCCTGTGTGGCGGCGGGCGACGGAGGTCCGGCCGGAGCCTCACCTGCAGGGTCCGGAGCGACGCCCGGTTCGATCTGCGATTCCGTGGCAGGAGTCGCCACGGGAGCGGGTTGAGTCTGTGCCGTGGCCGTTAGCGGAGCTGCGCCAATGCAGATTGCCATCGAAAGGGCCGTGGAGCACAAGATTCTATTGAGGGAGGCAAAAGTCACGGGTTCTCCAGAGTCCAGGCCAAAAGGCCAGGGCGAGCGGTCCCATGAAGACTACAACGACGTTACACCTGTGACTATTGTTTCTTGTGTGAAAGCGGATTTTATTTGCTAATCACGGCATTTCGGTGTGACGGATGGGGTGTGTCGCGCATTGTCAACCCCTTCGGAGAAGAAGTTTGGCCTTTCTTGCCCTCCCGGAGCCCGCCCATCAGGTAACCCGAAAACATATGGTCTTGGTGACAGGAGACTTCGTCGTGGTGTACTCCTTACTGACGGTCAAGGAATAGCAGGAGTTTCGGGTGACAGTGGCGGTGAAAGCGATGTTCCCCTGGTGGCCCGTCGTCTTTCTGCTGCTGTACGAACCGTCGATCGACAGTTTTACCGTCTGATTCACAATGGGAACGGAGGTCCCGGAAAGGACAGTCGAGCGCAGGTAGACCGTCGAGCCTTTTCGCACGGTCGTGGTGAGGGAGGTGCCTTTGCTGTTGAAGACGCCGATGCTGCCAATTGAGGCGGTCGGGCGCCATTGCATCGAATGCAGGGTTGCACTTTTCGCCAGCCGCATCGACCACATGCCCAGCTGCGCGTACTGCGTCCTCAAGGTGACATTCCCGCTGACGAATGCGGCGTCCTTGAGTGCGTTCTGCGCGTGGACAGACGGGACGAGGGACTGCTGCCTCACACGGCCGGTGAGGTCGAAGAACGCGGGAAACGGGGGCGGCTTCGCGAGCCAGCGTGCCATGCCGTCGTTGAGCCACTGCCTGCCGTACAGGGTGATGGCCGACTCGAAGGTGTACGCATTGTGGTTCGCGTCCTGGACGGGGAGCCGGCCGAAGGGAGGCTTGCCGGAGGGAAGGTAAAGGTAGGCCCAGCCGCCAAGGGTTTCGTTGTAGGTGTTGATGCCCAGCCACTTCAGCTGGGATACCACCCGGTAGGTCTGCGCCAGCCTGGCGGGGTCGTCGTCCAGGACGCCCGAATCCGCAACCTTGTTGAGGAACGCCGCGGCCCCGAGCGAGACGTTCACGACGCATCCGGCTTTTGAGGGACGGTCTGAGGGGCTCTTGGAATAGGCCATGCATCGTCCGTTGGGCGTATCGTCGATCGGCGTGCTGAGGAGGGAGTCCACCGCCGCGACCAGCTCTTCCTTGGGTACGGCGCCGGCGAGGTGCCCCGCGAGCAGGACCTCCCCAACATGATCCGCCGTCGAGACCGTGTACGTCGTGGAGGCCGGGTTGACCGACCCGTCCCCGAAGGCGTCCCAGGACTTCCCCATTCCATACCCCCCATCGGCCTTGTTCAGGCTGTAGACCTTTGCGAGGTACTGCTGGGTCGTCGGGTGCTGCCACCCGCGGTATTCCGCGGCCATCCGGGCCTGATACGCGTAGGTCCAGGAGGCATAATCCTCCTGCCCATCCGGGTCGCTTTCCATCCGGTGGAACATGTCCCTTGCGATGGAGTTCCAGCCGCTGCGTGATCCCGCTTCGGTGGGCGTTGGCGGGATCTCTTCGACCGGAGCCACGGGTACAGTGGACGCCGACACTCTAACCGCGCGGGCATACCCGGTCTTGGACCCCGTCACCTGCACCGAGATTCGCTTCCCCACCACGCCGGAGGTGGGGGTGTAGGACGCCGAGGTCGCGCCGGTGAGCCGGACGCCGTTGGCAAACCAGGCGTAGGTGAGGGCCACCGGCGCCGGTCCCCAGGTGCCGGGGGAGGCGGTCAGCTTCGACCCGACAATCACCGCGCCGGTGATTTTCGGCACCGGGGAAACCAGCGCCTGCAGGACGGCGGCGGTTTCCTCGGAGGTGCGCGTGCGGGTCACATAGCCGGGCTTCTGGCCGGTCACCCGGACCGTGAGGCGCTTGCCGGCGTCGCCGGGGGAGGGTATGTAGGTGCTTGAGGAGGCTCCGGGGATCCGGGCGTCGTCCGCGTACCAGGCGTAGGTCAGGGTCACCGGTGCCGGCGCCCAGGTGCCGGGGGAGGCAACCAGTTTCGACCCGACGACGGCGGCGCCGGTGATGACGGGCACCGGGGCGGTGAGCAGTCCGCTCACCGGGTCGGTGGGTTCGGAGGTCGCCGTGGCCGGGGTGTAGCCGGGCGCCGAGGCGGTGACGATGACGCTGAGTTGGTGGCCGACGTCCTCGGCGGTGGGAGCATACGAAGCGCCTTCGGCGCCGGGGATCACAGTGCTGGCGCGCCGCCATTCATAGGTGATGGTGGCGGGCACCGGTCCCGGGTCGCCAAGGACGGCCATGAGTCGAGCCCCCACTTGAGGGAGGCCGGAGATGGTGACGGACGGTGCCACAAGGCCTCCCGGCTCCACCACTTCGGCCAGCGGGTGGACCGAGACGCCGTCGATCCAGCCCTCCCTGGACAGTGTCGCCCGCACGGAGATTTCACGGCCGAGGTCTTCGAGCTGCAGGGTGTAGTCCGGGTTCGTGGCGCCGTCGATCGGGTCCGAGTTGCGGAACCATTGAAGCGACAAGGTGGCTCCGGCCGTGTAGCCGGAGTGCTCGAAGGTGACCCTCTGGCCGACCTGGCTGACCCCGCTGAGCTGCGGCGCTTCGGTGAAGGCCGGTGTCGGTATGCCGAAGAGGCTGAACCCGCTGCTCTGCGTGGTGGGGCCCTCCGTTTCGGCGTCCTCTTTCGAGAACCAGCCCACGGCCGTCGCGGCCTCCATGGCGGCTTTCCAGCCGGCGTCCTCGGATAGGGGCGGCTCAAGGAGGGACGCGAAGTAGCTGTCCAGGAGCTCCGGCGCCTGAGCAGGAGCAGCCTCCTCCTGCTCGAGGTAAAACAGGGGCAGGGGAGTCAGCGTGTGGTCGAGTTCGAAGGCCGCAATCTCCGGGGCCTTTTCCTCGTTGGTCCGGCCGTGGACGGCTTCGAGGAAAACTCCAGCTTCGTCGCTCAGCTCGACCGGCTCGAAACCCAAGTCAGCCCTGGCGGCGTTGAACCGGTCAATTGCCTCATCGATGCTGGTCGAGGGCGGTGGTTCCTCCGACGGTTCCTCCGACGGTTCCTCCGACGGAGACGGCTCCGGGCTGGGCTCGGCCGATGGCGAGGGCTCGAATGACGGCTCGGGCTCCGGGGCGGGCTCGGATGACGGCGAGGGATCCGGGGTGGGCATCTCGCTTCCGGTTTCCGGGGCCGGGGGGACTTCCTGGGCAATTGCCGGTGTCAAGGATCCGCCGAGGAGGGCCGCAGCGGTGAGCAGTACGACCAGCGCTCTGGTGTGGGCTACGAGCTGGCTGGCATTCCCCCGGGCTGGCTGGCGCGATGCGGGCGTGCGGGATCCGGGCACAGATGCCCACGGTGCTGAATTCATTAGTTCCCCAACTAGATGCTCCGAGACCGTTTTCTGCCCGACCACAGCACCGGAGGTGCCATTGGACGCTCTTTCGCAGTCGTCTGGGCAGGCATCGATGGAGCAATCGGTTGCTTGCCGCAGGCACTTAGCGCGTCGGGTTCTCAGAGAGTAACGCATATTGACGACCGCGGGAGAGCGATTTTCCTTGCTCCTCCTTAAAGGGCCCCCGTGGAGCGGGGGAAGAAATTTGTCCACATCGTCGAATTGGCACTGGTCCTGCTGCGCGCCACTCCTTAGGCTGATGGTGCGCCGGCTGGGGGTGCTTCTGATGGAAGTCCTAGGTCGGGGGTTCGAATGGATGCTGTGCGCATGGTCGAGGAGGAAGTGCGCGAGCTGATCCGCCGCCGCGGCCTCGACCCTGCGGAGCAGGGCCCGGAGATCCTCCGCCTGGTCGAGGACGCAGTCAATGACTACGACGAGCGGGCGGTTCGAGGCTCCCTGCCCCCGCTGGGCCACCCCGAGAAGGTCCGCCGGCAGGTGTATGACGCCGTCGCCGGGTTCGGGGTGCTGCAGCCGTTCCTTGACGATCCGACGGTCGAGGAGTTGTGGATCAACGCTCCCTCGGAGATCTATGTCGCCCGCGGCGGGGAATCCGAGCTCACTTCCCTGACCCTGACCGCCCAGCAGGTCCGGGACCTCGTGGAGCGGATGCTGAAATCCTCGGGGCGACGCCTTGATCTCTCCTCGCCCTTCGTCGATGCCTCCCTGCCCGATGGCTCGAGACTGCACGTGGTGATCCCCGATGTCACCCGCAGGCACTGGGCGGTCAATATCCGCCGGTTCATCGCCCGGGCTACCCGTCTGGAGCATCTCATCGGGCTGGGGACACTGACGCCCCAGGCGGCCCGGTTCCTTGGTGCCGCCGTCGGGGCCGGGCTGAACATCCTCGTCTCCGGCGCCACGCAAGCAGGGAAGACGACGCTGCTTAACTGCCTGGGCGCCTCGATTCCACCGCGCGAGCGGGTGATCACGGTGGAGGAGATCTTCGAGCTGAAGTTGCCGCTGCGCGATGTCGTCGGGCTCCAGTGCCGGCAGCCGAACCTCGAAGGCATCGGGGAGATCCCGCTCCGGCACCTGGTGAAGGAGGCACTGCGGATGCGCCCGGACCGGATCATCGTCGGGGAGGTCCGGGAGGCGGAGAGCCTGGACATGCTCATCGCACTGAACAGCGGCCTGCCCGGGATGTGCAGCGTGCATGCAAACAGCGCCCGTGATGCCCTGACCAAGATCTGTACCCTGCCGTTGCTGGCCGGTAAGAACATTTCCAGTGAGTTCGTGGTGCCCACCGTCGCATCTTGCCTCGACCTCGTGGTGCACTGCGCGCGAGCCGGCGATGGCCAGCGGCAGGTCACGGAGATTATGGCAGTGGGCGCCCGGGTGGAGAGCGGCGTCATCGAGTCCTCGCCTGTCTTCCGGCGGCTGGAGGGTGAACTGCGGATCTGCGCCACGGCCATGCCCGCGCAGGAAAAGTTCGCCGCGGCCGGCGTCGATATTGCGGCGCTCCTTGAGGAGGGCCGGTGAGCGCGGTCCTGGGCGTGATGCTCGGCACCGGGCTCTTCCTGATCTGGTGGGCGTGCTGGGGCCCGTCTCCCCGGAGTTCCGCCCGCCCACGGCGGACCCCACGGTTGCGGGAGTTGCTCGTGCGGGCCGGGGTCGGTTCGGTGTCGGTGCGGGGACTGCTGGGCGCCTGCGTCGTCACGGGTTTCCTCGTCCTCCTGACTGCCGTTGTCCTGGTCCGCTCGGTACCCATCGCTGTCTGTTTCGCCCTGTTCGGCGCCTGGACTCCGTATGCCCTGGTGCGGTGGCGGGCCGCGAAGCGGACGGCGTCACTGCGGGAGCTCTGGCCCGACGTCGTCGATCACCTGCGCTCGGCGATCCGTGCCGGTCTCTCGCTGCCCGAGGCCCTGATGCAGCTCGCCGACAAGGGGCCGGCCGAACTGCGCGGCGCGTTTCGGGAGTTCGCGGCGGACTACCGGGCGGGCGGGCAGTTCGATGATTCGTTGAGCAGGCTCAAGGATCGGCTCGCCGACCCGGTGGCGGACCGCATCGTCGAGGCCCTGCGGATGACCCGCGAGGTGGGCGGGTCCGACCTCGGCCGGCTGCTGGGCACCCTGTCGGAGTTCCTCCGCGACAGCGCCCGCACCCGCAATGAACTCGAGGCGCGCCAGTCCTGGACGGTCAACGCGGCCCGGCTCGCGGTGGCCGCGCCGTGGTTCGTGCTGCTGCTGTTGGCAACCCGGCCCGAAGCCGTCCGCGCCTACAACTCCGGTGCCGGCGCCCTGGTCCTGGCCGGAGGCCTCGTGGTGTCGGTCCTCTGCTACCGCGTGATGCTGCGCATCGGAGCCCTGCCCGAGGACGAGAGGGTGCTCCGGTGACCGGGCAGGTGCTGGCGGTGTCCCTCCTGGCGGGCGGTGCGCTCGGGCTGGGCCTGTGGATGGTGCTCGTCGGGCTGCCGTCGGCGCGGAGAGTCCGCTTCGTGGAACGGATCGGCCCGCAGTTGAAGGTCGTGGACGTCCGGTCCCGCCTGCTCGGCGCGGACGCGGGCCGCCCGACGCCCTTCGGGCCCCTGGGCCGCATCCTGCAGCCGGTCCTTCGTGATGCGGTGCGCAGGCTGAACCGGTTCAATCCCGCTTCGACCCTGCTGGACCGCCGACTGGTGCAGGCAGGTGGAGGACTGAGCGTTACCGACTTCCGGGCCCAGCAGATCCTCTGGGCGGCGCTCGGACTCGGTGCGTCCACCGCCCTGGTGGTCCTGGCGGCCGGCTCCGGAAAGTCGAACGTATTCTTCGCTGCGGTCATGGTTCCCGCCTGCACCGCCGGAGGGTACCTGTTCCGCGACTATCTCCTGACCCGGCAAATCGCGCGCCGGGAGACGCGGATGCTCGCCGAATTCCCCAGCCTTGCCGAACTTATGGCGTTGGCCGTCAGCGCCGGAGAGAGTGCGACCGGCGCCCTGGAACGGGTGTGCAGGACGGCCCGCGGCGAGCTGGCCGGGGAGTTCGGGCGGGTGCTTGCCGAAACCCGGGCCGGGACCCCGGTGATCGAAGCGTTCCAGGAGTTCTCCCGCCGCACCCAACTGGCCCCGCTTGCCCGGTTCGTCGACGGGCTGACCGTCGCGGTCCAGCGCGGCACCCCGCTGGCCGAGGTGCTGAGGGCCCAGGCGCAGGACGTGCGCGATATGTCCAAACGGGAGCTCATGGAATCGGCCGGAAAGAAGGAGATCGCCATGATGGTTCCGCTGGTCTTCGGTGTGCTTCCCCTGACCGTCCTCTTCGCCGTGTACCCCGGCATTGCGCTGATCAACCTTGGATTCTGAACCGCACGACCGGAAAGCCGACCGCTCAGAGAATGGAGATGACAATGGCAAGAGATCGAAATGGTGCCCGCGCTTGGCTGGCCCTCGCCGCCATCTACCGGCGGGTGGTCTCCGACCCCGACGCCGAGCGCGGGGATGTGCCCGGGTGGGTGATGATCACGCTGATGTCGGCGGTGCTGGTGGCGGGGCTGTTGGCCCTGGCGGGGCCTGCGCTGCAGGGCCTGTTCGAGGCGGCGATGAATCAGGTGTCCCCGTAGGTGCTTTGGTCAGGAGGGCGCCGGAGGCTGCGCGGTGAGGCGGGATCGGCGGTCGTCGATTTCGCGTTGATCGGCGGGCTGCTCACCGTGATTTTCCTTGCGGTGGTCCAGCTGATGCTGGTGCTGCACGTGCGCAACACCCTGATCGATGCCGCGGCCTCGGGCGCACGGTACGGAACCCTCGCCGACCGGAGTCCCGAGGATGCCGGGCAGCGCACCACCGAGCTGATCACCGCGGGGGTGGGGGAGGACTTCGCTTCGGATGTGACGGTCCAACGCTCGGGGGCCGCGGGGGCCCAGTTCGTGGAGGTGGTGGTTCGGGCTCCGCTTCCGGTGGTGGGTCTGCTCGGTCCGGCCGGGGTGCTTGAGGTTCAGGGCCGTGCGATCCTTCCTTCGTAGGCCCGCCCGGTTCGGGCTGGTCCGCCATGCACGCTTTCGGCTAGGGAACGAGACCGGCAGCGCGGTGCTTGAATTCACGTTCCTGGGCCTGATCCTGCTGGTCCCGGTGGTGTACCTGGTCCTGTCGGCAGGGCAGCTGCAGGGTGGCTCGTTCGCTGTGGTGGGGGCGGCCGACCACGCGGCCAAGGTGTTCGTGGAGGCCGACACTCCGGAGCAGGGTCAGGCCCAGGCGCGGCAGGCGGCCCTGGTGGCGCTGGAGAACTTTGGTTTTTCCCCGGAGCAGGCCCAGGTTGAGATGTCCTGCGACGGGACCTGTCTTTCCCCGGGATCCACTGTCACGGTCGTGGTCCGGCTGGCGGTGCCGCTGCCGCTGGTTCCCACCATGCCCGGAGTGAATGACTCGGCGGTCACTGTGGATTCGAGTGCCACCCAGTCGGTGGAGCGGTTCGGATGAGGCCGGCGTGAAGGCAGGGGGAGAGGCCGGACGGGAGATCGATTGGGCGGACGAGGACGGTCAGGTGGGGGTGCTGATCATCGGCTACCTCCTGCTGCTGTTGCTGGTCCTGGCCGTGGTGCTCGCCGCCTCTGCGGTCTACCTCGGGCATTCGCGGTTGTTGTCAGCGGCCGACGGCGCCGCCCTGGCCGCCGCGGACACATTCACCATCGACTCTGCGGCGGGCACCGGGCCGCAGCCGGTGCTTGACCCCGGCACCGTGCGGTTCACAGCCGAGGGGTATCTGCAGCGCACCGGCGCCGGGCAGCGGTCTCCCTCCCTGGCCGTGGACCCGGCCACCGGCACACCTGATGGCAGGACGGCGCAGGTGGTGCTCACCGCGGTGGTCCACCCGCCTTTGATCACCGTCCTGGTGCCCGACGGGATCCCCATCACGGCCACCGCCGACGCCCGCTCCGAACTGACCCGCTGACGGCACAGCGAGGACACGGTGGCGAACGGCCGAGGCGCTGTGGATCAACGCTCCCTCGGAAATCTATGTCGCCCGCGGCGGAGAATCCGAACTCTCCTGAGCTGGTCAGCAGCACGAACATTGCGATGGCCGACACACTTCAGTTCAAGGCGGACTTCAACAGTGGCCGTTCCACCTCCGACCCATCTCTGGCCCTGACCTGCCGCACCAAAACGCCGAAGACCGGTGCCGATCAGGAAACCGTGCCATAGAGGAGGACCGCCGGCCGCGGGGGCCAGCGTGGCGATGGAGACTGATCGGTGCCGCCTGCTCCAGACTGGACTGGTGAACGAGCAGTCGTGGAATCAAGTGCGGGACAGCGAAAAGCTGGAGGGGTGGGTCGAGGCGACCGCCAACGGCTGGGGTGCCCTCGTGGCCTGGGTCGCTGGTCCATCGAACCTGTGCCGCTGGCCGGCGCCCGCCGGGGACCGCCACATCGAGGTGCACATCCTGACCGGCGGCGTGGAAGTACACCAACCCAGCGTCCTCAGCGAGGCTGACCTGGCCTCGATTGACGACGACATCGACTCCTACCTGGCGGACGCCGACGTCCCGCCGCTGCCGCGCGGCTATGCCTGGTACATCCGGCGCCCGGCAGGAATCAGCAGCGACGATGCGTTCTGGTCCGCCATCAACCGCGGCGTCCAGGAGGCGGCACCGGAGGCCGTCCATCCGCTCGAGCTCCGGCTGGTCCTCGACGGGGTAATGCGTTCCCTGTACGGCTGAGCGGCCATCTGCCGCGTGATCCAGTGCTCGAATGGGTGGCAATACGTTGCCTTGCCACTCCGGCGGGCGGACAATTCGGGAATGAGCCAAGCCAGCTTTGGGCCCGTC
>NZ_CADCTE010000066.1:0-336 GCF_902805515.1 uncultured Arthrobacter sp. | reverse complement strand
TTGGCGCCCAGGCCACGTCAGGGGGCTTCTCCGTCGTTCAGCACCTGCTCGGGCCGAAGGAGCTGGCGGCGCCGCTGCATATGCATAGCCGTGAAGACGAATTCACCGTTGTCACCCATGGGCAGATCGGGTTTCTACTGGGTGAGGACGTTTTCCAGGCCGGTCCCGGTGAACTGGTCCGCAAGCCCCGGGACCAATGGCATACCTTCTGGAACAGCGGTGATGAGCCAGCGCGCGTTCTCGAGATCATCTCGCCGGCGGGATTTGAACGATATTTCCAAGAGATCGGTCCGCTCTTTCCTGAGAACGCTCGGCCTGACCTTGAGACCATGGCGC
>NZ_CADCTE010000065.1 GCF_902805515.1 uncultured Arthrobacter sp. | reverse complement strand
GGAGCTGGTAGAGGTCGATGTGGTCGGTGCCGAGACGGCGGAGGCTGTCGTCAACGGCGCGGATGAGGTGGTAGCGCGACGAGCCTTGGTCATTTGGCCCCGGGCCCATGCCGAACGTGCCCTTGGTGGAGATCAGCACCTGATCGCGCCGGCCCTTGACCGCTTGGCCCAAGATCTCCTCGGCCGCGCCCATGGAGTAGGCGTTGGCCGAGTCGAACATGTTGAGGCCGGCCTCCAGGCAGATGTCGATCAGGCGCGTGGCCTCGGCGACGTCGGTCTGGCCCCAAGCCTTGAAGAAGGCACCGCCGCCGCCGAAGGTGCCGGTGCCGAGGCTCAGGGCGGGGACCATCAGGCCGGATCGGCCGAGCGTTCGATATTCCATCGCGGTGCGTCCTCTTCGTCGCCGGTTCCCGGGCGAGGAAGCCGCATTCTAGGCGGGGGGTTGGGGAGTCAAATTTCCCCCTGATGTTCGGGAACGTCGGGGAGGAGGATTGGTCGACGAATCAACGCGGAGGTCAGAAGGGGCGATTAAGGACGGGGAGAGGCCAAGTCAACGTCTGCGACAATCTGCGTGAATCAGTGGATCAGTCCTTTGCCGTTAGTGTTTTGCGGTGGGGCGCTGAGGCATAAGGGCCCTTCCGAGAAACCCCGGCCTTCCGGCCGGGGCTATTACGAGTGCGTTTCATATGTGCAGCTGCGCTGCCCCACGCGATCGGGCATCTATCTCGCGTCGTACGATTGCTCGTGCTTAGTTGCCGGCACGCTCACCGTGTACCGTTTCCCGCCCGGCTCCACCGACAGCTTCACGTAGTTCCCCTCGCACGCGTCGGTGCCGGGCTTGTTGGCGATGAACTCCTCGGCCACGTTCGTCTTCTCCCCGTCGGGGCGGAGGTTCTTGTGCAACTGGTAGATGCTCTCCAAATTTGCCAGTGACTTGAGGGTGGCCATCGTCTCCGGGCCGGCTCCTTTGGTCGGGCCGTTGTTGACGATCACCACCCGCGGGTCGAGCGCGCGGAACAGCACGGGGTTGT
>NZ_CADCTE010000064.1 GCF_902805515.1 uncultured Arthrobacter sp. | reverse complement strand
CAGCCCACGGCACCACAGGCCCCTGCCGAAGTCCCCGTGGTCCAGCCTCCCGCGCCGGTGTACCCCGATCTGGTCCCCGCCACCGCCCCGGATGAGCCCCGGGTGGAGCGTATGGCGGGTTCCACCTGGACCGTCTCCGGAGGCGGTTATGAAGCCGGTGCGCAAATCCATGTGATGCTCTTCCGCTACCAGACGGATACCGACCTCCTTAACGCTCCTGTGGTCTCTGCCGACGCGAACGGCCACTACTCGATGCAGATCACGCTGTCGGCCGACCTCGCCCCGGGGCGCTATGGGGTGTTGGTCTGGTCCCCGCCGTTCGAGGAGGAGGCCAAGAGGCGTGCGATCGTCGAAGTCGTCGCTCCGGCCTGACCGGACGGGTTCGCGCGCCGGCTGAAGCTTCCGGGCATTCCCTCCCGGGTAATGGAATTGCGTGAAAGAATGTGCAATCAAACCCCGAGGAGGCATCGTGGCCGAGACAAGGTTGAGCGGAACCGGAAGCGCCGGGCGGGAGCAGGACAGCGATCCCGCTGTCCTGGCCCTGTCGGTCCTCACCGTGGTGATTTCGACCGGGCTGGTCGGCGTGCGGCTGCTGGCCGGGCGCAGGACGAAGAAGGCCGTCGCCGCGAGTGCCAGGATGCTGGCTATTGACACCGTGGTCACGCTTCACGAGAAGGCCTGGAAACTTGCCGGGGGCGACCAGGACGTCGCCGGGGTGCACCACCGGCTCGACCGCGCCTACGCCGACGTCTCCGCCCTGGTGCTGGACCTCGGCGGGGCGGGGCGGGCTCCCTACGAGGGCCCCAGCTTCGAGGAGAGGCTGCGCCTGGCGGTGGAGGAGGCCAGGGCGGCGCTTGACCGGTTTGAAGCGTTCACGCCGCCGGACCCCGAGCGCATCATGGCCGAGGTGAGCAGCACCCGGGACGTACTCGAAACCGCTGTCCAGCCGCGGGCTGAGGAGGCCGGGGTGCCGTGGATGTCGGAGGAGCTGGCGTCACGGTGGGACCATCTCAACTGGGAGCCCTACCGCTTCCTCGAAGACGGTGGCGGTGCGGACGCCCTCGCCGCGGCCGTCGACCGGTACCTTGAGGACGGCCGGTCCAATGAGGACCTGCTGGCCGCGCTGACCAGAATGAAGGGCGAGCTTGAGGACCGGCGGGACTGTGTCTACGTGATCGGGTTGCTCATCGACTTCACCTTCGACCTGGCCGAAAGCTTCGGTGCCCGCCCCTCGAAGGGATCGCCGCGGACCTGACGTCCCGGCCCTCGGGAATGGCCCGGAAACGGGAGGGGAAACGGTGCAGAAAGTGCCGGCCTCAAACCCGGAAGGACCCGTGGCCCACTAGGCCGCACGCTCGAGTGCGCCGGCGCCCGCGAGTGCCTCGGCAGCCGCGAGCGGCGCCAGGAGCAGCTCGCGCTGGCGATCCGTAAACACTTCGGGGAAGCTGATGGCCAGATGGGCGCCGTAGAGGGAGCAGCAGATGTAGTAAATCCCATCGGTGCCGCCCATGACGGTGCTGACCAGAGCCCTGATCCGGGGCAGGTCCACCGACCGACCCCGGCCGGCCATCGCCCGGGCGGCCCCGTGATAGTCGGTGTGTTCCTCGGACTCCCGGGAAGCCTCGGCGGCACCAAGAAGCTGTTCGCGTGTCCAGGGACGATCGAAGATTTGCGGTGCGGGAAGGACGGCGGTGTTCATGGTTTCCTCGGTGGCCCGGCCTAAACGTCGTAGTCAGACTATTTGCTGCCACTGACAATTCGGCGCCGGACCCGCCTCCGGATGGGCGCGGGTCCGACGCCGTAAGGGGCCGGTCGGGGAAGCTCTGCCTTTAGCCTTCGCACTCCCTGCAGTACTTGGCGCCGTTCTTATCCAGCGCCAGCTGGCTGCGGTGGTGGACGAGGAAACAGGACATGCAGGTGAACTCGTCCTCCTGAACGGGAACGACCTCGACGAGCAGTTCGTCATCGACGACAGCTCCGGGAAGATCGAAGCCTTCGGCGGTGTCGCCGTCCTCAACATCGATCAACGCGGTCTGCGTGGTGGCGCTGCGTTGGGCCTGAATCGCCTCAAGCGATTCGTTGGCCGGCTGGTCTTCCTGCGCGACGCGGGGGGCGTCGTAATCGGTTGCCATGGGGGAATTGCTTTCTTCTAGGAATGGACGCTGCACCAGAGTACATGCCGGAGCTGGGAAGGAAAGTCATAGACTGCTGCGGGCGGGAGTCCTAGAGTTGACGGTTCCGCAGCCTCCGGGGCGTCTCCGTTGGAATGGCCTCGGGCCGGCGGAAGCGGCCGCGACGCGTTCTCGCTTTCTCTCCTCCGTGCGCACTCTTTCAGTTACGGTTGACGGATAGACAAAACTTTACTGGAGTGAAAGGAGGGGTGGCGGGTGCCGGCAATGGACAGGTATGCCCAGCAGTGGCTGAGCATCGAGAGCGCATCGGCCGCCAAGCTCGACTCCTACGACTTATGGCTCAACTACGCCGGGATGGGTGGCCGTCTCGATCCGCTCGACGTCGAGGCCTACCTCTACGGGCTCCTGGTGCTGCCCTCCCTGGAGCGGGACCTGGTCGCCCACGCCATTAACGAGATGCTCGAGGACCGCGGGTCCGCCGTCCAGCCGGCACCCTACAGCACGGGCGAGGTGTCGGCTGCCGCCGGCTATTCCGGCCAGCTTGGCGGCTGGCTCGACCCGGCTCTCAGCACGCTCGGTGCGGCAGGCGCCATCCAGGCCATTCAACGCGAAGCGGAACTGCGCCGGCTTGAGTCACTGAGCAGGACCGGGCTTCTCGACACCCCGGGGGAGGCGCGGTTCGACCAGATCACCCAGCGCGCCCAACGCCAGTTCGGTGTCAGCTCGTCCTCGATCGCCCTGATCACCGGGGACAGCCAGTTCATCAAGTCCCTGGCCGGGCCGATCGGCCAGAACCTGCCCCGCGACATCGCCTTCTGCAACCAAACCATCCGCGCCGACAGGATGCTCGTCATTCCGGACACGCTCAAGGACGCCGCCTTCAGCTCGAGCCCGCTGGTTCAGGGGGAGCCGCACATCCGCTTCTATGCGGGCCACCCGCTGACCGGTCCGGGCGGCTGGAGGATCGGAAGCCTGTGCGTCATCGACGACAAACCGCGGGCGTTCAGCGATACCGACGCAGCCAACCTGAAATCCCTCGCGGCCCTCGCGCAGCAGGAAATTGACGCCTAGGCCCAGCGCCTTACCGCCTGCGGATACGCGCGGGTTAGTCCCGGGGTCTGTGGCGGGCGAAGGCGACGACGGCGCCCGCAAGCAGGATGAGCGTCCCTGCGATCCCCGCGACGCGGCTGACCTTCGCCGTGCTGGCGGCCGCAGTTTCGGGCGCAGCCGCTTCGGCGGCATCTTCCTCCGCAGGGGCCGCTGACCCCTCGGGGAGCTGGCTGGCGAAAGGTGCCGTCGCGAAGGGCGCGGTTGCGAACTTGGGCGCGCTGGGCTTGAGCTTGGGCGGAACGACCACCTTGGGCGCGGGGGGTGCCGCCGGGAGGGCCTGGGGAGCGGGAACCACGGGTACGACGACCGGCGGTTGCTGCACCACCGGCGCCACCGGTGCGGGCGGCGCCACCGGTGCGGGCGGCGCCATCGGTGCGGGCGGCGCCACCGGTGCGGGCGGCGCCACCGGTGCGGGCGGTGCCACCGG
>NZ_CADCTE010000063.1 GCF_902805515.1 uncultured Arthrobacter sp. | reverse complement strand
ACGCGCGGGTTCATCTCGATGACGACCATGCGCCCGTCGGCCGGGTTCACCGCGAACTGGACGTTGGAGCCGCCCGTCTCCACCCCGATCGCGCGAAGCACGGAGATCGAGGCCGAGCGCATGCGCTGGTATTCCTTGTCCGTCAGCGTCAGCGCCGGCGCCACCGTGATGCTGTCGCCCGTGTGCACCCCCATGGG
Source organism: uncultured Arthrobacter sp. (assembly GCF_902805515.1). Classification (GTDB taxonomy): domain Bacteria; phylum Actinomycetota; class Actinomycetes; order Actinomycetales; family Micrococcaceae; genus Arthrobacter_D. Next base: position 850 of record NZ_CADCTE010000063.1, on the reverse strand, counting down.
GTCCACGTTCTCGATGGAGCAGACAATGATGCAGTTGTCCGCGCGGTCGCGGACCACCTCCATCTCGAACTCCTTCCAGCCCAGCACGCTCTCTTCGATCAGCACCTCGGTGACGGGGCTGGCCGCCAGGCCGCCTTCGACGATCGCCCGGAACTCCTCGACGTTGTAGGCGATGCCGCCGCCGGTGCCTGCCAGGGTGAAGGACGGCCGGACGATCGCCGGCAGGCCCACGAAGGGCAGGGCGTCCAGCCCTTCCTCAAGCGTGTAGACGGCCCGCGACTTGGGGCTCTCCAGCCCGAGCTCGTCCATGGCCGCGCGGAACTTGGAGCGGTCCTCCGCGCGCTCGATCACGTCGGACTTGGCCCCGATCATCTCCACGCCGTAGCGGGCCAGCACGCCGGAGTTCTCCAGCGCGAGGGCGGCGTTCAACGCCGTCTGGCCGCCCATGGTGGGCAGCAGCGCGTCCGGGCGCTCTTTTTCTATGATGCGCTCGACGAACTCGGGGGTGATCGGCTCGACATAGGTGGCGTGGGCCATGTCGGGGTCGGTCATGATGGTGGCCGGATTGCTGTTGACCAGCACGATCCGGTAGCCCTCGTCGCGCAGCGCCTTGCAGGCCTGGACCCCCGAGTAGTCGAACTCCGAGGCCTGACCGATCACGATCGGGCCCGCCCCGATGATCAGGATCGACTGGATGTCCGTGCGTTTGGGCATGACGGGTCCTGACGCGCGAGAACCGACCCGCGTAGAGGCGGGAGGCGGGGAAACCGGTTTTGGGCTAGGCGGATCGTCTAGGGCGCAGGGCCGAGCGGAGCAAGGCGGCGCGGCCCGCATGGCAGGAAGTGCCGGG
>NZ_CADCTE010000062.1 GCF_902805515.1 uncultured Arthrobacter sp. | reverse complement strand
GGCCGAATTCCACGACCGCGCCCTGGTCGGCATCCAATCCGCCGCCGGCTACGAAGAAGGCCGCCCCCTCCAACAAAGCTGGTAACCGCACCGCCCCGGACGGGAATCCGTTTCCCGTCCGGGGGGCCTGGGGTAAACTGAAGCCCTTATGGACAGCTCCTCTAGGGGCCGGCCGACGAAGCAGCAGGCGTCACGGAACCGTGACCGCGCCCGCCGGGCTTCGTCCGAGGCCGGCAGACCCCGACTTAATGCCCATCACCCACTTTCTGCTGCCGTCCCCGGCCGGGCGGTGAACCGTTCATGGAGTGGATCTATCTAGCGGCGGGCCTCCTGCTGATCCTCGGCACCGGATTCTTCGTCGCCGTCGAATTCGCCCTCGTCGCCCTCGACCAGACCTCCGTTCAGCGGGCCGTCGAGCAGGGCGATAAGAAGGCCGTACCGCTGCTGCGCTGCCTCAAGTCGCTCTCCACCCAGCTCTCGAGCTGCCAGATCGGCATCACCCTGACCACGCTGCTCACCGGCTATGTCATGGAGCCATCGGTCGGGCGCCTGCTGGAAGGCCCGCTGGCCGCACTCGGGCTGTCCGAGGGCATGGCGTCCTCGGCGTCGCTGATCATCGCGATCGCCCTGGCCACGCTGCTCTCCATGCTGCTGGGCGAACTGGTGCCCAAGAACATGTCGATTGCCCTGCCCTTCAAGATCGGCCGCGCCCTGGCACGGCCGCAGCTGATGGTCACGGCGGTCTTCCGGCCGGCCATCTTCGTGCTCAACGGGTTCTCCAACCGCGTGCTGAACATCTTCGGGCTCGAGGCCAAGGAGGAGATTTCCGGTGCGCGTTCGCCGGCCGAACTCTCCTCGCTGGTGCGCCGGTCGGCCCAGCTGGGCACGCTCGACCAGGGCACGGCGAACTTCCTTGCCCGAACCTTCAGCTTTTCCGACCGGACGGCGGCCGATGTGATGACCCCGCGCATCCGGATGGAAACCATCGATTCGGAGCAGACCGTCGCCGACGTGGTCGAGGCGGCCCGGCGCACCGGGTACTCCCGGTTCCCCCTGATCGGGGAGTCGGCCGACGACATCCGCGGCGTCGTCCACGTCAAGAAGGCCGTCGCGGTGCCGCGAGACCGCCGGGCGTCCCTGCCCGCGGGCACCATCATGACCGATGTCCTGCGGGTCCCCGAGACCGTCCACCTTGACTCCCTGCTGCGCGAGCTGCGCGACGCGAACCTGCAGCTGGCCGTGGTGCTTGATGAGTACGGCGGAACCGCGGGGGTTGCGACGCTTGAGGACCTCGTCGAGGAGATCGTCGGCGAGGTCGCGGACGAGCACGACAAGCTCAAGCCCGGGGTGCTGCAGAGCGCCTCCGGCACCTGGTACTTCCCGGGAATGCTTCGCCCCGATGAGGTCACCGAGCAGATTCCTCTGCTCACCGTGCCCGACGATGCGGGCTATGAAACTGTTGGAGGCTTCATAATGGCCGAACTCGGCCGGATCGCCGCCGTGGGGGACACCGTCCCGGTCTCCGGCGGCACCCTTGAGGTGGAGCGGATGGACGGGCGCCGGATCGACCGCGTCCGCTTCCTGCCCGGCCCGCCCGGGGAGCAGGCGGCCCGCACCGGTGCCCACGCCATGGGCGAGGGGGGCCTCCGATGAGCGACTGGGCCGGAATTGCCTGGCTGGTGGTGCTGCTGATCGGCAATGCGTTCTTCGTGGGCGCCGAATTCGCCATCATGTCCGCGCGGCGGAGCCAGATCGAGCCGCGTGCCGAGGCGGGGTCCAAACGTGCCCAGACCACGCTGTGGGCCATGGAGCACGTCTCACTCATGCTCGCCTGCGCGCAGCTGGGCATCACCGTGTGTTCGCTGCTCATCCTCCAGGTCGCCGAACCCGCGATCCACCACCTCTTCGTGGTGCCGCTGGAAGCGCTGGGGATTCCCGAAAGTGTGGCCGACGGCGCCGCCTTCGGCATCGCCCTGCTGATCGTGACCTTCCTCCACGTCACCTTCGGCGAGATGGTGCCGAAGAACATCTCGGTCTCCGCGGCCGACCGGGCGGCGCTGATCCTTGCGCCGCCGCTGGTGATGATTGCCCGCATCGTGCATCCGGTGATCTCGTCGCTGAACTGGCTGGCGAACCAGATCCTGCGCGCCTTGAAGGTCGAGCCGAAGGACGAGGTCACCTCCTCGTACACGCTCGAGGAGGTGCAGTCGATGGTTGAGGAGTCGACCAAGCACGGCCTCGTCGACGACGATTCCGGCCTGATCACCAGCGCCCTCGAGTTCTCCGGCCAGACCGCCGAGACGACGATGGTGCCCCTGGCTGACCTCGTCACCCTCCGCACCGACGCCACGCCGGAGGAGTTCGAGCGGGCCGTCGGGCGCACCGGCTTTTCGCGGTTCGCCCTGGTTGACGAGAAGGACAATCTCACCGGATACCTGCACCTGAAGGACATCATGTCCATTCCGCAGGCGCTCTACCAGAGGCCGATCACGGAGAACAAGGTCCGGGCCCTGGCCAACCTCAGTCTCTCCGACGAGATCGAGGACGGCCTCGCGGTGATGCAGAAGACCGGCTCCCACCTCGCGCGGGTGCTCGGCCCAGGCGGGGAGACCAGAGGCGTCCTCTTCCTCGAAGACGTGATCGAACAGCTCGTTGGGGAGATCCGGGACGCCACCCAGAACCAGGGTGCACGCCGGCTCGGCGAGGCGATGACGGAGCACAGCGGCAACCCGCTGCAGGAGGGGCGGCTGCCGTAGGGCGGGTGTGCGGCGATCTAGGCTAGACTTGATCCGCTAACGTAAACAATTCTCATTAGAGTGGATCGAGGCAGTATGTTCCGCGCACCTCTGCGCCGCACGGCGTCACTGGCAGGACTCGCCGTAATGGCACTGACGGCTTCGGCCTGTGGAGGGAACGCCGGCGCGGGGAACGCCGCGGACACCGGGTCCCAGCCGCTTCAGGTGGTCACCGCTACCAATGTGTACGGGAGCATCGTCGAAGCGATCGGCGGGGACCGGGTGGAGGTCACCCCGATCGTCGACAGCCTGAGCCAGGACCCGCACTCCTACGAGGCGACGGTCCAGGACAAGCTTGCGGTCTCGAAGGCCGACCTGCTGGTGGAGAACGGCGGAGGGTACGACGCTTTCCTGCACCGCCTCGCCGACGAGACGGGCCTCGACCATGACCGGGTGGTGACCGCCGTCGGCGTCTCGGGTCTCGAGGGCGCACCGGCGGAGGGCGAGCATGCTGGAGAGGACGAGCATGCCGAGGAGCCGCACGCCGAGGGCGAGGAGGACGACGGGCACGGACACGGACACGGCTCGTTCAACGAGCACGTCTGGTACAGCCCGGCGGCGATGAAGGCCCTCGCCGGTGCCATTGGTGAGAAGCTCGGCTCCCTCGATGAGGCCAATGCCGCCGACTACGAGGAGCGGACGGAGCGCTTGCAAAACTCCCTCACGGAGATCGAGGACCGTCTCGCGGCAGCGGGCGGGGGCGATTTCGCGGCCACCGAGCCCGTCCCGGTCTACCTCCTGGAGGCGGCCGGGCTCACCGACGCCACGGTGCCCGAGTACACCGAGGCGGTCGAGGAGGGCAACGACGTGCCCGTGGGGGTGCTCAACGAGATGCGGGAACTGCTTGCCTCGGGGAGCGTCGAATTCCTCGCCTACAACGAACAGACCGAAGGGCCGCAGACCCAGTCAGTGCGTTCGGCCGCGGAGCAGGCCGGCGTGCCGGTGGTGGACTTCACCGAGACGCTGCCGGAGGGACAGGACTACCTGGCCTGGATGGAGGCCAATGCAGAGTCGGTCCTTGAGGCGCTGAACGCCGGGTGAGTGCCGAAGCAGGCCCTGGAGGGCCGGGACGCACACCGGTGGTGAGCCTGCGCAACGCCGGGCTCTCCTTCGGTGAGCGTGTGCTGTGGGAGGGCCTTGACCTCGACATCCACCCGGGCGAGTTCTTCGCTGTGCTGGGCCCGAACGGCTCCGGCAAGACAAGCTTCCTCAAGGTGCTCCTGGGGCTCCAAGCCCTCGGCTCCGGCACCGCCACCATCAATGGCGGACCGCTGCAGCGCGGCAACCGCGGCATCGGCTACATCCCCCAGCAGCGCCCGTTCGCCCCTGACACGCCGCTGCGGGCACGGGACCTCGTGGGCCTGGGCGTGGACGGCCACCGCTGGGGGGTCCGCCTCGGGGGCCGCGGACACCGGGACACGGTCGACGCGCTGCTCGCCGAGGTCGGCTCCTCCTCCTACGCCGACGCCCCCGTCGGGAGGCTGTCGGGCGGGGAACAGCAGCGCCTGCGTGTGGCCCAGGCGCTGGCCACCGAGCCGCGCGTCCTGCTGTGCGACGAACCGCTGCTCTCCCTCGACCTGCACCACCAGCAGGCGGTCAGCGGGCTGATCAACCGCCAGTGCCACGAGAAGAACAGCGCCGTCGTCTTCGTCACCCACGAGATCAACCCCATCATCGACTACGTCGACCGCGTGCTCTACCTCGCCGGCGGCCGGTTTCGAGTCGGGGCGCCGGAGGAAGTGATGACCAGCGAGGTGCTCTCCGACCTCTATGGCAGCCCCGTGGAGGTGCTCCACCACGAGGGGCGGATCATCGTGGTCGGGCTGCCGGGCACCGCGGCCCACCACCACCATCCCGCGGGAGAGGTCTGACCATGGATTTCCAGTCGTTCATGGAGGCGGCCTTCAACTTCGACAACTATTCCGAACTGCTGCCGCTGGTGCGCAACTCGATCTGGGCCGGCGCCGTGCTGGGCCTGCTCGGCGGGCTGATCGGGACTTTCGTGATGATGCGGGACCTCGCCTTCGCCGTCCACGGCATCGCCGAGCTCTCCTTCGCGGGGGCGGCCTTCGCGCTCCTGGTCGGGGCGAACGTCGTCCTCGGCTCGCTGGTGGGTTCCGTGCTCGCGGCCCTCGTGCTCGGGGTGATGGGGATCCGGGCCCGGGACCGGAACTCGATCATCGGCGTCGTCATGCCCTTCGGGCTGGGGCTCGGCATCCTGTTCCTCGCCCTGTACGAGGGGCGGGCGGCGAACAAGTTCGGCCTGCTCACCGGGCAGATTGTCTCCGTAGACAACGTGCAGCTGAACCTGCTCGCGGGCTGCGCCGTCGTGGTGATGGCCGCACTTGCTTTGATCTGGCGTCCGCTGACCTTCGCCAGCGCCGACCCGGACCTGGCCGAGGCCCGCGGCGTGCCGGTGCGGGCCCTGTCGATCCTGTTCATGGTGCTGCTGGGCGTTTCGGTCGCGCTGTCCATTCAGGTGGTGGGTGCGCTGCTGGTGCTGGCGCTGCTGATCACCCCGGCCGCGGCGGCACTGAAGGTCACCTCAACGCCGCTGTTCGTAGTGCTCCTGAGCATCGCGTTCGCCTGCGTGTCGGTGGTCGGCGGGATCCTGCTGGCCCTCGGCGGGCGCATCCCGATCAGCCCCTACGTGACGACGATTTCCTTCGCCATCTACCTCGGGTGCCGGATCCTGGGCAACCGGAGGAGCAGCGCCCGGCCGGCGCGCGTCCGCACGGCCGCCTGACCCCGGCCCCGGGTGTTCGAGGTCAGTGCATCGCCTTCGCCGCGGTGCACTCGGGGCACAGCCCGAAGATCTCGACGGTGTGGGCCGCCTCGGTGAATCCGTGCGCGGCCGCCGTCCGCACCGCCCACTGCTCGACCGCAGGGGCCTCGACCTCCACGGTGCGCCCGCAGTTCCGGCACAGCAGGTGGTGGTGGTGATGCTCGACGGCGCACCGGCGGTAGACGACCTCGCCGTCGCCCCGGCGCAGGACATCCACCAGGCCGTCGTCGGCCATCGACTGGAGGACCCGGTAGACCGTGGGGAGGGAAACCGAGTCTCCCCGGGTGCCCAGGAGCCGGTGGAGTTCCTGGGTGCTCACGAAGTCCTCGAGCTCGTCGAGGGCGGCACTGACGGCCAGCCGCTGACGGGTGACCCGCTGTTCGGAGCCCTTGCGCGGGTGCTCCACTTCGGATCGCATGGTGTGCCCTTTCGGCGGAGGATAGGAAGGAACCAGCATTAAGATTATCAGCAGGTGCTGGAGGTATCCTGTGCGCTATGAAGCTCACCAAGTACACCCACGCCTGCGTCCGGCTCGAACAGGACGGATCGGCCCTCGTGATCGACCCGGGCGGCTTCTCCGAGGTCGAGGAGGCCCTCCGGGGAGCATCGGCGGTGCTGATCACCCATGAACACCCCGACCACCTCGACGTCGAGCGGGTCGCGGAGGCAATGGCCGCCGACCCGGGCCTGCAGCTGTGGGCCCCGGCAGCGGCGGCAGCCGCCTTGAGCGAGCGGCTGGGAGGCGGCGCCGCGGACCGGGTGCACGTCAGCGAGCCTGCCATCCAGTTCACCGCAGGGGGATTCGACGTTCGGACCTTCGGCGGCCAGCATGCGCTGATCCATCCGCACGTGCCCATGATCGCCAACGTCGGCTACCTCATCAACGACAACGTGTACCATCCGGGGGATTCCTTCATTGTGCCCGACGCCGTTGAGGTTCGGACCCTGCTGGTCCCGGTCCACGCGCCGTGGTCGAAGACCGCCGAGGTGATCGACTTCATCGCCTCCGTCCGTGCGGCCAAGGCGTACCCCATCCACGACTCGCTGCTCACCGACGGCGGGATTGGCCTGGTCGAGTCCCTTCTGGGCCGGTTCGGGGGGTCCGCCGGATCGCGCTACGAGCACCTGTCGCCCGGCCAGACCACCGAGGTGTAGGCGGCCCGGACAGCGCCGCCCCGGCCGGTCAAGCAGGAATTGCGGGCGGGCCGGGCCTTCCTTCCGGTGCGGGCCGCGGTTAGCCTCGGGGGACAACGGCAGCTGCGACGCAAGGGGGCGTGATGGCAGGCAGATTCGAAATCTTCCGCGACGACCAGGAACGGTTCCGCTTCCGGCTCACCGGTGAGGACGGGTCGACCCTCATCACCAGTGAGCCCTATGAGGACAAGGAGACGACGGTCGACGGAATCAACGGACTCCGGGACTGCGCGTCGATGGCCCTGGTCGCCGATCTGACCTGACCCGCCCGCTCCGCAGCCCCTCGCGGCGGAGCGGAAGCGGGCCGGTAGAGGCGAATTAGGGCCTTTCGCCCCTGTAGTTCCGGGCGGTGCGCAGACGAACCTTAGAAAGGATCGTTGCGTACGCACGAACCGGAAGAGGAACTGCAATGGCACAAACGACTCCGCCCGGTGGACGGATCGGCCGGGAAGCAGGGTTTTCCCGGCCCGCCCTTGAGGGGAGCCCGGCGGTACATGCACGGCGGCGGGCGATGGAGAACCACCCATCGAGCATCGGGGCGCGCAAGCTGAGGATCCTTGTACGCCTGGATCCGGAACTCGCGTCGGCGCGCATCTGCGTCCGGGGCGTTCTGACCCCGGCAAACCTGTATGCGCTCTACTGCATTGCCCGGCGCACCAACGGCCTGCAGCCCGGAATGCCCATCACTGTCGACCTCACCGGGGCCCAGGCCCAGGCCGACGCGCTCCAGGCGCTGCATGTGAGCGCCGCGGAACGGCGCCTTCCGGCCACCGTCGATCCGACCGGCGCCCCCTGCTGGCTCAGCGTGCTGGAGCCGGCTCCCGGGACCGGCAGCCGACCGTAATCCAGGCACCTCCGCCCCGCGCCGTGCGGGGAGAGCCGCCGTCAGTCCTCGGGCCAGCCGCGCGCGGTTGCGATGAAGACGGCGGCCTGGGTCCGGCGCTGGAACCCGAGTTTGGCCAGCAGCGAGGACACATAGTTCTTCACGGTCTTCTCCGCGAGGAACATCGTCTGCCCGATTTCCTTATTGGTCAGCCCCTCGCCGATGTAGTGGAGCACCTTACGTTCCTGCGCCGTCAGGGCATCGAACCGGGGGTCCTCGCCCTCCGACTCGGCGAGTCCGGCGGAGATTTTTTCCTTGACCTCCGCGTTGAACAGCGATTCTCCGAGGGCGGCCCGGCGCACCTTCTGCACCAGATCCGTACCCAGGACCTCCTTGAGGATGTACCCGGCGGCACCGGCCAGGACCGCTCCGCGCAGGGCCTGTTCGTCGTCGTAACTGGTGAGGATGACGCAGCGCAGGCTTTCGTCAACGGAGCGGACGTTGCGGCACACTTCGATGCCGGTGCCGTCGGGCAGCCGGGCGTCGAGGATGGCGACGTCGGGGTTCAGGGCGGGGATCCGGCGGGCGGCCTCCTCGGCGGACCCCGACTCGCCCAGGACGGCGAATCCCTCGCCCTCAAGCAGGTCGCGCAGGCCGCGCCGCACCAGCTCGTGGTCGTCGAGGATGAACACCGTGGTGGCTCCGGTCGGCTCCGGCTGCGGGTCGCCCGGTTCGTGGCGGTTCATCGCGCCTCCTCATCCAGCATCGGATTCCCGGCACATCCGAGATTCCGGACGCTGCCGTGCTCCCCATGATCCACCCGGACGGGCCCTTGCGGCAGGGCCAAAAGTCCGCAGGGCCCTTGGGGCGGACGGCGGTCCAGGGCCGGGTGGCGGTCCAGGGGCGGCCGGCGGTTAACGCACAGCGGCCGGGTACCGGATGCAGACCCCGGTCCCCGGCCGCTGCGGGTTTCCTCAGACGCGGGCGGTGTGCTTCTTGCCCAGCACCAGGGCAAGGGCGATCATGCCGACGCCGAGGAGCAGGTGCAGCCAGTTATCGGCCGCATTCAGCGGCACGAAGTTGCCCGCCGACTCCTGGTCGATCACGAGGCCGTAGATCCAGAGCACGAGGTAGATGATGCCGCCGACGAGCAGGTAGGACCGGGCACCCGACGCGCTGCGGGCGAGCATAATGCCGGCGACGCCGAACAGCAGGTGGACGACGTTATGCAGCACGGAAACCTGGAACAGGCCCAGCAGCAGCGCGCCGGAGTGGTGCCCGGCGAAGGCGAGCTGGTCGTACTGAGCGGTGATCCCCGGAACGAAGCCGAGGAGCCCGACGAGAAGGAAGACGGCGCCGACGGCCAGGGCCGCCTTCTGGACCGCGGTCCTCGAGGTAGTGCGCGAGTGCTGTGATGTTGTCATGACTTCTCCTGAAGTGGTGCGGAATGGGAACTTGTGGTTTCCACCGCTTATTCGCACTCGTACGGGCTCCGGATGGGAACGTGATGAAATCTTCAGCGGACCGTTGTACGACCGTTACCGCACCGGTTCGGGGAGACGCACGGGCGGAGGGTCTGTAGGGTCGGAGGCATGAGCGACCTCATCGAGTTCCTCCTGGCGCGCATTGAGGAGGACGAAGAGAACGTCCACTCCTGGTGGCACCAGCAGTCGGTCGCGGTGCTGGACCGGGCGCTCGCCGAATGCGAGGCCAAGCGCCGGATGGTGACCCACTACTGCAGCATCGACTGGACCGGGAACCAGCCGGACGGACGGGACGACGCCGTCGTCTTTATGCGGCTGCTGGCACTGCCGTATGCCGGGCACCCCGGCTACCGCAGGGAATGGCGCCCCTAGGACGGGGCGGGGAGTCCGCCCTGCCCGTGCAGGCAGCCCTCATTCCGTCCAGCGGCCGGTGGCGAAGAACTCCTCAAGGACCGCCTCAAACGGTTCCGGGTCCAGCCCCCGGCCCTTCAGCCAGGCGTCGTCCTCGTAGGACCCGGCATATCGATCCCCGGAATCGCACATCAGCGACACGATGCTCCCGGCCCGCCCCTCGGCCCGCAGAGCCGCGGCGAGCTGCCATACCCCCCACAGGTTCGTCCCCGTCGACGGCCCGGCGTGCAGCCCGGTGAGGCGCCTGAGGTGCCGCGCGGCCGCCACGGAGGCCGAGTCGGGCACCTGGATCATCGCATCGATGACCCCGGGAACGAAGCTCGGCTCCTGCCGCGGCCGTCCAATGCCTTCGATCCGCGACGCCCGGCCGGTCGCCGGCGCCGACGGGTCCGCCCAGGCGGGAAAAAACGCCGAGCTTTCGGGGTCGACCACGGCAAGCCGCGTCGAGTGGCAGTAGTAGCGCAGGTACCTGCCGATGGTCGCCGAGGTGCCGCCCGTGCCCGCGCCGACGACGATCCACTCCGGGATCGGGTGCTCCTCGAGGGCCAGCTGGCCGAAGATCGACTCGGCGATGTTGTTGTTTCCCCGCCAGTCCGTGGCGCGCTCGGCGTAGGTGAACTGGTCCAGGTAGTGGCCCCCGGTCTCGCGGGCGATCCGCTCGGCCTCGGCGTAGACCTGGCCGGCGTCGTCGACGAAGGAGCAGGTCCCGCCGTACTGCTGGATCAGGGAAATCTTTTCCGAACTCGTGGTGCGGGGCATCACCGCGATGAACGGCAGGCCGAGCAGCTGGGCGAAGTAGGCCTCCGAGACGGCGGTCGACCCGCTTGAGGCCTCAACGATAGTCGTCCCCTCGGTGATCCAGCCGTTGACCAGCCCGAAGAGGAACAGGGAGCGGGCCAGCCGGTGTTTCAGGCTCCCGGTGCGGTGCGTCGATTCGTCCTTCAGGTAGACCGAGACCTGCCATCCGGGCGGAAGGGGGACGGCGAAGAGGTGCGTGTCGGCGGACCGGCGGTTGTCGGCCTCGATCCGGCGGACAGCGTCTGCGGTCCAGGTGCGGCCGGCGGAGGCGCTGTAGGTGATCATTGGATCAGCCTACAAGCGCTACTGGTGTCGGCCCGGTGCCTGTGGTGGACTGACGTGCATCAGGACCGGCCCGGTGCCGGCTCAATTTTCTAAGGAGATCTTGATGAAGACTCTGATGGACGTGCAGACGCTGCGGGACCGGATGACCTCCGGGCTGCAGACCGTGCTGCTCGATGTCCGGTGGTCGCTGGGTGATCCCCACGGCCATGGGCATTACCGCTCATCGCACATCCCCGGGGCCATGTACGTGGATCTGGAGGAGCAGCTGTGCTCCCGCCCGGCTCCGGCCCTGGGACGGCATCCGCTCCCGGACCCGGAGGCGTTCCAGGAAACGGCCCGGCAGTGGGGCATCAACCGGCCCGACGACGTCGTCGTCGCCTACGACGACTCGGGCAACCTCGCCGCCGCACGCCTGTGGTGGCTGCTGCGGGATGCCGGGCTGCGCTCGGTCCACCTCCTCGACGGCGGGCTCACCGCCTGGCGCGCCGCAGGGTACGAACTCGAGGGCGGCGAGGAACAGCACTGCCTGGGCTCGGTCGAACTCGGCCGGGGCGCGATGCCCGTGATCGACCTCGACGGCGTGCGCCGCGGAGGGGAGGACCTGCTGCTGCTCGACGCTCGGGCCGCCGAGCGTTTCAGCGGCGAATACGAGCCCGTCGACTCCAAGGCCGGTCACATCCCCGGGGCACGCAGCGCGCCCACGACGGACAACCTCCGGGCCGACAAGACCTTCCGGCCGCCGGCGGAACTGCGGGAGCGGTTCACCCGCCTCGGAGCAGCGGGAGCCGGCAGCGTCGCCGTCTACTGCGGCTCCGGCATCACGGCCGCCCACGAGATCGCCGCCCTGGAGATCGCCGGCATCCCCGCCGCCCTCTACCCGGGCTCCTGGTCGCAGTGGTCCTCCCGGACCGACCTTCCGGTGGCCACGGGAGCCTAAGCCACAGGCCGGGGCGGGGACGGGCGCCGTCTCCGCCCCGGCTGGCAGGGACGGCGCCCAACAGGTAGCGTCGAGGCATGACCCCCGGACGTCCCTCGCCTCCGCCGCTGCGGGGAACCATCCCCCGCAGGGGAGCGGGGCGCGCCCCTGGCGAAGGAGAGCCTGTGAGCACTGTTTTTACCCGGATCATCCGCGGGGAAATCCCCGGCCGCTTCGTCTGGGCCGACGACGACGTCGTTGCGTTCCTCACCGCCGCCCCGATCACCCCCGGGCACACCCTCGTGGTCCCGCGCCGGGAGGTTCCGCACTGGCTCGAGGCCGACCCGGAGACGCTCTCCCGGGTGATGGCAGTGGCCCAGGCCATCGGCAAGGCCCAGGAGCAGGCGTTCGGCGCCAAGCGGGTGGGAGTACTGCTCGAAGGCTTCGAGGTGCCCCACCTCCACGTGCACGTCTGGCCGGCGCAGGGCCCTGAGGACTTCGACGTCCACGACGTCGACCGGAACCCCGACCCGGCCGCCCTCGATGCCGCCGCCGACTCCCTCCGCCAGGCGCTGCGCGCAGCCGGCCACACCGCCGTCCCTTCGGCCTGAGCCGGCGCCCCGGTCCGCGCCGCCGGTGGAAGGAGCTGACATGTGGATCGGCACCATCGAATTCGACCTGCTGCTCGGCGATGTCCATTCGCTCAAGGGCAAACGCTCGGTGGTCCGCCCGCTGGTGGCCGACCTGCGGCGCAGGTTCGATGTCGCCGCCGCTGAGGTCGAAAGCCTCGACCTGCACCGCCGCGCCGGGATCGGTGCCTCCGTGGTGGCGGCCGACCGGCGGCACGCCGTCGAGGTGCTCGACGCCGTTGAGCGTTTCGTCGCGGCCCGCCCCGAACTGGACCTGCTCAGCGCCCGCCGCCGGCTGCTGAGCTCGGAAGACCTCGGCTGAACCCGCCTGGAGGTTCCGGCCGCCGGGTACCCTCAGGCGGCGAGTGCCTCGCCGAGGGCGGCCCGGATGCGCTTCTCGGAGACGCTGTAGGCAGTGCCCAGCTCCTGGGCGAACAGGCTGATCCGCAGTTCCTCAAGCATCCAGCGCACCCGCTGCAGGTCCGGCGCGCTCTTCCGCGCGCCGGCCGCCAGCGCCGCCACGGCGTCGTCGTACTCGTCCTCAAGGCGCTGCACGACGGCGGTGCCCGCATTGTCGCGGGCGACGTTGGTTGCGAGCTTCTCGAGGCGCATCTCAATGCCCCGGAGGTAGCGCGGGAGGTGGCTGAGCTGGGAGTAGCCGGTCTTCGCGACGAACCCCGGGTAGACGAGGTGTTCGAGCTGGCTGCGGATGTCGTTGAGCGCGGTGATCATCGCCAGGCTCGTGGTGCCCTTGAGCTGCTTGGAGATCCTGCGGTGGCTTGAGAGGATCTTCTCCACCGTGGCCGTCACGGTGAACACCGTGTCGATCAGCTCCGCCCGCACGAGCTCGTAGAGGGCGTCGAACTCCTTCTGCGTCCAGGGCAGCTGCTCGGGGACCAGCTTGTCGATCGCGGCCAGCGAGCAGTCGGAGATGAGCGCCGCGACGGACCCGTGCGGGTTCTGGCTGAAGGTGAGCTTCTCGGTGTTGCTCAGGTGTTCAAGGACGTACTTCGCCGGGCTGGGCACGCGCAGGGACAGCAGCCGGATGACGCCGGCGCGCATGGCCCCGGCCTGCTCGGCCGGGCCCGGGAAGACCCGCAGCCCCACGGAGGTGGTTTCGTCGACGAGGGCGGGGTAACCGGTCACGAGGTGCCCGGCCACGGTGCGGGAGACCTCGCGCGGCACCGTCCCGAAGGTCCACGCCGTCGCCCCGGTCACTTCCGCAAGTCCCGGCGTGCCACCGGCCGACGGCGTACCGCGCCCGTCGGCGGCCGCGGACTGCGGCGCCGCGGTGGTGCCGCCGTCTGCGGCCGGTGCCCGGCCCCCGCGGCGGCCCTTGCCGCCGGCCGCTCCCGCGCCCTCCGGG
>NZ_CADCTE010000061.1 GCF_902805515.1 uncultured Arthrobacter sp. | reverse complement strand
GGGCGGGAAGGCAGGGCTGGGAACTCTGCGGCCGTGGCCTTCGTGAAAGAGGTCAGCGGCATTCCTGCCCGCGCCGGTTTTTCAGGGAGACCTATGCTGATGGATCTTGTTGCGGCATGGCGCACTCAGCTGCGCACCACGTTCACCGCGGGTGATCCTGCAATTCCGCAGTGGCAGTTGGATCTGGAAGAGGGCGACGACGTCGGCTACTTCGTTCCCGGATCCGCCGTGTGGGCGGTGAACGGGTCAATGACACCGCTGGTCGCGGGGATCCGCGCACTGCTGCTCCAGGCCCTACATCCCGGCGCCATGGCAGGGGTCCATGCGCACTCATCCTTCCGCGAGGACCCGCTGGGGCGGCTGGCGAACACCATCCGGTGGATCTTCACCGTCACCTACGGATCCCGGCGCACAGCGCAGGAGGGATCCGCCTTCGTCCAGCGGCTGCACCAACGGGTCCGGGGGACGTACGTCGACAGTCACGGCACCATCCGCGAGTATTCCGCTGCTGATCCTGCGCTCGTTCGCTGGGTCCACCTCGCCTTCACCGATGCGTTCCTCGCCGCGCACAAGGCCTACGGGGGGCCCATTCCCGGCGGCGGCGACCAGTACGTCGCCGAATGGGCGCAGGCCGGTGAGCTCATGGGGGTCGAGTCGCCACCGCGTTCGGAAGCGGAGCTGACAGCACAGCTGAGCGCTTTCGACCCTGAGCTGACGAACAGCGACCAGGTCCAGGAGGCCCTCGCGTACATCAGGCGCCCTCCCCTGCCGGCCTCGCAGCGGCTCGGCTATCGGGTGCTGTTCGCTGCGGCGGTCGCGACCCTTGAGCCGCACCACCGGGAGATGCTCGGGTTGCGGGTGCCTGCCCTCGGGCCGATCCCGCTTCCGGTCAAGGCGGCAACCCATCTTGTCCTGAAGGTGGTGCGTCTCGGGCTGGGGCCGGAGGGGCCAAGCGAGGCCGCCGCCCGCCGGCGGATCGCGCGGGTACGGGCAGCGGGATCCAGCCGACGAACGGCGTGACCGAGACTCGTGATGACGGCTTCAGAACCGGGCCGGACACCGGGCCGAGGCCTTCAGTCCCGGACGCAGGCCACGATCGCAGGTTCGGGAGCAAGACTCCAGCTTCCCGGCTCCCGGCTTCCCAGCTTCCCGGCTTCCCGGCTCCCAGCTCCCAGCTCCCAGCTCCCAGCTCCCAGCTCCCAAGGATCTTCTCCCGAGGGCATGAAAAAAGCCCCGGCCGTTGAAGACCGGGGCTTATTTTCTGCGGAGGATGGGGGATTTGAACCCCCGAGGGCGTTAACCCAACACGCGTTCCAGGCGTGCGCCATAGGCCGCTAGGCGAATCCTCCTAATTTGGAGCAGATACCAGAATACCTAAACATGGGTCAGGTTCCGAATCGGCGCCCTCCGCCTGTTTTGTCAGAGGGAGGTGATGGACTATAGCCATGGTCCAGCCAGCACCGGAAACCAAGGCCGAAGAAGCCTTTGATCCCGAGTGGACGGCGCCCGATTCAGCCCTCGGCGACGGCTTGTTTTCCTCTCTCGAGGACGGCTTGTTCTCGCACCTCGAAAACGAGCCGCTGTGGCTCGCGCACGAGCTGACGGCTCTCGACCCTGCCGCCATCGCTGCACTGAATGCCGGTGAAACTGTGGACACCCTTGAGAAGGTTGCACGGTTGGAGAGGTGGCTTTCCGCCCTGAAGGCCCGGATCGTTCACCGCGTCGGCACCTCGATGACCGAGCGCGCACGCTCCGGAGTCGAGCACAGCCTGGCGTCGATGAACGCGGTCAGTGAGACCGCGTGCGTTCTCAACATTCCTGAAGGTACTGCCGGATGCCTCCTTAATGAATCCACCGCCCTGGTCAATGACTTCCCGCAGTCACTTGAGGCGTTGAATTCAGGGACGATCAACTACCAGCACGCGCAGGTGATCATCCGCGAAAGCACCGGCGTTCCTGCTGACGAGCGGGCCGGGTACGAGGAATCGCTGCTGAAGGTGGCCCCGGACCTGACCCGTCCGCAGCTCGCGGTCCGGGCCCGGCGGCTGCGCGAGAAAATGTGCCCCGGGGCAGCCGCCGAGCGACGCACGAAGGCCGAGGCCGATCGGGCCGTCTGGCTGGAACCGGCTCCGGACGGCATGGCCTACCTCGGCGCGTTCCTGGGTGCCGAAAACGCCGTCGCCATGTTCGACCGGCTGACCCGTGCCGCACGCGCCGCACAGGGGCCGAACGAGGCGCGGACCTTGGCCCAACTGCGTGCGGATGCGCTGGCGGGCCTGGTGATCCAGGACAACCCCTCGCTGCAGGAGGACGGGATCCTGAGTGGCATTCGGCCCCAGGTGCTCGTAACGGTTCCGGTGCTGTCCCTGCTGGGAGAGAGCGGAACGCCCGGCGACCTCGAGGGGTACGGCCCGATTCCGGCAAGTATCGCCCGGAGGCTCGCGGCGAATGCGCCTTCCCTGCTGCGGCTGCTCACCGATCCGGTGGATTCGGCGGTGCTCGACGTCGGCCGGCGCCGGTACCGGGTACCGACGGATCTGAAAACCTATCTGCGCGTTCGCGACAAGACCTGCAGGTATCCGGGATGTAACCGGTCAGCGGCCACGGCGGACCTCGACCACACGATCCCCTGGGAACACGGCGGAAGCACCCGGCACGGGAATCTCGCCTGCCTCTGCCCCAAACACCACCGCATGAAACACGAGGCCGGGTGGTCGGTGCGGCAGCATCCCGGAGGGGTGCTCGCCTGGACGTCGCCGACCGGGAGGAACTACTCGACACGACCGGAGGATCCCCCTGCCGCAGTGCCGTCCAATGCCGCGCAAGCACGGGTATCAGCGTGGGCCTCGGGGCGGACGCCCGGGCCGGCCTGGCGGCCACCGCCGTCGGCTGACGATCCGCCGCCGTTCTAGCCTCGTCACCCTCCGGAAGCGTACGGACGCCCGGCCTGGCGGTCACCGCCGACTGACGCCCGCCACAGTTCGTGTGTCCGTGCCCCCCGGAAGCGCATGGACGCCCGGCCTGGCGGTCACCGCAGTCTGACGCCCGCCACAGTTCGTGTCTTCGTGCCATTCCGAAGCACATGAACACCCGACCCGCGGTCACCGTCGGCTGACGCCCGTCACCGTCTTGGTTCTCGCTCCCGGTGGAAGAATAAAAACGCGCGTCCATGCCGGCGTCCGCGTTGCCCATTGAGGTGTCCGGATTGAATCGCAACGCGGGCCAACCCGGGGCTCAGGAGCAGTCCTGAAGTTCCTGTAGACTATTTCCCGGCCCCTCATGTGGTGTCATCCTGTGAACTCCCCCAGGACCGGAAGGTAGCAAGGGTAAGCGGGCTCTGGCAGGTGCATGGGGGGTCTTTACTTTAACCGTCGGCTGGATGGGCCGACCCCTTGGCAGGGAATGCGGCGAGGGAGCTAGACCATGGATACGATCTCAGGGGCGGGACGATTCGCGCCCAGCCCTTCCGGCGAACTGCACCTCGGCAACCTCCGGACGGCGATCCTCGCTTGGCTATTCGCCCGGTCCACCGGACGCGGTTTCCTGCTCCGCATCGAGGATCTCGACACTGCCCGCGCCGGCGCCGAGGAAGCCCAGATCAGGGAACTCTCGGACTTGGGTCTGGATTGGGACTCACCCCCCATCCGACAGAGCGAGCATCTGCCGCGGTACGAAGCAAGCATCGCGTCTCTGGGACAGGCAGGCCTGCTGTACGAGTGCTTCTGCACCCGCCGGGACATCGCAGAGGCGGCCACCGCTCCCCACGCATTACCCGGCGTCTACCCCGGAACCTGCCGGAACCTCACCGACGCCCAGCGTGAGCTTCGCCGCCGTGAGCGGCCGCCCGCGCTCCGGCTGCGCGCCGGCGTCGAAGCCCTCACCATTCAGGACCGGCTGCATGGCGAATACACCGGCCCTGTGGACGACTTCGTGGTGCGGCGGAACGATGGCGTGCCCGCCTATAACCTCGCGGTCGTCGTCGACGACGCCGCGCAGGGAATCGACCAGGTGGTGCGCGGCGGGGACCTTCTCAGCTCGGCCCCGCGCCAGGCGTACCTCGCGGGCCTGCTCGGAGTTCCGGTCCCCCTGTATGCGCACGTGCCGCTCGCGCTGGGCAAGGACGGGCGCAGGTTGGCCAAGCGGGACGGGTCGGTGACCCTTGAAGCGCTCGGTGCGGAGGGGCTCCCGGTCGAGGCCGTCCGCGCCGTCATCATGAAATCGTTGGACCTGCCGCCCGGTCCGCTGAGTTCCGTCCTTGAGGAATTCGACCCGGACCTGCTCCCGCGCGATCCGTGGGTCGTCGAGCCTTCCCTCTTCTCCTCCACCGGAATGCGTTCCGTCACCCCCAACCGATAAGGTTCATCTGTGAGTACAGCCCTTTACCGTCGGTACCGCCCCGAGACCTTCGCGGACGTGATCGGCCAGGAGCACGTCACCGACCCGCTGATGGCCGCCATCGAAAAGGGCCGGGTCAATCACGCCTACCTGTTCTCCGGTCCCCGCGGCTGCGGCAAGACCACCTCGGCACGCATCCTCGCCCGCTGCCTGAACTGCGCGCAGGGCCCGACGCCGACGCCCTGCGGTGTGTGCGACAGCTGCGTCGAACTGGCCCGCAACGGCTCCGGCAGCCTCGATGTCATCGAGATCGACGCCGCGAGCCACGGCGGCGTCGACGACGCCCGCGACCTCCGCGAGCGCGCTACTTTCGCCCCGGTGCGCGACCGCTACAAGATCTTCATCATTGACGAGGCCCACATGGTGACCTCGGCCGGCTTCAATGCCCTGCTCAAGATCGTCGAGGAGCCACCGGAGCATATCCTCTTCATCTTCGCGACGACCGAGCCTGACAAGGTGATCGGGACGATCCGCTCGCGGACCCACCACTACCCCTTCCGGCTGGTGCCGCAGGAACCGCTGATGGCCTACCTTGAGCTGCTGTGCCGGCAGGAGAACGTGCCCGTCGCTCCGGGCGTGCTCTCCCTGGTGGTGCGGGCCGGCGGCGGTTCAGTCCGCGACTCCCTCTCCGTGCTCGACCAGCTGATGGCGGGTGCCGGTGAGTCCGGCGTCGACTATGAGCTGGCCGTCTCCCTGCTCGGCTACACCCACGCGACCCTGCTTGACGACGTCGTCGACGCCGTCGCTGCCGGGGACGCTGCGACCGTCTTCACCGCAGTGGATCGGGTGATCCAGACCGGTCACGACCCGCGGCGGTTCGTTGAGGATCTCCTCGAGCGTTTCCGCGACCTGATCGTCATCAACGCCGTTCCCGAGGGGGCGGCCTCCGTCCTGCGGGGTATCCCCGAGGACCAGCTGCACCGCATGCGGACGCAGGCGAACCAGCTTGGCGCCGGGGAGTTGTCCCGTGCCGCCGACATCACCAACACCGCGCTCACCGAGATGACCGGAGCCACGTCGCCGCGGCTGCACCTTGAGCTGCTGTGCGCGCGGATTCTGCTGCCCGCCGCCGATGAGTCGGTCCGCGGAACCCTTGCCCGGGTCGACCGGATCGAGCGCCGGCTCGCCTACGCAGGAACCGAACCGGCGCCGGCAACGGCAGCCCCGCCGGCACGTCCAGCTGGTCAGGGCTCGGGCCGTCCCGCTGAGCCCGCCGCGGATGGCGCACAGAGTGCCGCGCGCGTGTCGGCCGGTGCGCCGTCGGCCCCGACCGGGGCTGCAACCCGCCCGGCAGCCGGTTCGCCGCCCGTCCCGGCATCACATACCTCAGCGCCAGGCTCTCCCGCACCGGGCAGTACGACACCGGGTGACCGCCCTTCGGACAGCCGGAATGCCGCTGCGGCGCCGGCCGCCCCGACGCCGGACACGGCGTCACCGGCGGCAGCGCACGGAGATGCAGCCCGAGCCGGTTCCGCGCCCGAGCCACGGCGCGGGCAGGACAATGACGCCGCGCCCGACGCGACGCCCACCGGAACCGCCCCTGCGGCTGCTTCGCCTGCACCGGCCGCCGCGTCGGCTGACTGGGGCAACAGCTGGGGCAGCGAACCACCCGCGCCAGCAGCGCCCGCAACTTCTCCCGCGGCACCCGCGGCTGCACCCTCCGCTGACCGCGCACCGGCGAATCGCTCCGCTGCAGACCCCGCCGCCCACGGTCCGGCCCCCGCCGTCGCTCCGGGCACCGGGACTCCTCCTGGAGCTCCGGGGCAGCCAGCCCAGGGCGCGCCAGCCGAGGCGCCTTCCGCCCCGGGCGGTTCAGGACAGATTGAGATGGTCCGCCGCGCCTGGCCGGAAATCATGGACGAGCTCGCGAAGATCAAGCGGATCACCTGGCTCAATGTGAATGTTGATGCGAAGCCGCGGTCGATGGAGGGCAATAAGCTCATCCTCGCCTTCACCACTCCGGGGAATGCCATAGCCTTCCAACGGGGGCCGCATATGGACAACGTGCGCCAGGCCATCCAGAAGGTCCTGGGGCTCGACTGCATGATCGAGGCCATCCTCGACGGTCCGGGCCGGGGTGAGTCGGACCCAAAAGTACCGGCCAGCCGGCCAACGCCGGCTAAGGGCACTCCGGCCCCCCCATCGAGTCCCGGGTCGAACCCCGGGGTTGGGTCGCCTTTGGCCGCAGCACCACTCCCCCAGAGTTCGGGCGCGCCCGTAACATCGCCGGCCGGCCCTGCAGCCGCGCCCAACCGCTCCGAGGCACAGCCTCCTGCGCAGTCGCCTGAGCAAGTCGCGCCAACGAGCAGCGCTCCGCGCCCGGCAGCCCCATCGGCGGGTCCCGCCGCGCCTAGTTCGCCGGAAGCCTCTGCGCGCCCCCAGCAGCCACGGGAGCAAGCGAGTCCGGTTGCCAACCCCGCAGGCCCTGCCGGTGGCGCAGCCGGCCCCGGCCCTCGACTACAGACATCGGACTCATCTGCACCGGGTTCACGCCCGCCTGTTTCACGTGCACCGGACTCAATCGCGCCTGGTTCGCCCACGCCGCCCCCACCCGCGCCCAGTTCACCCATGCCTGGTTCACCCGTGGCTGGTTCACCTATGCAGGGCTCGCCTAAGCAGGGCTCACCCTCACCGGAATCACCCACGCCAGGCTCGGCCGAGCCGGGTACGCGCATGTCGGACTCGCCAGCACCCGGTTCGCGCATGCCTGCTTCACCCGCGCCGGGTTCGCCCACGCCAGGTGCGCAGACGCCCGATTCACGCATGCCAGATTCGCCCATGCCAGATTCGCCCATGCCTGGTGCGCCTGTGCCCGGTTCGCCCGTGCCTGGTGCGCCTACGCCCGGTTCGCCCGTGCCTGGTGCGCCTACGCCCGGTTCGCCCGTGCCTGGTGCGCCTGCGCCCGGTTCGCACATGCCCGATTCACGCATGCCTGGTCCGCCCGCTCCCAGTTCACCCACACACGGCTCACCCCGAACCAGCGACATGCCTTCCCGGGGAACACGTCCGTCGTCTGGAGCCCCTGCGGTTCCGGCCGGCGACCGCACGGGTCCAACCGGCGGCCGCGCTGTTGCGCCGACCGGCCAGGGAAGACCGGCCGCAGGTCCGGGCGCGGGACAGCAGGGGAATTCCGCCAGCGGACCTTCCGCACCCCAGAGCGCACGGGATGACAGCGCCCCGTCATCGAGTCCTGAGCCGCCTCCGTACTGGCAGAACGCTGACCCCGATGACGACTCCTGGGCTTTGATCGAACCCCCCGAGGATGCTTACGATCCGGGTCCCGGACACTACGGAACCCCTGGTGCTCCTGGTGCTCCCGCCTCGCCGTCGCTGTCTCAGGAACCATCGTCAGCCCGCCGTGCACCGGCAGGATCACAGGCCCAGGCGCAGACCGCTGGTGCGCATGCCTCAGCCCACGCTCCGGCGCAGGGATTCTCCGGCACCCCGGCACGGTCGCAGTCACCCGCCCAGCCAAAGGATCAGGCGCGGGTGAGGACGCAGGTAACGCCGCAGGCAGCGCCCCAGGCACAAGGGGTACCGCCGCAGGCGCAGGGCCATCAGGCTCAGGCTCAGGCTCAGGCTCAGGGCCACCAAATGCAGGGATACCAGACACCGAATCGGCCACAGCCAGCCGTGTCGGCCCAGGCTCATGCCGGCGCCCCGGCGCGGACTCAGGCAGGTGCGCCATCAGAGGCACCGGCTTCGGCTTCAACAGCAACCTCCTTCTCTGGACCAGGCCACGGCCGGCCGCACGAACCAGCGCAGGGGGCAGTCCAACTCCAGACATCGGCCCAACCGCAGGCACCGGCACCGGTCCAGCCGCAGGCACTCGTCCAGCCTCAGGCTCCGGCCCAGCCACAATCACCAGCCCCGGCACAGGCCCAGCCACCGGCACAGCAACAGCCACAGACACCAGCGCCGGTACAGGCCCAGCCACAGTCGCCGGGCGCCGCTTCGCGTGGTTCCCAGGACGCCCCCGCCTCGGCCGGTGCATCCTCGGCCAAACCCATCAGCCGGTACCAGCGGTTGCTCGATGAAGCGGCCCGGAAGCGGGCCGAGGAGGCCGCGGCCGGGTCCGGAACCGTAGACTTGAGGTACGTCGAAGATGTACCCAGCGCCGACGATGAGACGATCGAGGAAACCGGTCTGGTGGGGCGGTCGGCGATCGAACGGATCCTGAACGGCCGGCTCGTCGAGGAGCGTAGAATCGACGCCCAGTAGCGGGCGCCGCACCCAGAAGATTCGGGGCGTAACAATGCATCGTTCGCCCACCCGCAACATCCAACAATGAAGAAGGTCACGTGTACGAAGGCGCGGTTCAAGAGCTTATCGATGAGCTCGGTCGCCTCCCCGGTGTAGGACCGAAGTCCGCCCAGCGGCTCGCCTTCCACATCCTTGAGGCCGACGGAGACGACATGAAGCGGCTCGTCAACGCCATCACCACCGTCAAGGAGCGCGTGAAGTTCTGCGCAATCTGCGGAAACGTCGCCGAGCAGGAAACCTGCGGAATCTGCAGGGATACCCGCCGCGACCCGTCGATGATCTGCGTCGTTGAAGAGTCCAAGGACGTCATCGCGGTGGAGCGGACCCGCTCCTTCCGCGGCCGCTACCATGTGCTCGGCGGCGCCATCAATCCCATCGCGGGAGTCGGACCCGATCAGCTGCGCATCCGGGAGCTCCTCAACCGACTGACGGACGAGCAGATCAAGGAAATCATCATCGCCACTGACCCCAACCTTGAGGGGGAGGCGACGGCGACCTACCTGGTGCGGATGCTCAAGACCATCGGCATCCCGGTGACCCGGCTCGCCTCCGGCCTGCCGGTCGGCGGAGACCTCGAATACGCGGACGAAGTGACCCTCGGGCGCGCCTTCGAGGGCCGCCGCTCCATGTCCTAGCCAGAACCAGGGAGCGTCCGGGTTCCGGCGGTCCCTGCGGGAGGGACCGCCAGAATCGTCAGGCGATCCGGGTGCCCTGCGCCAGTCTCCGTACCGGCGTCCGCAGACGACGGTACCCCAGCCCCAGCAGGCCCCCGGCCAGCAGCGACTGCAGCAGGAGCCCCAGCGGCCAGATCGGGAACTTGTCGTCGACGTCGCGGGCCAGTCCCTGCGACTCCGCACAGGTGACGTTGTAGTCGGGGCCCGCCTGGAAATCCCGGACCTGCTGGCTGATTCCCTCCATCACACCGGGAGGACGGTAGTTTTCGACGTAGCCGAAGTCACCGGACTGACCGGCATCCGGGGTGCTGCGCGAGTAGGGAACCGCGTCGGCCACCACCACGAAGGGGTTGGCGGCAAGCATCCACGTAATCCGTTCGGTGTGGGCCACCGGCTGCACGAAGGTTTCGGTGATGCATTCCGGGTCCCCGGGCTGCGGCTCCGGACTCTGGTCGTTGAACTCTTCATTCTGCATGGGGTAGCTGTAGTAGGAGGAGGTTACCTCGGCCTCCTCCATCACCAGCGCGGTGCTCAGCCCAAAGGTGATGAGCGTCCCCAGGGACAGCAGCGCCACCAGCATGTAGGTGGCCACAATGGAGAAGAGCGGCCGGTTCGCGATAGCGGAAACCCCGACGCCGATGGCACAGACGAGACCCAGCTCAAGGGCGAGCATGCCCAGCGAAATGAACGCCTCGGAGGCGGGCACCCCGCCCAGGGCCAGCGCCCAGAAGATGAACGGCGCGCTGAGCACGAGGAACGCCAGGGAACCGACCCAGGAGGCCAGCCACTTCCCGGCGAGCAACTGGCCCGGGGTCAGCAGGGTGACCTGCAGGACCGCCAGCGTCCCGGCCGCCCGGTCACCGTTGACCGCATTGGCGGAGAGTCCGGGCGCCACGAGCAGTCCGAAGAACAGCACGAACCCGACCACCAGGTCGAAGAGCATCGCGCCGATGTCCATATACGAGCCCATCGTGGCCAGGGCGAGGAGGAAGACCGCCCCGATCACCACAAACCACACGGCGAGCATGATGTACCAGGCCCGGCCTCGGAGGCGCTGGCGCATCTCAAGGCCAAACACCGTCCCGACGGCGGACCGGGTGGACAGGGTTCGTTCGTCCGCCGTCTGCGGCGGCTGCTGCATCTTCACGCTCATCGTCTGTCCGTATCCAGGCTCATGTAGGTTTCTTCGAGCGCGCCACCGGCAGGCGCGAAGGCGGTGACGGCGACGTCGGCAAGCACGAGGGTGCGCAGGAGCCACGCCGCCTGCTGGGTGCTGTCGAGCATCACCTGGTACTCGACCCGCCGGGAGTCCCCGCGCTCCTCGAACCGCATCCCATGGCCGGAGAGCTCCGCGGCGAGGGCATCCATCGGCTCAGCCTGGATGTTGTAGCGCCGCACCTGGTGTCCGGCCTCGTCAAGGGTCTGGCTGCGGACCGATTCGCCCCTGCTGACGAAGACGGCGCGGTCGGCGATCTCGTCGAGTTCCGATAGCACGTGGCTTGAGACAACAACCGTCTTGCCCGCGGCGGCCAGGGTCCGCAGCAGGGTCCGCAGGTCCACCCGGGATCCGGGGTCGAGGCCCGACGCCGGTTCGTCGAGCAGGAGGACCTGCGGGTCATGGATCAGGGCGCGGGCCAGGCTGAGCCGCTGCTGCTGGCCTCGGGAGAGCACCCGTGCCGGCTGGCGGGTGTACTCGGTGAGGCTCACCGTTTCAAGCAGTTCGTGGGCGCGGGCGGTCCGTTCCTCCGGAGACATCCCGTAGAGCGCACCGGTGGTGGTGAGCACCTCGAGCGCCGAGAGGGAGTCCCACCTGCCGAGGGAATCGGGCATCCAGCCGACAAGCCTGCGCACCCCCTGCGGGTCGGCCACCGGGTCGATCCCGCCCACGCGCACCGAGCCGGAGTCGACGGCAAGGAGTGATGCGAGGATCAGCAGGAGGGTTGTCTTGCCGGAGCCGTTGGGTCCGATCAGGGCGGTTACTTCACCGGGTGGGGCCTCGAAATCGATGTGCCGGACGGCCTGCACCGAGCCAAAGCTCCGTGCGGCGGCGTGCACAACGATTCCCCCAAATTCGTTGGTCATCCCGTGACCCTATGCCACCCGGCGCTGAATCGGTGGAGGTTCGCCGAGTTATTTTGACGGGCCGTCCATATTCGGTCATGCAATTGGGGAGCCGCTTCGGCCCGCCGCTAGACTGGCAGCGTGTGGCACTCCGCGGGCGAGGGCCGGCCCGGCCGATGTGCCGTGCACCGAAGCGCCGCACTGCAGCAGATTCCGACGATGTCAGTGAGCGAGTGCATGAGCCTTCTAGTCCAGAAGTTCGGTGGGTCATCGGTGGCGGACGCCGAAGGAATCAAGCGCGTGGCCCGGCGTCTCGTGCAGTCCCAGGCGGCCGGCAACCAGGTCGTCGCGGTGGTCTCGGCCATGGGCGACAGCACCGACGAGCTTCTCGACCTTGCCTCCCAGGTCTCGGAAACCGCTGATCCGCGCGAAATGGACATGCTCCTGAGCGCCGGAGAGCGAATCTCCATGGCACTGCTGGCCATGGCAATCCATGGCCTCGGCGCGTCCGCCCAGTCCTTCACGGGCAGCCAGGCCGGCATGATCACCGACGCCATCCACGGCAAGGCGCGCATCATCGACGTCTCACCCCACCGGATCCGCACGGCCATCGAAAAGGGCGACATCGCCATCGTGGCCGGCTTCCAGGGCATGAGCCGGGAGAGCAACGACATCACGACGCTCGGCCGCGGTGGCTCCGACACGACCGCCGTCGCCCTGGCTGCGGCCCTGAACGCGGACGTCTGCGAGATCTACACCGACGTCGACGGCATCTACACCGCCGATCCGCGCGTGGTGCCGTCCGCCCAAAAGATCGACACGATCTCCAGCGAGGAAATGCTCGAAATGGCGGCCTCCGGGGCGAAGATCCTTCACCTGCGCAGCGTCGAGTACGCCCGCCGGTTCGGGGTTCCCCTGCACGTGCGGTCCTCCTTCAGCGACCATGAGGGGACCTGGGTCCTGCCCAGCCCCGACGACCAGATCAAGATTCAAGAGGGAGAACCCTTGGAACAGCCAATCATTTCAGGCGTCGCACACGACCGCTCGGAGGCCAAGGTCACCGTCGTCGGCGTTCCCGACATCCCCGGCAAGGCCGCGGAAATCTTTGGGATCATTGCGGGCGCCCACACGAACATCGACATGATCGTGCAGAACGTCTCGACGCACGGGTCGGGCCGCACCGACATCTCCTTCACGCTGCCCATCGTCGATGGTGCGCAGGCCCTCGCCGCCCTGGGTGAGGCGCAGGCGGGGGTCGGCTACGAGTCCGTCGAATACAACGAGCAGATCGGGAAGCTGTCGCTGATCGGCGCCGGCATGCGGTCCAACCCCGGGGTGTCCTACAAGTTCTTCAAGGCGCTCTCGGACGCCGGCGTGAACATTGACATGATTTCCACGTCGGAGATTCGCATCTCGGTGGTCACGAGCGCCGAACTGCTCGATACCGCCGTCCGAGCCGTCCACGCGGCCTTCGAGCTCGACGGCGAAGCCACCGCCACTGTGTACGCGGGCACCGGGCGCTGACGGCCCGAACCGGACTGTCCTGAGCGGGGCATCCGCACTGTCCTGAGCGGGGCGCTGGGTTTTCTGCCGCGGCCCTACGTCTCGTCGGTCACGTCTCGTCGGTCACGCCTCGTCGGTCACGCCTCGTCGGTCACGTTTCCTCGGTCGGCCTCCGCACCGCGTAGTGGTGGCCTTCCGAGTCCTCCATCATCTCGATGCCGGCCAGCTGCTTTTCGCTTTGGTCCTCGGCTGCGTCGTGTCGATGGACCACCGGGGTTTCCGATCCGGTGCGGTCGGCGGGGCCGAGGAACAGCCGGACGAACGAGTCGAGGCGGCTGTAAGGGGGGCGCCGGACCCGGCGTCGCTTCTCTGGTTCCGGAAGATTTTCCATGATGCACCTTCTTCTGAGGTACATCTCATTTTACGCCGGGTGGGTGCGGAAAGCGCCGGTCAGGACGGCCGGCGGGGAACGATGTAGGTCGAGCCGTCGGCCCGGGTGATCGTCTCCCACTGATCCGCCTCGGACTGCCTTTGCTTCAGCAGCTCCTGGTTTTCGGCAGTCATTGGATGGTCGAGGGAGCTTGACTGCGCCGGGCCGAAGAAGGCCCGCGCCCGGCCGGTGAGGCGCATGAAGCGCTCGATGAAGCCTTCTCGATTCGGCATGCCCGTCCCTCCTGCATCTCTGCTGTCTCCGGTATTTTCCCACGGCCCAGAAAAAGGCGGGCGGGGCCGGCGGCCGAAGCCGCCGTCCCCACCCGCCGGTGGTTCGGTACTACCCGCGGTCAGCGGAGGGTCGAACCTCCCGCGGCCGGAGCGCCCGCGGCGTCCTCAACGAGGACCGGTGACCCGGTCGGCGTCACCGTGGTGGCACCATTGGCGCCCACCTCGAGGCTCACCGCCGTCGAACCGGCGTCTCCGAAGAACACCCGTCCCACGTAGCTGCCCGGCTCGAGGCCGGTCCAGGACAGGCTCACCGTGGATTCCTTGCCGTTCTTGAACTGGATCGGGTCCGGGGAGACCTTGAGGTTCCCCTCGTCGCCGCCCAGCACGACAGCATCGACGGTGGCCTTGGTGGGCCGGTTGTCGGGGCTGCTGTAGAGGTTGGCGACGATCGTGTAGGTTCCCGGGGCCGGGTTGTTCAGCAGCACGGACTCGCTTGCCGACGCCGTCGCTGCGGCGATTTCCCCATTCGAAGGAGTGATGACGAACAGGTCGAAGTCGGCATTCGCGTCGGCCGAGTTCACAGCGAACCGGGCCAGCGAGGTACCTGCGGGAACCTCGACCTCGGTCACGCTGTTGCTCGCGTCGGCGGTCCCGTTGGCAGGGCCCGGAACCAGTTCGACGGCGGTGCTGTCGGCCTTGGTCAGCCCCTTGACGGAGAGGTCGACGGTGCCCGTCGTCCCCGCCGTGACGTTGAAGGTCCCGGTTCCGGTTCCTGCCGCCGATGTGAAGGACACCGCAGCGGGCATCACGGCGGTGACCGGACGAACGGCGATCGGTGAGGTCACCGTGGCGCCCTTCGCTTCGGTCCAGGTCAGCGAGCCCATTGCGAAGGCGTCAAGCGCCGCCGACTTGTTCTCGAAGGTCACCTTGAAGCTCTTGGACTCGCCTGCCGCGGCGAAGTCGAGCCGGGCGGGCGACACCTTGGTGGCGATGCCGGGGAGGTCCACCGTGGCGGTGTAGCTTCCCGGTGCGGTGGCGGTGACCGTGCGGGTCACCGTGACCTTCCCGGTCAGCTTGCCGACGGCGATCGAGGGAACGTTGACGTCCTTTGCTCCGACAACCTGCGGCTTCCGGAGCCCCAGGGGTGCGCCGAGGCTCTGCAGGAAGCCGTTCCAGTGGGCGGCATCCGCGTCATACACGAGCCCGGGGCTCAGCATCGCGGCGGGGTTCACATGGCCGGCACCGACGGCGAAGACGTCGTTGTTGGCCGCGCCCTCCTCGGTCAGCACATCACCGGCGGTGGTCATCAGCGCCGACTTCACGGCGGCCGGGGACCAGGCGGGGTTCTTCGCCAGGACCAGGGCGCCGAGGCCGGCGACCTGCGGGGCAGCCATGGACGTACCGGAGAGGAATCCGAAGTTCTCACCGGTCCCGACCGGTGAGACACCGGCCAGGACGTTGACGCCGGGAGCCGTGATGTCGGGCTTCAGGAAGTCCGAGTTCACTGCCAGCGACGGTCCACGCGAAGAGAACGCAGCGATCTGCGGGTCCTTGGGAGTGGGAAGGCCGGTGGTGTCCTCGTCGACGAGAGCCGCGGTGAGCGCCGGGTTGGCCTTGAGCTT
Source organism: uncultured Arthrobacter sp. (assembly GCF_902805515.1). Lineage (GTDB taxonomy): Bacteria > Actinomycetota > Actinomycetes > Actinomycetales > Micrococcaceae > Arthrobacter_D. The sequence continues at coordinate 33,773 of NZ_CADCTE010000061.1, read as the reverse complement.
CTCCTTGACTTCGACGCCGTCGATGTGGACGGTCGGCACTGCGTGGAGGTCAAGGTCGAGTGACCCGGGCACCACGTTGACGAGGATCATGCCCACGCCGCCTGCCTTCTCGACGGTTGCGCTCTTGAGCACCCGGTCGACCACGCCGCGGTCGCAGACGACGATCTTGCCCGTCACCTTGGCGGCATCGAGGCTGTCTTTCTTGCACAGGGCCGCGTCGGCCGCTGAAACTCCGGCAGCTGCGGCATCGGCCGCGAGGACGACGGCGGTCTGCGGGACCTCGCGGTTCATCACCGACGTGCCGCGGTACTTGCTGCCGTCGGAGAGTTCAACGGTGCCCTGCAGCTCATGGGAGAACGTGCTTGCGGCCACCGTGGTGAGCCACGGGGAGCTGTGGTTCACGGTGCTGACGGTCGGCCCGGAGTTGCCTGCCGAGGTGGAGACGAAGATCCCCGCCGAGGCGGCCGAGAGGAACGCGAGCGCCACCGGGTCGGTGGTCGAGTTGTTGTTGCCGGAGATGGAGTAGTTAAGGACGTCCACCCCATCAAGGATCGACTGCTCGATCGCCTCCACCGCGGAGGAGCTGTAGCAGCCTCCCGAGCCGGGGTCGTTGTCCTCCCAGCAGATCTTGTACACGGACACCGCGGCGGCGGGGGCCACACCGGCGCCCTTGCCGAAGCTCCTGCCGTCGACAGTGGCCTCGACGTCGGCGTTGCCCGCCGCAGTCGAGGCGGTATGGGTGCCGTGGGAATCGATGTCGATGGGGGAAATCAGCTCATCGGGCGAACGGTCCTTCTCGGGCACGGAGCCGAGGAAATCGTCCGCGAAGTAGCGGGCGCTGAGGACCTTGGAGTTGCAGGCGCTGCCGTCGAAGTCCTGCCCGGTCTGGCACTCGCCCAGGAAGGTGCTGCCGTCGGCCTTCAGCATGGCGATCTTGCCGTCGGGGGTGAGGTAGGGCTCGCCCACCACGGGATCCCCCTGGAGCGGCTTGACCTCAGGGCCGGTCAGGAAGGCGTTCTCCGGGCGGTACCCGGTGTCGATGACGCCGACGACCGTTCCCTTGCCCGCGTTGGCGGCTCCACCGAGCTGGGTGGCCCAGAGTCCGTCCTCGCCGGTCAGGCCGAGGAAGTCGGCGCTTGAGTAGTCGGGGCTGTTCTGGGTGTCCGGGGCGACCACGTAGACGTTCGGGTTCTTGGAAAGCAGTGCCGCCTGCTCGGCGGTGAGGTTCGAGGTGAACCCGTTGAGGGCCGTGGTGAAGGACTTGCCGACCTCCGCATTGACCGCGGCCGCAACATCCGTCTGGCTCTTCTTCAGCCGGGCCTCGTAGGCGCGGGCGTTCGGGGACTCCTTCGTGAGCTTTTCGCCCTTGCCCGGCTTCGTTGCCGGGATACCGTCGGCGCCGCCCTCGTACATGGCAAGGGGGTGTTCCTTGAGGACCACGATGTAGCGGCCATCTGTGAAGTTCGATGGGGAAACGCCTGAGAGCTGCGTTGAAGTCTGCGCGGGCACCTGGGCCGCGAAGACGGCGGGGGTCACTGCCGCAGATGACATCAGGAGCGGCACCCCCAGCGCGATCGCCGTAACGCGGCGGAGCCGTGGGCTCCGCAGTCCGGCTTGTCCTCGTTGGATCATTAGGAGAAGAGCCTTTCATTCAATGCGGGCTCGGCGGGAGTAACCGGGTGCCCCTCATGCTGTGGGCTTCCGCCACCGGATCCCCATCTGTGACAGGAGTCACAAACGCCACAGCAGTATTAATTTACCCGAGGCAACACTCGCTTGGATAGCAAAAGAAATCACTTTCCCGGCGTGGCTTGACAGGACGCCCGACGCCGTTGCTAAGGCTGATAATAGAACCATGGCGCCGGTACCCCAACAAGTTCTCGAGCAGGAGGAATGGCTCCCCCTGCAGGAGGAGTATTCGGCGCGCGTCCGGCGCTTCACCGAGCCCTACCTTCAGCGCCGGTCCGCCGGGGAAAAGCACCCGGTGGAGGACTTCCTCTTCACCTACTACAACCACAAACCCGGCCAGCTGCTGCGCTGGCACCCGGGAGCCGGCACCGCCCTGCGGGGCCCGCTCGCCGGGGAGCGGCGGAACTGGAAGTACTACGCGCCCCTTCCCGACGGCGCCGTCACCGTCGACCTCGATGCCTTCCTCTCGGAGCGGGCCGAGACCCTGGCTTTCGTGCGTGTCATCCTCGCGGGGACCCTGCGCCGGCCGGGCCAGTTCGGCTGTTTCGGACTGCACGAGTGGGCCATGGCGTACAAGTCGGAGCTCAACGGCGTCCGCCACGACTACCTCGGCCTGCGCCTCGGCGCGGACGGCACCGACGCCGTCGTCGAGGACGCCCGGATCCGCTGCTCCCACTTCGACGCCTTCCGCTTCTACACCCCGCAGGCCGTCCCGCTCAACGAGCTGGCCCCCACCCGGGAGAATCAGCGCCACCTGGAGCAGCCCGGCTGCCTCCATGCCAATATGGATCTTTATAAGTGGGCCTACAAGCTCAGTCCCCTCCTGCCCAGCACCCTGATCCTCGACTGTTTCGAGCTGTCCTGGCGCATCCGGATCCTCGATATGCAGGCCTCGCCGTACGACCTCAGCGGCTGGGGTTACCCGCCGGTCCGCATTGAGACGCCCGAGGGCAGGGCCGCCTACGTCCGGGAGCAGCGCCGGTTCTCCTCCGAATCCCAGCAGCTGCGCTCCCGGCTCCTTGAGCACCTCGACGCCGCCGAAGCCGTCACCCGCCGGGTCACCACCCGGAACGGAGGCACCCCGTGAGGCCGCATCTGACGGCCGCGGCAGCCATGGCCCTGCTCCTTGCCGCACTCACCGGCTGCACCGGCGGTGGAACCGGCGACGAAACCACCACTGCTCCGTCGACCACTGCACCCTCGGCCACTGCACCGGCGGCCACTGCACCGGCGTCGCCCGCCCCCGGCTCCGCTGCGCCCACTCCGCCCGGGCCGTCTGCGCCCGCCCAGCCGTCCGCAAGCCCGAGCCCGACTCCCACGGAGGCACCGACAATGACGCCGAAAACCCCAGTACCGCCGCCATCGGCGGATGGAACCCGCCTTGCCGTCACCATCCAGGAGTCCGCCGACGCCGAACCGGTCGAGTACATCCTCGAGTGCGTCGAGGGCCGGCCCGGCCCCGGCACGTCCCTGCCCAACGCCGAGGCCGCCTGCACGGTCGTGTCCCGGCTCGGGGTGAAATTCTTCACGGCCATCCCGGACAAGAACATCGTGTGCACGGAAATCTACGGCGGACCGCAGACCGCCTCGATCACGGGCACCGTCGACGGCAAGCCCGTCCGGGCGCGCTTCGCCCGCACCAACGGGTGTGAAATCTCCCGCTGGGACGCCGTCAAGGAGATCCTCGGCACCGGCGGGGCGTTCTAGGGCCCGCCCGCTGCTTCGGCGCCCCGGACGCGGTTCGGGCCGGGCACCCCGGCCCGGTAGACTGAAGGGGCAAGCTCGCGGAGCGCCGGACCTGTCGACCCCTGGTCCACCCGGCGTGAGACGGCACTTCCGGGCCCCTGCATTTAATGCTGGCACCCCCAGCACTTGCCGCTTCACTCACAGGAGTTGCCGGATGCCCCGGATCGTTGTTGACGTCATGCCCAAACCCGAAATCCTCGACCCGCAGGGCAAAGCCATTGCAGGCGCGCTCCCCCGGCTTGGCCTTACCGGTTTCGCCGGTGTCCGCCAGGGCAAGCGGTTCGAACTCGAAGTCGCCGGGGAAGTCACCCCCGAACTGCTCGAGCAGGCCCGCAGCGCGGCCAGCACGCTGCTGTCGAACCCGGTGATCGAAGATGTGACCCGCGTGGAGGTCATCCAGGAGGACGCCGAGTGAGCGTCGAAACCCCCCTGATCGGCGACTTCCAGCCGTTCCCCTCGGCCTCGACCGAGGGAAGCCTCGCCGGAATACGGGTCGGCGTCGTCACCTTCCCGGGCACCCTCGATGACCGGGACGCAATGCGGGCCGTGCGCCTGGCCGGCGGGACCGCCATCTCCCTCTGGCACGGCGACCACGACCTCCGGGGAGTCGACGCCGTCATCATCCCCGGCGGTTTCTCCTACGGCGACTACCTCCGCGCCGGGGCCATCTCCCGCTTCGCGCCCCTGATGGAACAGATTACCGCGGCGGCCACCGGCGGACCGGGCGCGCTGCCCGTCCTCGGCATCTGCAACGGCTTCCAGGTCCTCACCGAGGCACACCTGCTGCCGGGCTCCATGATCAAGAACAACTCCCTCCACTTCCTGTGCCGCGACCAGCGCCTGCGCGTCGAGAACGCCGACACCCTGTGGACCTCCGACTACGCGGCCGGCGAGGAGATCGTGGTGCCGCTGAAGAACCAGGACGGGCAGTTCGTCGCCGACGAGCACACCCTCGACGAGCTCGAAGGCGAGGGCCGCGTCGTGTTCCGCTATGTGGGAGAGAACCCGAACGGCTCGCGCCGCGACATCGCCGGAATCTCAAACGCGGCAGGCAACGTCGTCGGGCTCATGCCGCACCCCGAACACGCCGTCGAGCCCGGCTTCGGCCCCGACTCCTCGGCACGCGGCGAGGTCGACCTCCGCGGCGGCACCGACGGCCTCGGCATCTTCACCTCGGTACTCAAGAAACTGGTTGGCTAAGTGACTGCAGAGACAATGTCCAAGAAGTTCAATATCGACACCGTCGCCAACGCCGAGGCAACGCCCGGCCAGGCGCTGCCCTGGGCCGAACTCGGGCTGAAGCAGAACGAGTACGACCGCGTCGTCGAGATCCTCGGCCGCCGCCCCACCGGTGCCGAACTGGCGATGTACTCGGTGATGTGGAGCGAGCACTGCTCCTACAAGTCCTCCAAGGTCCACCTGCGCCAGTTCGGCGACAAGGTCACCGACGCCATGAAGGAACACCTGCTCGTGGGCATCGGCGAGAACGCCGGCGTCGTGGACATCGGCGACGGCTGGGCCGTGACCTTCAAGGTCGAATCCCACAACCACCCCTCATTCGTCGAGCCCTACCAGGGCGCAGCGACCGGCGTCGGCGGGATCGTCCGCGACATCATCTCCATGGGCGCCCGCCCGGTCGCCGTCATGGACCCGCTGCGCTTCGGCGCGATCGACCACCCCGACACCGCGCGCCTGGTCCACGGCATCGTGGCGGGCATCGGCGGCTACGGCAACTCCCTGGGCCTGCCCAACATCGGCGGTGAGGTCGTCTTTGACTCCTCCTACCAGGGCAACCCGCTGGTCAACGCGCTCGCCGTCGGCGTCCTGCGCCACGAGGACATCCGCCTCGCCAACGCCTCGGGCGTCGGCAATCGAGTCGTCCTCTTCGGTGCGCGCACCGGGGGCGACGGGATCGGCGGGGCATCGGTCCTCGCCTCCGAATCCTTCGACGACGCCAAGCCCTCCAAACGCCCCGCCGTGCAGGTGGGCGACCCCTTCGCTGAAAAGGTGCTCATCGAGTGCTGCCTCGAACTGTTCAAGGCCTCGGTCGTCGAGGGCATCCAGGACCTCGGGGCGGCCGGTATTTCCTGCGCCACCTCCGAGCTCGCCTCGAACGGTGACGGCGGCATGCACGTCGAACTCACGAAGGTCCTCCTGCGCGACCCGACCCTGACCCCCGGCGAAATCCTGATGTCGGAGTCCCAGGAGCGGATGATGGCCGTCGTCACCCCGGCCAATGCCGCGGCGTTCGAAGCCATTATGGACAAGTGGAACGTCGAGTACTCGTGGCTCGGCGAGGTCACCGACACCGGCCGGCTGGTCATCGAGTGGGACGGTGAGACCATCGTCGACGTCGACCCGCGCACCGTCGCCCATGACGGACCCGTCTACGAGCGGCCCTACCACCGCCCGGTCTGGCTCGACGGCGTCCAGGCGGATTCCTTCAAGGGCTCCGCACCGGATCTGCGGGCCGCGGTGCTCGAACTGATGTCCTCCCCCAATATGTGCTCGAAGGACTGGGTCACCAACCAGTTCGACCGTTACGTGCAGGGCAACACCGCGCTGGCCATGCCCGACGACGCCGGCGTGATCCGCGTCGACGAGGAGACCGGCCTCGGCGTCGCCCTCTCGACCGACGCCAACGGCCGCTACTCCTACCTGAACCCGTACGAGGGCGCCCGCCTTGCCCTGGCGGAGGCGTACCGCAACGTCGCCACCTCCGGCGCCAAGCCGCTGGCCGTCACCGACTGCCTCAACTTCGGTTCCCCTGAGGACCCTGAGGTGATGTGGCAGTTCGCCGAGACCGTCCGCGGACTCGCCGATGCCTGCCAGGAGCTCGGCGTGCCGGTCACCGGCGGCAACGTCTCGCTCTACAACCAGACCGGGGGCGTGGCGATCCACCCGACGCCCGTGGTGGGCGTGCTGGGCGTGTTCGACGACGTCGCCCGCCGGACCCCCTCCGGCTGGCGCGAGGACGGGCAGGCCATCTACCTGCTCGGCACCACGCGGAACGAACTCGATGGATCCGAATGGGCCAACCTGCGCGGCCACCTCGGCGGCACGCCGCCCGTGGTGGACCTTGCGGCGGAGAAGACCCTTGCCGCGGTGCTGGTTAACTCCTCGCGTGACGGCATGATCGACGCCGCCCACGACCTCTCCGAAGGCGGCCTCGCCGCCGCCCTGTCCGAGGCGGCACTGCGGTTCGGCGTGGGGGCGCGCATCGGCATCGACGAACTGTGCGAGCGCGACGGCATCAACGCGTTCACCGCGCTGTTCAGCGAAAGCCAGGGCCGTGCGATTGTCAGCGTCCCCCGTTCCGAAGAGGTGCGCTTCAACGACATGTGCACCGCCCGGAACTATCCGACGCTCCGGATCGGCGTCGTGGACACCGAAAACTCAGCTCTCGACGTGCAGGGGCACTTCACCCTGCCGCTGGCCGAGCTGAAGGAAGCCCACGAGGGAACCCTGCCGAAGCACTTCGCCTAAGGACAGGCGCTTTATAGGACAGGGCTTCCTAAACAGGACGAGGGCCGGGACCGGGGCGGAAACGCCTCGGTCCCGGCCCGCCCTGATTAACCCCCGAGTGCAAGCCTCCGGGCCGCCCGGACGTACCGGGCGGTGACGTACCGCTGCACGAGCCGCAGCGCCGGAGCCCCGAGCCGGTAGAACGGTGAAGCCGGGACGCTGTAGGCGCTCACCCGGAAGACCAGCTTCCCCTCCGGGGTGAGTTCGGCATAGAACCCCTCCTCGCCGCGCACCGGGTGGCCCTTCCGCGTGCCGTAGCCGAACCCCGCCCGCTGGCCCGCCACCGGCCGGCCCGAGCCGTCCCGCAGCACCTCCCGGGACCACAGCACTGTGCTCGGGGCAGGCAGCCGGAAGGGACCGACCCCGAGCGCGGTGCTGACCTCGGCTCCGGGAACGGCGCGCGGGGCGACGGTGTCGACCCGCAGGCCCGCGCCGCGGTGCAGCTGCCAGGTAAGAATTCCCTCGGCCAGGGCCTCGAAGGCCGCGGAAGGGTCCCCCGCCTCCAGCGGGTACTCCCTCACCGCCACCCGATAGCCCTCCGGCCAGCCGCCCTTCATCGGCTCCGGGAAGGGGCGGTCCGTGCCGCCCTGCTCCGCGTAGCTCAACCCGTTCATCCGCCCGTCTCCCGCCGCCATTTCCTGCCACCGTTTCGCGCCACCATCCGGCCCCACCGGAGGGAGCCGCCGCTTCGAGCGTAGCCGCTTCCAAGTCCTCCCTCACCGGCACCGCCGGAGGCCGGCAAAGGTGGGAGGATGGTGCCACACACCTGCAGGAGGAAATCATGGGCGAGGCAAAACGCCAGGCAACGAAGGCGGCCGACGCCGCCGAGGACGTTGCAGACTCGAAGGGCTTCCAGCTGGCCGCGCGCGCCGGTTACATCGCGGCGGGGCTGCTTCACCTGCTGATCGGCATCATCGCCCTGCGGATCGCCACCGGCGGTTCGGGCAAGGCGGACCAGAGCGGGGCGCTGCAGCAGCTTGCCGGCGGGCCCGGAGGCCGGATCCTCCTGTGGGCGTGCTTCCTGGGCTGCATCGCCCTTGCGCTGTTCCTGCTGAGCCAGGTTTTCTTCGGCGTGAAGCACGCCAGCGGAAAGGAACAGACCAAGGAGCGGCTGAAGTTCGGCGGACAGGCCGTTGTCTACGCGGCGATCGGCGCGGGCTTCGGGCGCTATGCCCTCGGCGGGACGAGTGACAGCGGCCAGTCGACGCAGTCGACCACAGCTTCCCTGATGTCCTCCCCCGCCGGGGCGGCCCTGTTGATCGCCATTGGGCTGGGCCTGCTCATTACCGCCGGCTACTTCGTCTACAGCGGGGCCACCAAGAAGTTCAAAGACAATCTCTCCCGGCTTCCCTCGGGGCAGGCCGGTTCGGCGGTCGTCAGCCTGGGCCGGGTGGGCTATATCGCCAAGGGCGTCGCCCTCGCGGTTCTCGGTTTCCTGCTCATCCTCGCGACCGTCCGGAACAACCCGGAGGAGTCAACGGGACTCGACGGAGCCCTAAAGACCCTCGCCGGGCAGCCGTTCGGTATCTGGATCCTTGGCGCTGTCGCCGTCGGGCTGATCTGTTACGGGCTCTTCCTGATGGTCCGCTCGCGCTACCAGCGCATGTGAGCGACCGCGTCAGAGTCCGAAGCGGGGACTTTCGGTGACCGGGCAGGTGTCCATCACGACGTCGAGCCCGGCGTCCTTGGCGCGCTGCGCGGCCGCCTCGTCGATGACGCCCTGCTGCAGCCATACCGCCTTGGCGCCGGCGGCGATCGCCTGATCCACCACGTCGCCCACCCGGGACGAGTTTACGAAGCAGTCGACGACGTCGATCGGGCCCGGGATCTCGCCCAGGGTGCGATAACCCTTCTGGCCGTGCACGTCGTCGCCCTTGAGGCTCACCGGCACGATCTCCTTGCCCAACCGGTCCATCAGGAACCGGGAGACCCCCAGCGCCACCCGCCGCGGGTTGTTCGAGAGGCCGACGACGGCCCACCGGCCCGGCTCGCTCAGGAGCCGCCGGATCACTGCAGGATCATTGGAGTGCTTCACCGTTGCCCTTCCCTTCCGTGGCCTCAAGCCTATGCGAACCCCCAGCGTGCGGGAGCCGTCAAGGGGGCCGGCGCGTGTCTGTTTATTACGGGGGGAATTTGCCGCTTCCGCGGGGATGGGCGTTTAGTGGTGCTTGACCATCCCGAGCGGCTGAGAGACCTGGATCGATGAAGCCGCAGCAACCCTGGTTGTCCGTATCCCCCTGATACCGGGCAATAACGAGGAGCAGGCCGCGGGTGCCGGGCGCCGAAAGGCGCCGGGCTAAGGCGTGTTCCGTAGGGTGCTACTGCCAGGATCGATGGAGACCTCTATGACTGCTGTTCTGGCATCTTCGACAACCGCCGACCCGCGCCGCAGGCCGCCCCTTCAGGTGAGCTTCAGCCGCCTGGGGCGCAGTTTCGGCACCTCAAGCGACCGGCGGGTGGTGCTGCGGGACGTCACCGTGGACATCCGGCCCGGTGAAGTCCTCGCCATCCTCGGCACCAGCGGCTGCGGGAAATCAACGCTCCTGCGTGCCGCTGCGGGCCTCGACACCCCCGACGCGGGCAGCGTGCTGATCGATGGCACCGAAGTCCGCGGCATCGACGAGCGCTGCGCCGTTGCCTTCCAGGAACCCCGCCTGCTGCCCTGGCATACGCTGCAGGCCAATGTCGCCATTGGCCTGCCCAAGTCCTCGAGTGCGAGCGCCGGCAAGGCCAAGGTCGCCGAACTGCTGAAACTTGTGGGCCTCGACCGCTTCGCCAAGCACCGTCCCCGCGAGGTCTCCGGGGGAATGGCCCAGCGGGCCTCTCTCGCTCGCGCCCTGGCCCGCACCCCCGGCGTCCTGCTGCTCGATGAACCCTTCGGCGCCCTCGACGCGCTGACCCGCCTCAAGATGCAGGACCTGCTCCTGGAGATCCACGCGGCGCAGCCCACCACGGTGCTGCTGGTGACCCACGACGTCGACGAGGCGCTCCAGCTCGCCGACCGCATCCTCGTGCTCGGCAGCAGCGGCGATGGGCCGGGGTCAACGGTTAAGGACCTGATCCCCGTCCCCGGGGCGCGGCCCCGCGACCGCAGCTCCCGCGAACTGGCGGAGCTGCGCCGGCACCTGCTCACCCTGCTCGGCGTCGCCGCGCACTGACTGCCGGCTGACCGGCAGGGGCTGATCGACAGGGGCTGACCTGCAGGGCCGACCCGCCCGCCTCAGGCTCCCCTCCGGTTCCTCCCGCACTCCCGCTCCGCCATACCCTCCCCCTGCCCCGCTCTCCTCAGGCCGTACCCCTGCGGCTCTGCGCCGCACTACTCCGCACCCTAATTCCGCACCAAACGAAGGAACCCCATGACCCGTCTCACCCTTCTCCGCACCGCCTCCGTTGCCGCAGCCCTTTCCCTGGGCCTGAGCGGGTGCATGGCCGGGGAGAACACCGCCACCGGCGGCAACGCAGCGGAGGCCGCCACGACAGGCGGCACGCTGAACATCGACTTCGCCACCTACAACCCCCTGAGCCTCGTGATCAAGGAACAGGGCTGGCTTGAGGAGGAACTCGCCGACCAGGACATCACGGTGAACTGGGTCCAGTCTTTGGGCTCAAACAAGGCCAACGAGGCCCTGCGGGCCGGGGCCATTGACGTCGGATCCACCGCAGGGTCGGCGGCGCTGCTCGCACGCTCCAACGGTTCGCCGATCAAGACCATCGAGATCTACTCGCAGCCGGAGTGGGCGGCGCTCGTCGCCTCCGCCGATTCGGGAATCACCGCGGTGGAGGACCTTCGCGGCAAGTCGGTCGCGGCCACCAAGGGCACCGACCCCTACTTCTTCCTGCTCCAGGCCCTCGAGTCCGCGGGAGTCGATCCCGCCGAGGTGACGGTGCAGAACCTTCAGCACGCCGATGGCCGGGCGGCCCTCGCCAACGGTGCCGTGGACGCGTGGTCGGGACTCGACCCCATCATGGCGGCGGCCGAACAGGACGGCGCCGAACTGTTCTACCGGAACATCGACTTCAACAGCTACGGGTTCCTCAACGCCACCGAGAGCTTCCTCGAGGAAAAGCCCGACGTCGCACAGACCGTGGTGAACGCCTATGAAAAGGCCCGCGAGTGGGCCTCGGAGAACCCCGAGGACACTGCGGCGATCCTCGCGGAGGTCGCCGCGATCGACCCGGCGGTCGCAAACTCTGTGATCCTTGAACGCACCAACCTCGACGTGGATCCCGTACCCGGTGACGCGCAGCGGGAGGTCCTCGAAAAGATTGGCCCGGTCTTCGTGGAGTCCGGGGATGTCAGCTCCCAGGAGCAGGTCGATACGGCCCTGGACTCCCTGTTCGATGACTCCCTGGTGAAGAAGGCCGACGCCGGCGCCGTCGGGGCCTCCTCATGACAGCGCCCTCCACGCCGGCGGTGGCGGCGCCGCCGCGGTCAAGGAACCGCGGCTCCGGCAGCGCCCGGCGGGTGCGGGGTGCCCTGCTGGGGCTGATTGTCCCAGCGCTGCTGCTTGGCACCTGGCAGCTGAGCTCGGCCACGGGGACCTTCAGCGCCGTCCAGCTGCCCCCGCCTGGCGCGGTCGCGGCCGCCGGGGCCGAACTTCTCGAGCGCGGCGAACTCGGCGTCCACCTCGGCATCAGCACCCAGCGCGTCCTGCTGGGCTTCGCCGCCGGAGCCGCGCTCGGCCTGACCGCGGGGGCGGTGCTTGGGCTCTCCCGCACGGCGGACGCCCTCCTCGGCCCCACGATCGGCGCCGTGCGCGCCGTCCCGTCGCTGGCATGGGTTCCCCTGCTGATCCTCTGGATCGGCATCAACGAGGACTCGAAGGTCACCCTGATCCTGATCGGAGCGTTCTTCCCGGTCTTCACGACGGTGTCCCTCGCGCTGCGCCACGTCGACCGGAACCTCGTCGAGGCCGGTCGGGCCTTCGGACTCACCGGGTTCCGGCTCCTCACCACCGTCCAACTGCCCGCCATTATCCCGGCGGTGTTCTCCGGACTGCGCCTTGCCCTGGCCCAGTCCTGGCTGTTCCTCGTCGCCGCCGAACTTATCGCGGCCTCGATGGGCCTGGGCTGGCTGCTGAGCGATTCGCAGAACAACGGCAGGGTCGACCGGATCTTCCTGGCCATTGTGCTCCTCGCCGTCCTCGGCAAAACCACCGACGCGCTTCTGGGCCTCGCCCAGCGCTGGGCGGTGCGGCGGTGGGCGTGAGCGCGATCGACCCCTACGCCGTCCCGGCGGCGGACCCGGACCCGGATCTGAATGTGGATCTGAATGTGGATCTGGACCTGGACCTGGATTCCGACACCGACCGCATCCGGTTCTGGGAGGAGCAGGCCCGGCGCCTGGACTGGGAGGCGGGCTGGCACACGGCCCACACCTTCGAGCCGGCCCGGCCAGGCCCGGACGGCGAGCTCTCGGTACCGCGGATCGAGTGGTTCGCCGGCGGCCGCCTCAATGTCGCCGCCAACTGCGTCGACCGGCATGTCGCCGCCGGCCACGGCGCCCGGACGGCCCTTCACTTCGAGGGCGAGCCGGGGGACCGCCGGAGCGTCTCCTATGCCGAACTGCTCGAGGAGGTGAGCCGGGCGGCCAACGCCCTGCTGGCCCTGGGTATCGGCAAAGGGGACCGGGTGGTGATCTACCTTCCGGTGCTCGTGGAGACGGTCGTCGCCGCCCTCGCCTGCGCCCGGATCGGCGCGGTCCACTCCCTCGTCTTCGGCGGGTTCTCCGCTGAAGCCCTGCGCTTCCGGGTGCAGGACACCGGGGCGAAACTGCTCATCACCAGCGATGGCCAGTTCCGCCGCGGAACCGCCGTCCCGGTCAAGGACATCGCCGATGCCGCAGTTGAAGGAATCGCGGGCCTCGACTCCGTGCTCGTGGTCCGGCGCACCGGCTCGGACATCGCCTGGACCGCAGGCCGCGACGTCGACTGGCACGAGGCCCTCGCGGCAGCCTCGCCGGAGCATTTCCCCGAGGCGTTCGACGCCGAAACCCCGCTGTTCATTCTGTACACCTCGGGAACCACCGGCCGGCCCAAGGGACTCCTCCACACCTCGGGCGGCTACCTGACCCAGGCGTCGTGGAGCTTCCAGCACCTCTTCGGCCCGCCGGAGGGCGAGCGGCGGGGCGGCGAGGTCCACTGGTGCACCGCGGACCTCGCCTGGGTGACGGCCCACACCTACGTGCTGTACGGGCCGCTGTCCAACGGTGCCACGCAGGTCCTCTTCGAAGGGACTCCGGACACCCCGCACCCGGGCCGGCACTTTGAAATCATCGAACGCTACCGGGTCACCAGCTACTACACCGCGCCCACGCTCGTGCGCGCGCTTCGCTCCTGGTTCCCCGAAGGCGTCCCGGACTCCTCTGACCTCTCGAGCATCCGCGTGCTCGGCACGGTCGGTGAGGCGGTCAACCCGGCGGCGTGGCACTGGTTCCGGGACCAGCTCGGCCGGGGCACGGTGCCGGTGGTCGACACCTGGTGGCAGTCCGAGACCGGTGCCGCGCTCCTCTCCCCGAGCCCGTCGGACTCCGCCTTCAAGCCCGGGTGCGCTGCCCGGTCCCTTCCCGGAGTCGGAACCCGCATCGTCGACGAGGAGGGCGCCACCGTGCCCCCCGGCGTGCCGGGGCTCCTGGTGGTCGACCGTCCCGGCCCGGCGATGGCCCGCACGGTGTGGGGCGACCCGCGCCGCTACCTGGACTCGTACTGGCGCAGATTCGCCCGCCAGGGCTGGTTCCTTTCCGGCGACGGCGCCCGCTACGACGACGACGGCGACACCTGGATCCTGGGCCGGGTCGATGACGTCATCAACGTCTCCGGGCACCGGCTCTCGACGATCGAGATCGAGTCGGCCCTCGTCGCCCACCCGCTGGTCAGCGAGGCCGGGGTCTGCCCCGTGGCCGACCCGATCACCGGCCATGCCATCGCCGCCTTCGTGGTGCCCGCGCCGGGCGCGGCCGGCACGGCCGGCATCGAGGAAACGCTGCGCCGGCACGTCGCGGCCCGGATCGGCCCGGTCGCCCGGCCCGCCGCCGTCGTCGTGGTGAAGGACGTGCCCAAGACGCGCTCGGGAAAGATCCTGCGCCGCGTGCTGTCCGAGCTGTACGAGGGCAGTTCGCTGGGGGACACCACGTCCCTGCAGAACGAGGAGTGCCTGCCCGGCATTGCCGCGGCACTCGCCGCCCGCCGCTAAGCGCCCCGGTGAGCACTCCCCCGGCGACCCCTCCCGCCCCGGCGGCACTCCCCCATGAACCCGCCCGCTCCGGCGATCCCTTACGCCGAGACTGCAGCTCACCACGCTCTGCCGGCGCCGAAGCGTGGTGAACTGCAGTCTCGGCGGGACGGAGAGGACTACCGGAGGTCGTCTATAGGAGGATCGCCAACGAGTGTGCAGCTCACCCCCTTGTGACGTCCGGAAAGCGTGGTGAGCTGCAGTTTCGGCCGGGCAGGCGGGGTGGACCAGCGCAGCCCGGGCGGAGGACCTAGCGGTCCAGCGGCTCCGCCCGCGGCCACGTCCACGCCTCAAGGGCCGGGGTGGGGATGTGCACGTGTTTCATGTCGTCGGGTTTGGGCGTGCTGGGGATGTGCGCCACGGGCGAATCGCCGTCGGCGGCCGCGGCGGCTGCGTCGACGAGGCCGAACCGGTCCCGGACCCGGCCGAAAAAGTCGGGTTCCTGAAGCCGGAGCATCCGCACCTCCGTGGGCCGGGCGTAGACCGACACCCAGTCCCCCGGGTCGAGGACTCCGACGATCCGGCCGTCGATGGACATCGAGACCTGTCCGCTGCGCTCGAGCACCCGCACCGAGACCAGCTCATCGGCGGCGACGATCAGGCTCCGGTCGAAGACCATGTGCGCGGCGACCGGGGTGAACACCAGGACCTGGGCCCGGGGCGACACCACCGGGCCTCCCGCCGCGAAGGAATAGGCGGTCGAACCGGTGGGCGTGGCGATGATGAGCGCATCGGCCGAGTAGGAGACGAAATGGCGGGACCCGACGTAGACCGCCACGCTCGCCTGCCGGTCGCGGGTCAGTTTTTCGAACACGACGTCATTGAGTGCGGTGACGTCCATGCCGATGCCCCAGCCGGTCTCCTGGGCGGCGTCGGCGCGGACCTCGGGCGGCTCCGTCGTCGGCCCCCGCTCATAGTGGAGCAGCGCCCCGAGTTCCTTGGGGATCCGCAGCGGCCGGCTTGAGCGCATGGTGAGGGTGAGGCGATGCTCTTCGAGTGCCTCGTTCGCCATGACCGCGTTCAGGGCTTCGATCAGGTGTTCCGGTTCCACCTCGGTGAGGAAGCCCACCCGGCCCACGTTGACGCCGAGGATCGGGGAGTTCGAGGCCTGAGCCACCGCGACCCCGCGCAGGAACGTCCCGTCGCCGCCGATCGTGACGACGAGGTCGAACGTGCCGGGCGGGGAGTGCTCAATCCGTAAGTGTCCGTGTTCGTCCGGGGACCAGACGTCGATCTCGGCGACGTCGATGCCGTGCTCGCCGGCCCAAGCCGTCAGCCCTTGAGCCGCCTCGATGGCCCGTCGCTTGCCCCCGTGCACCACGAGCCCCAGCCTGCGTAATTCCACCGGCAGCTCCTTCGAATCGTCCGCGTGAGCAAACCTTACCTGCAATGCCGCGACCCGCAACGACACATTTCTTGGTTCCTACGCCGCGTCCCTGTCACACTCGGGGGGAACCATCCCGAGCGGCCGAGAGATCTGGCTCTATGACGCCGCAGCAACCCTGGCCAGCGCCTCCAGCGCTGACAGTAGGGTGCTACCGCCAGAATCGATGGAGGAATAGTGAGCACTGCCGATTTTTCGCAACCCCTGAAGTTCGCCTACTGGGTGCCGAACGTGAGCGGCGGGCTTGTCGTCTCAACGATCGAACAGCGCACCGGCTGGGACTTTGAGTACAACCGGAAACTTGCGCGCATCGCCGAGGACGCCGGATTCGAGTACGCGCTGTCCCAGACCCGGTATGCGGCGTCCTACGGTGCCGACAAGCAGCACGAGGCCACGGCCTTCTCCCTGGCCCTGCTCGCGGCGACGGAGAAGCTCAAGGTCATTGCGGCCGTCCACCCGGGCATGTGGCATCCGGGGGTGCTCGCGAAGTTCATCATCACCGCCGACGTCATCTCCAACGGCAGGGCTGCGGTCAATATCGTCTCGGGCTGGCTGAAGAGCGAGTTCACCGGCTTCGGACTCCCCTGGCTGGAGCACGATGAACGGTACGTGCGGACGGAGGAGTTCATCCGCGTGCTGCGCGGCCTGTGGACCCAGGAGCGCTACAGCCAGGCCGGAAAGTACTACAACATCACCGACTTCACGCTGAGCCCGCCGCCGGTCGAGGTGCCCGGACGGGCGCACCCCGAGATCTTCTTCGGCGGAAACTCGACGGCGGCGCAGGCCACCGCCGGCCGGGTGGCCGACTGGTACTTCTCCAACGGCAAGGACCTCGAGGGCTTCCGGGAGAACATCGCCGGCGTGCGGGCCTCGGCCTCGTCCGCCGGGCGGCACCCGCGCTTCGGCCTCAACGGGTTTGTGATCGCCCGGGACTCCGAGAAGGAGGCCCGCGAGACCCTCCGCGAAATCGTCGCCAAGGCGCACCGGCCGGCCGTTGAAGGGTTCCGGGACGCGGTCCAGGAGGCCGGACCGGCCACCCGGGACGGCAAGGGCATGTGGGCGGACTCCAGCTTCGAGGACCTCATCCAGTACAACGACGGCTTCCGCACCCAGCTGATCGGCACGCCCGAGCAGATCGCCGAGCGGATCATCGAATACAAAAAGCTGGGCGTGAACCTGATGCTCACCTGCTACCTGCACTTCCAGGAGGAGGTCGAGGCGTTCGGCCGGGATGTCCTGCCGATCGTCCGCTCCCTCGAGGCGGACCTCGCGGACCGGGCCGGCGTCGACTTCCACCTCCCCACCCCCTCAACCGTGAAAGCAGGGCTCTGATGGCCGAGCGAACTTTTGGATTCCGGACCCGGGCGCTCCACGCCGGCGGGACCCCCGACGCGGCGCACGGCGCCCGCGCCGTCCCCATCTACCAGACGACGTCGTTCGTCTTCAAGGACACCAACGACGCCGCCAGCCTCTTCGCGCTGCAGAAGTACGGCAATATCTACTCCCGGATCGGCAACCCCACGGTTGCGGCGTTCGAGGAGCGCATCGCCTCCCTCGAGGGCGGCATCGGCGCGGTGGCGACGGCGTCGGGCATGAGCGCCGAGTTCATCACCTTCGCCGCGCTGTGCCAGGCCGGTGACCACATCGTCGCCGCCTCCCAGCTGTACGGCGGAACCGTGACCCAGCTCGACGTCACGCTGCGGCGCTTCGGTATCGACACCACTTTCGTTCCGGGGACGGATCCGGCCGACTATGCGGCCGCCATTCGGCCGAACACGAAGGCCGTCTATGCGGAGGTCATCGCCAACCCCTCCGGCGAAATAGCCGACCTCGAGGGCCTCGCGGCGGTGGCCCACGACGCAGGGGTGCCGCTGATCATCGATTCCACCCTCAGCACCCCCTACCTGATCCGGCCCATCGAGCACGGCGCGGACATCGTGATCCACTCGGCCACCAAGTTCATCGGCGGCCACGGGACGACCCTTGGCGGTGTCGTCGTCGAGAGCGGGAGGTTCAACTGGGGCAACGGCAAGTTCCCGGGCATGACCGAGCCCGTTCCCTCCTATGGGAACATCCAGTGGTGGGCAAACTTCGGTGAATACGGCTTCCTCACCAAGCTGCGCACCGAGCAGCTGCGCGACATCGGACCGTCGCTGTCGCCGCAGTCGGCCTTCCAGCTGCTGCAGGGTGTCGAAACCCTTGCCCAGCGGCTCGATGAGCACCTGAAGAACGCCAAGGCCGTCGCCGAATGGCTGCAGGCCGACCCGCGCGTCGCCTACGTCAACTACGCCGGGCTGCCCAGCCACCCGCACCACGGGCGGGCGGGAAGGTACCTGCCCCAGGGGCCGGGATCGGTGTTCAGCTTCGGAATCCGCGGCGGCCGCGAAGCCGGCCAGCGGTTCATCGAGGCGCTGCAGCTCGCCTCGCACCTGGCGAACGTTGGGGACTCGCGCACGCTCGTGATCCACCCCGGGTCGACGACCCACCAGCAGCTCTCGCCCGAGCAGCTCGCCGCGGCGGGCATCCCGGAGGACCTGGTCCGCATTTCGGTGGGCCTTGAGGACCTCGAGGACATCCTGTGGGACCTCGACCAGGCACTGACCGAAGCCGTCGAGCGCGATGGCTCCGTGACCCTGCCGCAGGTACCTCCGGAGGGCGGCGCCGGGAACTCCGCCGACGGGCAGGCCCCGACGTGCGCAGTGGGAGTCGGGGCATGAGCGCGGCAGAGCGGACGTGGGAAGGCCCCTCCGCACCGGAGCGGCTGGCCCTGCTGCGCGGCACGAAGTCGGTGGCGATCGTCGGGGCCTCGGACAAGCCCTCGCGCGCCTCGTACTTTGTGGCGGCCTACCTTCAGTCCTCGTCGCCCTACCGGCTGTACTTCGTCAATCCCGTGGCCACGCAGATCCTCGGCCAGCCGGCGTATGCCTCGCTTGCCGACCTGCCGGAGGTTCCCGATGTGGTCGACGTCTTCCGCAAGCACGACGACCTCCCCTCCGTGCTCGAGGAAACCCTCGACGTCGGAGCTCAAACGCTGTGGCTGCAGTTGGGGTCCTGGCATGAGGACGTGGCCCGGCGGGCCGAGGGCGCTGGCCTATCGGTGGTGATGGACCGCTGCCTGAAGATCGAGCACGCCCGCTTCCACGGTGGACTGAACCTCGCCGGGTTCAACACCGGCGTCCTCTCCTCGAAGCGGCAGGTCCTCGCCTGACAGCGGCGAGGGCGAGGGCGGTGACGGCGACTGCGACGGGGGCTGCAGCGCTGGATCCGGCGGCAGCTCCGGCTCTGCTGGATCCCCGGCCGGGGGCAAGGGTCCTCCGAGAACGGCGGGGGCTGAAACCCCGTCGGTAGACGGCTCCGGGCCTGACGTATTTGGGACTAAAGTTTCAGTGCTCGAAGTATCCGAGCCCGGAACTTCCCGGCCCGATGGCTCCGGTTCTGACGGTTCCGGTGAATCGGGGTCCGGGGCCCCGGTATCCATGTCGGGCCCGTTCCCGCTTTCCGGTCCTGCCGGCGTCTGCGGAACCGCCTGGTAATCGACGCCCGGGTCTACTTCGGCCTCGGGTTCCTTCGACGCGGGCGGCGCCGGACGTTTCCGCACCCACTCCGGCGCCTCCCCGGGCGCCTCGGGCTCCACTCCGGCTTCTCGTCCGGCTCCTTGTCCGTTCTCGGGCACACCTGGCCGCGGTTTGGCCGGCTTCGACTTCGCCGGCTTGGGCTTCGACGGGCTCCCTCCCGCCGGCTTCGTCCCGGGTGGTAACAGGTCCGCCGGCGTGGATTCCGCAGGCTGGGAAACCGCAGGCCGGGATTCCGACTCGGATTCCGCAGGCACAGATTTCGCAGGCCCGGACTTCGCCGGCCCGGATTTCGCTGGTCTCGGCCCCGGGGTGGAATTGCCCTGGTGCCCCGCCGCGGGCGCTGACCGGCGGCCTGGCGCCGCTGCAGGGGTGGTGACTTCCCGGTCGGCGCCCGTTCCACCGGCTCCACCGGAGGAGGGGCGTGTCGACTTAACCTCTGGTTCGGCGGCTCCAGTCACTCCCGCGGTGCCTGCGGCTTCCGCGCCGGTCTGCCCGATGACTCCCGCCGCCTCCGTCCCGGTCTGCCCCGCCGCACCGGCATATCCGCTTCGATCGGCAGCGTCCTGGGACGCCGTGCCGCCCTGAGGCCCGGCGATGCCCTGCAGGTCCGATGGAGACGGCGGCTGCGCGGGGTCAATGGTTGCGGGGCCCGCCGCCGTTCCGCCCTGCCCGCCCAGAACGGAATGGACCGCGCTGCCGAGGTCGTCCGCGAAGGTGCCCGGCCCGGCGGCCACGCCGGACATGCCCAGGCCCATCGACACCGCGAGGGTGCCGCCGATGATTGGACCCCGCAGCCGCTTCCGGCGTCCGCGGTCCGGCGCATCCGCTGGAGCAAAAAAGGCAAGAAGGTCCGCTCCCGGAGCGGGAACCGGCCGGTCCCCCAGGCTCTTCACGCACCCCAGCACGCCGAGGAGTTCCGGGGCCACGGGCAGCGCTGCCTCATCGAACAGCTGCGAAAGGCGCTCGTCATCGGCCGGTGGCTTGCCCGCCGTCATGACGCCTCTTTCTGGTTGAGTTCCACAAGTTCCTTCAGACGGAGCAGTCCCCGCCGCTGTAGCTGCTTGATCGAGCCTGTCGACCTGCCCATCACGTCCCCGACCTGCTCAAGCGAAAGCCCGGCAACGATGCGCAGCAGCAGGACCTCCCTGTGCTCGTCCTTGAGCGCCGTCAGGAGTTCCTCGATATTGCCTTCACCGAACCGGTCGAGTGCCACAGATTCGGCCGACGCGCTGGTGCGGGAATCGGCGTCGGGCTCGTACCCGGTCAGCAGGGGGCTGCGCGCCCTCCTGCGGACCTCATCGACCCACCGGGCATGGGCGACCGAGAAGACGAACGTCCGCAGCGCCCCCGGCCCGCCCTGAAGCGACGTGAGCTTGGTGAAGACCGTGAGGAAGACCTCCTGGGTCAGGCCTTCGGGATCCTCGGCACCCCGGCCCGAGAAGTAGCCGAGCACCAGCGGGCTGAGCTGCGAGTAGATCCATTCAAAGGCTGCCGGGTCCCCCTTCTGAGCGCGTGCGAGCGCTTCGTCGGGCAGCATGCGAACCATGGATTTCCTCGCGAAAGGTGGGTGGAGAGGTCAGCTTATCCGCTGGGTACGGCAGGGGGTGGAAGGCCTGCCGCGCTTCGGCGGGCGCGTCGCGCTGCGCGGAAGGAAGAACGTTCCGCATTGGTTGGCCTGGGCGGGCTCAGAGGCATCTGCCGGTCCGCGCTGGGGGGGTTGTACCTGCCGGGCTGAGTCGTCCGGGCTGTGTCGTCCGGGCTGTGTCGTCCGGGCTGTGTCGTCCGGGCTGCCGAACAGGCGGGGCGGCGGTGGCCCCCAAGAGAAAGGCCGCACCGAGACCCAATGGGGGATAAGCCTCGGTGCGGCACTTACACACGGGTAATCGTCGGCGGGACCGGAAAGGTTACGCGGTCCGCCGGCTTTTTTATTTGAGTGCGCTCGATGCCCGCCGCTTGTTGAAGACGTCGAAGCCAACGGCCAGCAGGAGCACCATTCCCTTGATGAACTGCTGGTAGTCACTTCCCACCCCGAGCAGGGACATGCCGTTATTGAGCACGCCCATGATCAGCCCGCCCGTGATGGCGCCGATCACCGTTCCCACCCCTCCGGTGACCGCCGCCCCGCCGATGAAAGCTGCGGCGATCGCGTCGAGCTCGAAGAGGTTTCCGGCACCGGGACCCGCCGAGTTGAGGCGGCCCGTGAAGATCAGCCCCGCCAGCGCGGCAAGCACTCCCATGTTCACGAAGAGGTAGAAGTCGATCTTCTTGGTGTTGACCCCCGAGAGCTGTGCTGCCTGGAGGTTGCCGCCCCGGGCGTAGATGTGGCGGCCGAAGACGCTGTTGCCCATCACTGCGCTGTAGGTGACCACCAGGAGTCCCAGCACCACGAGGACGATGGGGGTTCCGCTGCGGGAGCTGGCCAGCAGGTAGGTCAGTCCGAGGATGACGACGGCGCCGAAGGCCAGCTTCGTCGCGAACCAGGCCATCGGCTCGTCATCGAGCTTCAGCTTGGCACGCGTCGCCCTTCCGCGCAGTTGGCTGCCGATGAGCAGCCCCGCGGCGAGGAGACCGAGGCCCACGGTGGTCCAGTCGAGGATGTTCGTGTCGGCCGGGAAGAGTCCGGGGAAGAGGAACCCGCCGCCCAGCTGCCGGTACTCCGCGGGGAACCCCGTGATCCGCCGGTTCTCGAGGGTGATCTGCGTGAGACCGCGGAAAACGAGCATCCCCGCGAGGGTCACGATGAACGCGGGGATCCCCATATAGGCGACCCAGAAACCCTGCCACGCCCCGACGAGGCCGCCGATGACGAGCGAGGCGGTGAAGGCGAGCCACCAGGGCATGTTCCAGTCCTGGATCATGATCCCGGACATGGCCCCCACGAATGCGGCGACCGAACCCACGGAGAGGTCGATATGCCCGGCGACGATAATCATCACCATGCCGATCGCGAGCAGCAGGATGTAGCTGTTCTGCACGATGATGTTGGAGACGTTGTCAGGCTGCAGCAGCTTGCCGGCGGTCAGCAGCTGGAACAGCGTGACGATCACCAGGAGCGCTACGAAGATGCCGATCTGACGGAGCCTGCTCGCAAGGAACCTTCCGGCATCGGTCAGAGTGGGCGCCGCGGGTTTGAGAGCGGCGTCGGTAAGGGTCGAAGCCATGGGGTTCAGTCCTTTTCCTTTGTCATGTGCTGCATGAGGAGCTCGGGTGTCGCCTCGCCGATCGGTACCTCGGCGGTGATTGAGCCCTCAGCGAGGGTGTAGATGCGGTCGCAGATGCCAAGCAGTTCCGGCAGCTCCGAGGAAATGACGACCACCGCCTTGCCCTGGGCCGCGAGCGAATTGATGATCGTGTAGATCTCGTACTTGGCGCCGACGTCGATCCCGCGCGTGGGCTCATCGAGAATGAGCACATCCGGATCGGCGAACATCCACTTGGAGAGCACCACTTTCTGCTGGTTCCCTCCCGAGAGCTTCCCCGTCACGGAGGTGACCGAGGGTGCCTTGATGTTCATCGAGGTCCGGTATCCCCCGGCCACGACCGCTTCGCGTCCGCTGTCCACCCAGCCGCGGCGGGCGAGCTTGCCCAGCGCGGCGCCGGAGATATTGCGCTTGATGTCGTCGAGGAGGTTCAGCCCGTAGCGCTTGCGGTCCTCGGTGGCGTAGGCGATGCCGTGGCGGATGGCCTCGCTGACCGTGCGGACGGAGATCTCCTTCCCGCCCTTGTACAGCTTCCCGGTGATGTTCGAACCGTAGCTGCGCCCGAAGATGCTCATCGCAAGTTCGGTTCGCCCGGCGCCCATGAGGCCTGCGATGCCGACGATCTCGCCGGCCCGCACGCTGAGGTTGGCGCGGTCCACGACGACCCGTGAGTGCTCCTGCGGGTGGTGTACGGTCCAGTCTTCGACCCGAAGGATCTCGGCCCCGATCGAGGGCGTGCGCTCCGGGTAGCGGTTCTTCAGCTCGCGGCCGACCATGCCCTTGATGATGCGGTCCTCGGTGACCGAACCGTCATGCAGGCTCAGCGTCTCGATGGTCCTGCCGTCGCGCAGGATCGTCACGGAGTCGGCAATGGCGCGGATTTCATTGAGCTTGTGGCTGATGATGATGGAGGTGACCCCTTCATCACGCAGCCCCTTCACCAGACCCAGCAGGTGTGCCGAGTCCTCGTCGTTGAGCGCCGCGGTCGGTTCATCGAGGATGAGCAGCTTCACGTTTTTCGAGAGCGCCTTGGCGATCTCCACGAGCTGCTGCTTGCCGACCCCGATATCACCGGCCCGCACCACTGGATTGAGCGTCAGCCCGACGCGCTTGAGCAGCTTGGCCGCCTCGACATTGGTTTCATTCCAGTCGATGAAACCCCGGCTTGAGCGCTCATTGCCGAGGAAGATGTTTTCGGCTACGGAGAGGTACGGCGACAGCGCCAGCTCCTGGTGAATGATCACGATGCCGCTGTGCTCGCTGTCCTTGATGTCCTTGAAGGAGACCGCTTCACCGTCGAAGCTGATGTCACCGTCGTAGGTGCCGTGCGGGTAGACGCCGGACAGCACCTTCATGAGGGTCGACTTGCCGGCGCCGTTCTCACCGCAGATCGCATGGACCTCGCCCCGCGACACCGCCAGGTTCACGTCGGAGAGGGCCTTGACCCCGGGGAAGGTCTTGCTGATCCCACGCATCTCAAGAATGTGCTCGGTCATTGAGCGTCCTTTGGAAGTTGGAGTAATCGATGTGCTGTACAGCAGGCCGGGCGGCAGTACCGCCGCCCGGCGCTGTGCTTACTTCAGGCCGCGCCTACTTCAGGCCGCGCCTACTTCAGGTCGTGCCTACTTCAGGTCGTCTTCGGTGTAGTAGCCCGTTTCGATCAGGCTCTTTTCGTAGTTGTCCTTGGTGACGATCTCCGATTCGAGCAGGTAGGAGGGCACGATTTTCTCGCCGTTGTCGTAGGTCTCCTCGTCGTTGACCTCCGGCTCGTCGCCCTTCATCAGCGAATCCACCATGGTGACGGCGCGCTTGCCGAGCTCCCGGACGTCTTTGAAGATCGTCGAGTACTGCTCGCCGGCCATGATGGACTTCACCGATCCGACCTCGGCGTCCTGGCCTGTGACCACGGGGAGGTCGTCCTTGGAGTACCCGCCGGAGGTCAGGGCGGAGATGATGCCGATTGAGAGGCCGTCGTAGGGCGAGAGGACGCCGTCGAGGCGCTTGCCTTCGCCGACGGTGAGCAGGTCCTCCATGCGGTCCTGGGCGGTGTCGGGGAGCCAGCGCAGGATCGCGGCCTGCTCGAAGTCGGTCTGGCCGCTGGGAACGCTCAGCACGCCGCTGTCGAGGTGGGGCTGCAGGACTTCCATCGCGCCGTCCCAGAAGAAGGTGGCGTTGTTGTCATCGGGGCTTCCGGCGAAGAGTTCGACGTTGAAGGGCCCCTTTTCGCCGGTTTCCTCGCCGTTTTCGTCGAGGACGCCGAGCCCGGTCAGCAGGGAGGTCGCCTGCTGGACGCCGACCTCGAAGTTGTCGAACGTCGTGTAGTAGTCGACCGTGTCCGAACCGTTGATCAGGCGGTCGTAGGCGATGACGGGGATGTCCTGGGATTCGGCGGTGTCGAGGACGCTGGTGAGGGTGGTGCCGTCGATCGAGGCGATAACGAGGGCCTTCGCCCCGCCGTTGATCATGTTTTCGATCTGGGAGACCTGAGTGGGAATGTCGTCGTTCGCGTACTGGAGGTCGACCTCGTAGCCGAGTTCCTCGAGCTGGCTCTTGACGTTCTCGCCGTCGGCGATCCAGCGTTCTGACTGCTGAGTGGGCATCGCGACGCCGATCTTGGCACCTTCGTTCGAGCCTTCGCCGCCTTCTGCTCCGGCGTCCGCGCCACGGCTGCCGCCGCAGGCGCTCAGGCTGAGAGCGAGCACGCCGGCTGCGGCGATGCCCTTGAGGAAGTTCTTGTTCATAGGGGTTCCCTTTCGTCGGCCCGGGCGCCATCGCCCGGGTTGCTGCGTGGATTTACAGTTTTGAGGCGAGCCGGTAGTAGGCCGAGTTCCAGCGCAGTTCACGCTGGAAATCCCGCAGGATCGTCGAGTCGTCGATGCGCAGGAGTTCGGTCTCGGCGATCACGGCGAAGTCCTCGAAGACCTCCAGGCCCACCGCCGTGCTGAGCACCGTGTGGTGGGCGGCGCCGGCGCTGAGCCAGGCCGCGGCCGAGGTCGCGAGGTCCGGTGCCGGCTTCCAGACCGCGCGGGCTACCGGAAGGTTCGGCAGCGGCGCGTCCGGGGGTACGACGTCGACGGCGTTGGCGGTGAGCCGGAAGCGGTCGCGCATGTCGGAGAGGGCAACGACGACGCCGGGCCCGGGGTCCGTGTCGAACACGAGCCGCACCGGGTCCTCCCGGCCGCCGATGCCCAGGGGGTGCACTTCAAGGGAGGGACGCGCCGTCGTCAGGGTGGGGCAGATCTCGAGCATGTGGGCGCCGAGGATCTTCTCCTCCCCCGGAACGAGGTGGTAGGTGTAGTCCTCCATCAGCGAAGCGCCGCCGGGCAGGCCCGCACCCATGACCTTCGCGGCGCGCACCAGGACCGCGGTCTTCCAGTCGCCTTCGGCGCCGAAGCCGTAGCCCTTGGCCATGAGCCGCTGGACCGCGAGGCCGGGGAGCTGCCGCAGCCCCCCGAGGTCCTCGAAACTTGTCGTGAACGCACCGAATCCGCCGGCCTCGAGGAAGGAGAGAAGGCCCAGCTCGAGGCGGGCGCCGTAGCGCAGCGACTCGTGGCGGTCGCCGCCGCGCCGCAGTTCCGGTGCCACGTCGTAGCTTTCCTCGTACTCGGCAACGAGCTCGTCGATGAGGTGTTCAGGCTGGGCGTCGACCACGTCCACGAGGTCGTTGACGCCCCACGTGTTGACCGAGACGCCGAAGCGCAGCTCAGCCTCGGTCTTGTCCCCCTCGGTGACGGCGACGTAGCGCATGTTGTCACCGAAGCGGGCCACCTTCAGCCCGTGCACCGCGGCCCAGCCGGCGCAGGCGCGCTGCCAGCTGGAGACCTGGCCGGTGACCGATGGATTGGTGACGTGCCCGACGACGGTCTTGCGGGGAACGCCGAGCCGTGACTGGATGTATCCGAACTCCCGGTCGCCGTGCGCGGCCTGGTTGAGGTTCATGAAGTCGAAGTCGATCTCCGCCCAGGGCAGGGCGACATTGATCTGGGTGTGGAGGTGGAGCAGCGGCTTGCGCAGCGCGTCCAGGCCCGTGATCCACATCTTGGCGGGGCTGAAGGTGTGCATCCAGGCAACGACGCCGATGGCGTTGTCGGCCGCGTTGGCCTCAAGGGCCATCCTGCGGATCGAATCCGAGTCCTTGAGGGTCGGCTTCCAGACGATGTTCACGGGCAGCCCGGAGTCGTTGAGGATCTTGACGATCTCCTGGGACTGCACCTCCACCTGGGCAAGGGTCTCCTCCCCGTAGAGGTCCTGGCTGCCGGTGAGGAACCAGATTTCGTAGCTGTCGAGGGTGGTGCGAAGGGAGGTCATCGGGTGGCTCCTGCCTGGGTTGGGGCCTGCGCGGCGGGCTGACCGTAGACGTTCTGGTAGCGCTCGAAGAGCGAATCGACGTGGGCGTCGGCGATGGCTGCGGGCTCCCCCAGCTGGCGGGAGAGGTGCACGGTGCGGGCGACGTCCTCGGTCATGACGGCGGCCTTGACGGCGTCGCGGGCGTCCTTGCCGATGGTGAAAGGGCCGTGGTTCTTCATCAGCACGGCCCGGGAGCGGTGCCCCGCCAGGGTGTCGACGATGCCCCTGCCGATGGAGTCATCGCCGATGACGGCGAAGGGGCCGACCGGCACCTCTCCGCCGAACTCGTCGGCCATTGCCGTGAGGACGCAGGGAATCGCCTCGCCGCGGGCCGCCCAGGCGGTGGCGTAGGGCGAGTGGGTGTGGACCACCCCACCGACCTCCGGAAGATGCCGGTAGACATAGGCGTGGGCCGCGGTGTCGCTCGAGGGTGAACGTTCACATCCCGCGGTGCCCGCGACGACGGAGCCGTCGAGGGTGCACAGGATCTGGTTTTCGGCGCACAGGTCCTCGTAGCCGACGCCGCTGGGCTTGATGACGAACAGGTCCGCCCCGGGCACGCGGCCCGAGACGTTTCCGCCGGTCCACACGACCAGCCCGTAGCGCACGAGTTCGGCGTGCAGGTCGGCGACCTCCTGGCGGGTGCGTGCGATCGCCTCCTGAAGGGCGGCACTGTTGCCGCTCATGCCGACACCGCCTGCACCGGAGCCGAAAGGGCGGAGCGCCGCATCGCCTTGAGCCGGCGCATCACATTGTTGCCGCCGCGGCCGAAGTAGTCGTGAAGCTCCCGGTATTCGGCGTACAGCGCGGTGTAGGCCTCGGCCCTGCCGGGATCGGGGGTGTACGCGGCGCGCTGCAGACGGCCCATCGCCCGGGCGGCTGCGGAGATGTCCGGGTACTCTCCCGCGGCGACGGCGGCATGGATGGCGGAGCCGAGTGCCGGCCCCTGGGCGCTTCCAATGACGGAGATGGGCAGATTCAGCACGTCCGCGTAGGTCTGCATCAGGAAGGAGTTCCGGATGAGCCCACCCGCCGCCACGAATTCGGTCACCGGGACGCCTGAGTCGTTGAAAGCCTCGACGATCCTCCGGGTTCCGAAAGCCGTCGCCTCGAGGAGCGCCCGGTACACCTCGTGCGGTGCGGTGGCGAGGGTCAGCCCCACGACCAGGCCGGAGAGCTCGTGGTCAACGAGGACCGACCGATTGCCGGAGTGCCAGTCGAGGGCGATCAGGCCCGAGGCGCCGACGGGGTCGTGCCGGGCCTGCTCGGTCAGGTACTCGTGCACGCTGAGCCCGATCCGTGCCGCCTCCGCGGAGATGTCGGCGGGAACCTGGTTCGCGACGAACCAGGCGAAGATGTCTCCCACCCCTGACTGTCCGGCCTCGTAGCCGTACAGTCCCTCGACGATCCCACCGTCGACGACGCCGCACATCCCGGGCACCTCCCGCAGCGCCTCGGAGTTCATCACGTGGCAGGTCGAGGTTCCCATGATGGCGACCATCTGCCCGGGGTCGGTGGCCTGCGCCGCGGGCGCCGTGACGTGGGCGTCCACATTGCCGACGGCGACCGCGATACCCTCAGGCAGCCCGGTCCAGCCGGCGGCCTCCGCGGAGAGGGTGCCGGCGGCGGAGGCGAGTGCACCGATGGGGTGCTCCACCTTGTCCTCGGCGAAGGAAGCGAAGTCCGGGTTCAGCGCCGCGAGGAACTCCCGGGTGGGGTAGGCGCCGTCCTGCAGGATGCCCTTGTAGCCGGCGGTGCAGGCGTTGCGGACGTAGCGGCCGGTCAGCTGCCAGACGATCCAGTCGGCCGCCTCGACCCAGTGGTCCATGCGGGAGTAGAGCTCGGGGTCCTCCTCGAGGAGCTGCAGCCCCTTGGCGAACTCCCATTCGCTGGAGATCAGCCCGCCGTACCGGGGCAGCCAGGTTTCACCGCGCTGCCGGGCGAGTTCGTTGATGCGGTCGGCCTGCCCCTGTGCGGCGTGGTGCTTCCAGAGCTTGACGTAGGCATGGGGGCGGGAGGCGTAGCCGGGCAGTTCGTTGAGCGGCGTCCCGTCGGCGGTGGTCGGAATCATCGTGCAGGCAGTGAAGTCCGTTCCCACGCCGACGACGTCCTGGGGTGAGATGCCGGCGTCGCGCACCGCTGCGGGGACGGCGGTGCGGAGCACCTCGACGTAGTCCGCGGGCACCTGCAGCGCCCAGTCGGGGGGAAGCGGTGCGCCGGTGGCGGCAAGGACCGTGTCCATGACGGCGTGGGGGTATTCGGTGACTGCCGAGCCGACCTCGGCGCCATCGCTTACGCGCACCACGACGGCGCGGCCCGAGAGCGTGCCGAAGTCGATACCGATCACGTATTTCGGGCCGGCAGGGGACCCGGGCCGGGCCGCCGGTGAGCCGGGCGTTTTGCGCGCTGCGGCCGGAAGGGTGGGGGAAGCTTCGCTCACGAAAAAACCTCATTGTCTTTCGGGTGATGCCTGCGGGCAACGGACACCTTCGCCACCGACCCGCAATGTGAACGGTCACATTTATTGTGGATGCCACGATACACGCTTGGCACCGGCTCGGGTTCGAAGATTTCGGTAACGCTTCCATAACGGGAGTCGGACCAGGCTGCCCGCAGGGTGAGGCAGGGGTCAGGGGGGTGGCGCGGTAGTGGATCGGCGCACGATCAATTCCGGCGCGATGTCTCCCTGCGGCAGGGAGGGCCCATGGCCGAGCATCCCCAGCAGGGCGGCCACACAGCGCCGCCCAAGCTCAGGAAAATCCTGGCGCACCGTCGTGAGCGGCGGAAGGTAGTGGGCGGCCTCCGGGACGTCATCGAACCCAACGACGCTGACATCGCGCGGGACCCGCAGTCCGGCCTCCGCAAACGCGTGGATGAGCCCCAGCGCCATCTGGTCGTTCGACGAGAACACCGCACTGAAGCCGCCGGCCCGCATCGCGGCCTTCCCGGCGCGGTACCCCGACTCGGCTGTCCAATCGCCGTCCGGCGCGTCAAGGGGCGGGACATTCCACGCCGCCATCTCTTCCCGGTAGCCCTGAAGCCTCGCCGCCGATTCCACCCAGCCTTCCGGTCCGGCCAGATGCAGGACACGGCGGTGTCCAAGCTCCAGCAGGTGCCTGGTCGCGAGTCGTGCACCGGACAGCTGGTCGACGGAGAGCCGGTGGTCGGAGAAACGGCCCGTTGAATGCACCGTGACGAAGGGCAACCGGATTGCGAGATCCTCTATCACCTTGAGGGACCGGGACTGGGGTGCGAGGATGACCAGTCCCTCCACCGCATGGTCCATCAGCCGGTCCAGCGCCGCAACGATCGAGCCGTGGTCGGTGCGTTCAAGGTTGGCGACATCGATCCAATAACCCGCGTTGGCGGCCGCCTCGTGGATGGCCTGCAGGCTTGCCGCGGGACCGTACTCGACGCCGTGTGAGACGAGCACCCCCAGGATGCCCGACCTGCTGGTGACGAGGGCGCGTGCGGCCCGGTTTGGCCGGAATGAAAGTTGCTCCATCGCCTCAAGGACGCGCCTCCGCGTTCCCTCCCGCAGGCTGGGGTGATCATTGATCACCCGCGAGACCGTCTGGTGGGACACCCCCGCGGCGCGGGCGACGTCCCGGATATTTGCGGCACGTTCCGGCCGCGCCGTTTTTCCGGAATTGTTGTCCGTCATGGCGGACACGCTACTGCACTGCGCCGGCCCCGGCCGCCCGTGCGAACCTCCCCGCGAATGTCCCTAGAGTGGTCTTGGTGGTGCTGTCACCCGGTGACGGCACGGTTGCCGGTGAAACGTGGCGATGAAGAAGGAATGGTGACCGATGACGACCGAATTCAACTGGGCAGGCAACCTGGGCTACCGGCAGGAACGCCTTGAACGCCCCACTGAGGTGCGCGCCCTCCAGGAGATCGTCGCCGCGGCGTCCTCGGTGCGTGCGCTCGGCAGCCGCCATTCCTTCAGCGACATCGCGGACACCACCGGCACGCTGGTATCCCTTGAGAACCTGCCCTCCACCATCAGCGTCGACGGCGCCGGACGAACCGTGAGCGTCGGCGCGGCCACCCGCTACGGGGAACTCGCCGCTGAACTCCAGCGGCAGGGTTTCGCAATCGCCAACCTCGCCTCCCTGCCCCACATCTCCGTGGCCGGAGCGGTCGCCACGGCCACCCACGGCTCGGGGAACGGCAACGGAAACCTCGCCACCGCCGCGGCGGCCATCGAGTTCGTCACAGCGTCCGGTGACCTGCGCACCGTGCGGCGGGGCGAGGACCCGGATTTCGAGGGCATGGTGGTGAACCTTGGGGCGCTCGGGATCATGACCCGGCTCACCCTCGACATCGAGCCGTCCTTTACGGTGCGCCAGGACGCCTACACCGGCCTGCCGTGGGACCGGGTCCTCGGAAACTTCGAGGAGATCACCGGCGCCGCCTACAGCGTCAGCCTCTTCACCGACTGGGCCGGTGACACCGTCAGCCAGGCCTGGCTGAAGTCGCGGACCTCGGCGGACGACGACGGCCCGGCCGCATCGGCCTTCTTCGGCGGAACGAGGGCCGAGGAGCCGCTGCACCCGGTCCCCGGCATGTCACCGGTGAACTGCACGCAGCAGCTCGGCGTGCCCGGGCCCTGGTCGGACCGCCTCGCCCACTTCCGGCTCGCCTTCACCCCCAGCAGTGGAGCGGAGCTGCAGTCCGAATACCTGGTCGGCTCCGAGCACGCCCTGGCGGCCATCGACGCGGTCCGCTCCCTCGCACCGAAGCTCGCACCGCTGCTCCAGATCTCGGAGATCCGCACGATGGCGGCCGACCGCCTGTGGCTGAGCAGCAACTACGGCCGTTCGGGGATCGGCCTGCACTTCACCTGGAAACCCCTGCAGGCCGAGGTCGAGGCGTTCCTTCCCGAGCTCGAGTCCAGCCTTGCCCCCTTCGCGGCCCGGCCGCACTGGGGCAAGCTGTTCACCGGGCAGGCCGGCCCGCTCGAGTGCCTGTACCCGCGCCTCCGGGATTTCCGGGCCCTGGCCGACGCCTGGGATCCCGAGGGCAAGTTCCGCAACGGCTTCCTTGAGCGGACGGTGTTCGCGCCGGCCGCCTCCCCGGCGTCCTGAGCGGAAGCTCCGATCCTAGTGCGCGTCGACGATCTCCTCGTTGGGCCCGAAGCGGCGGTTGCGCAGCACGGGGAGGAACTCGCGGACGTCGTCGACCCGGTGCCGGGTGACCTCAGTCGTCACGACGGCCTCGGACTCATGTTCGAGGAAGGCGTGCGCGACGCCCATAGGGTCAAGGATGGCCGAGTGGCCGATGGTGTGATCGCTCGAGGTGCCGGCCGCGGCGATCCAGACCGTGTTCTCAATGGCGCGGGCCTTGAGGAGGGTCTCCCAGTGCTCGATCTTGTGCTCGCCCTGAAACCAGGCCGCGGGCACGCAGATCAGATCGGCGCCGGCGTCGGCGAGCGCCCGGGCCTGCTCCGGGAAGCGGACGTCGTAGCAGGTCATCAGCCCCACGGACATCTCCCCGAGCGGCACGACGGTGAGGCCGCCGTCGCCGGGTTTGATCCGCTTCGACTCCTGGTAGCTGAACGCGTCGTAGAGGTGAAGCTTCCGGTAGGTGTCGGTGATCCGGCCGTTCCGGTCGATCAGCACGAGTGTGTTGTAGGGGCGTTCCTCCCCGCTTGACTCATAGCCGCCCGCAACGATCGCCAGATCGAGCTCCGCGGCCAGGAAGGAGAGCTGCTGCACGAAGGTGCTCCAACTGCCCTCGACGGCGGCCTGCAGCGGGCCGGTGACCTTGCCGATGGTGAACATCGACTCTTCCGGGAACACGATGAGCTCGGCGCCGTCGGACTTTGCCTTCCGGGCCAGCTTCCGCATCACCAACAGGTTCGCCCGCACGTCCCCGCCAGGCCGGAACTGTCCTACGCTGACTTTCATATTCCCCGCCTCCGCGTCGCTGTCCCCTGCGCACCAGCCTACAGACTGCGCGGCGGGTTGCTAAAGGCTAGCGTTGGGCCATGAGCATTCGACGCGCAGTCCCCGGTCCCGGCCAGGAATCCGTCTGGGACTATCCGAGGCCACCACGGGTGGAAGCGAGCACCGAGCAGATCGTCGTGCGGTTCGGCGGCGAGGAGATCCTGCGGACCTCCTCGGCCCTGCGGGTGCTCGAGACGAGCCATCCGCCGGTGTACTACCTGCCGGCCGCGGACTTCGCGCCCGGGGCGCTTGAGGCCGCGGAGGGGAGTTCCTTCTGCGAGTTCAAGGGCACCGCGGGCTACTTCGACGTCGTCGGCGGCGGGAGGCGCGCGTCGCGGGCGGCCTGGACCTATCCCTCCCCCGCGGCCGGCTATGAGGAACTGGCCGGCCGCGTGGCCGTGTATCCAGGGGCGATGGATCTTTGCACCGTGGACGGTGAACAGGTCACCGCGCAGGCCGGTGACTTCTACGGCGGCTGGGTCACCGCGCGGATCGTCGGGCCGTTCAAGGGCGGGCCGGGAACCCGGGGCTGGTAGCGCCCCGGGGCTGGTGACGCCCGGGCCGGGGGCCCGGGGTGCCGGGTCAGCCGGTGATGAGGTCGTTCACCACGATGGTCTGATCGCGGTCCGGGCCGACGCCGATGGCCGAGAACCGGGTCCCCGACATCTTCTCGAGCGCCCGCACGTAGACCTGTGCGTTGTCCGGCAGGTCCTCGATGCTGCGCGCACCGGTGATGTCCTCGGTCCATCCCTCGAAGTATTCGAAGATCGGCTTCGCGTGGTGGAACTCGGTCTGAGTCATGGGCATCTCGTCGTGGCGTACGCCGTCGACGTCGTAGGCGACACAGACGGGGATGCGCTCGATCCCCGTGAGCACGTCAAGTTTCGTCACAAAGTAGTCGGTGAAGCCGTTGACGCGGGCCGCGTGGCGCGCCAGCACGGCGTCGTACCAGCCGGTGCGGCGCGGACGCCCGGTGTTCACGCCGAACTCCCCGCCGGTCTTCTGCAGGTAGAGGCCCATGTCGTCGAAGAGCTCGGTGGGGAACGGTCCGGCGCCCACGCGCGTGGTGTAGGCCTTGATGATGCCCACGGCCCGCGTGATGCGGGTCGGGCCGATGCCCGAGCCG
>NZ_CADCTE010000060.1 GCF_902805515.1 uncultured Arthrobacter sp. | reverse complement strand
CTTCCCGGGGCATTCACATCAGGTTCATATCCGGCCCCTAGCTTGGAAGGTAACGGAATCAGCGGTTGGTGCCGGCACCACCCGATCTTGCCTGGCATCCGCCCCACATCAGAAAGGTGATCATCCATGAAAAAGCTGATCGTAGGCTCGCTCGTCACGTTCGCGCTGGTCGCAAGGGCCCGGGCGCGGTCCCGGCATGCATTCCGGAGACACGGCGGGCCGCCCTGGGCGCATACCGGACCGGGCTGGTGGCGGGAGGGTCGGCGAGGTCAGGGACATGGGATCGGGAAGTCCGGCAGGTTCGCACATCACACGACAGGGGAATTCATCTAATGAAAGAACGCTGGATCTTTGGCACGCTGCTCGTCCTCCTGATTGGAGGTATCGCCGCCGCCATCTACTGGGGAGGCAACGATGACTGGAATGGCTGGCGCGACGACCGCGTACAAGTCGTTCGGGTCGCCGATGACGGCACAACCACCACCGCGGGCGCTGGCGATACGATCGTTATCGAGGGTGGTCGCCCATTCTTCTTCCCGTTCGGGCTCCTGATCTTCCCGCTGGTATTCTTTCTCTTCTTCGGGCTTCTCCGCGGCACCATCTGGGGCGGTCCACGGGGAGGACCCGGATGGCGTGGCGGCTATGACCCCGATGCCCTGAACGAATGGCATCGCCGCCAGCACGAGGGAGACCGGACCAGTGCCAACGACGGGGCAGCCGGCTCGTCCTGACCCGACCGGCATGACAGCCTCGACCGACCCGCCCGGGCAATGGTCCCGTTCGGGTCGGTTGGCCCTCCGCTATCGCGCAGAAACGATGGATCCTTGACCACGACCACCATCCTCATCGTCGATGACGAGCCAGCTCTCGTCCGGCTCACCCGCGACTACCTCGTGCGGGGCGGATTCCGCGCCGTCACCGCGGCCGACGCCGGTGACGCCCTGCACCGGTTCCGGGCAGACCGGCCCGACCTGATCGTGCTCGATCTCGGGCTCCCGGACCGGGACGGGCTCGACGTGATCCGCGAGATCCGCCGCACGTCTGCCCTGCCGATCATCATTTTGACCG
>NZ_CADCTE010000059.1 GCF_902805515.1 uncultured Arthrobacter sp. | reverse complement strand
TGCCGCGCCGCCGAGGCCCGCGAGGAGGCCCACGAACAGTCCGAGGCACACCGTGGAGACGATCGAGGTGAGCCAGCGGGCCGGGGTCTTGAGGCTCAGCCACTCATCGAAGTGGTTCTCGCCCTCCCGAAAGAACCACCATCCCGCCAGCAGGCCCGCCACCACGGGCAGCGCCAGGGCCACGATGCCGAATTCGAGGGCCCCGGCCGGCAGTGCCCCGAGCACCGGAACGGCGGGGAGGGGACCGACGGTGCTGGCCATCGGCGTGAGCGAACTGCCGGTGCCGAGGGCGAACCCTGCCCCTGAGGCCCAGGCGAGGGTCCACACCACGAGGTTCGGCAGCAGGCCGAGCTGCCCGAGGGTCAGAGCCGTCGACCCCGCGATCCCTGCCTCGAGGCGTTCGTACACGGTGATGACTTCGGTCCAGTGAAGGGCCACGGCGGCGGCGAGCAGGAGCGCCGCCAGGCCGGTGGCCGCCAGCACGCCGAGGAAGGCCGAGCGCACCACGGACCAGGCGTACGATCCGGCCCAGCGCGAGTGCTGGCTGGTCCGGGCGATCCAGGCGGCAAGGTCCACGCCGATCAGGCGGCTCCAGGCGCCGGCCTCACGGTAGGCGCCGGTGACGATCCCGAGGCCCGCCGACACCGGCGGGATCAGTGCACCCGCCGTCAGGGACACGGACACGTCGGCGTTTGTCGAGAAGTAGGCCACGGCGGCGCCCACCACCGCGTAGATGCCCAGCGCCCCGAGAACGGCCTGCCACAGCTGGTCGGTGTAGGAGGCGCGGGCAAGGCGCCGTCCGGCACGCCAGGCGAGGAGGAACGGCACGAGCACCAGGCCGAGCGGAACGGCGTGCAGCAGGCCGGAGGTCGTCCCGGCGATCACCGTCCCCGGCGGGAAGGTGAGCACCAGCGGCACCCCGTGCATCACCACCCAGGCGTGGCCGGCCGACTGCGCCGCGGAGACGGCGTCGCGGTCGGCGAAGCCGCCGGTCAGCCACACCGCGGCGACCGGAATCAGGACCAGGGCCGCGGAGATCGCTGCGGCCTGGCCGAGCTCGAACACCCCCTGCAGCCAGAGGGGCATGGGAACGGCTGTCGGTCTCCGGCGTGGAAGTTTCATCCCTTCAATGGTGCCACCGGCTCCGGCCGGCTCCGCCCACCGACGCGGCCCGGCGGCACCGGCGGGTTAGCCGAGCAGGTCGGCGATCCCTCGAGCGGTGGCCAGCCCGGCCCCGACGAAGGCGATGACGACGACGGCGAAGCGGGCCGTGTCGTCCCGCACGAAGCGCCCGAGTTTTTCTCCGGTGAAGATCCCGGCGAGGATGACGCCGCCGATGGCTCCCCACATCCAGGGGGCGAGCACCGGTGCCTGGGCCGGGTCGAGCAGGAGTTTGATCGCGAGTGTCACCAGCCCGATGACGACGAAGAAGGGCTGCAGGGTCGCCGCGAAGGGCCGCTGCGGCCATTTCGCCAGGACGGCGTAGGCGCTCACCGCCGGTCCGCCGACCCCGGCCATCGAGTTGGTGAGCCCGGCGCCGAATCCGGCCAGGACCTTGGGCACATTGCCCCGGACGACGACGTCGGAGCGCTGGAGCACCAGGGAGATGGACAGGGCGGCGAGCACGACGGCGCCGACGGTCACCGCCAGCGGCGCCGCGGGGGCGGCGACGGCGATGAGCGAACCCGGGATTGAGCCTAAGAGCGAGGGAAGAGTCAGCCAGCGGAACATGCTCCAGTCGATGTCCCGCCAGACCCGTCCGACGATGACCGCCGAGGACACCACCCCGCAGATGTTCACCAGCAGCACCCCCTCGTGGGGGCCGAGGATCAGCACGAGGAACGGGGCGATGAGCAGGGCGAAGCCGAGGCCGGCGATGCGCTGGGCCACGGCTCCGGCGAAGATGGCGCCGAGCACGACCAGAAAAATCCCAAGGGTCACCGTCCCCACAGTACGCAGGACGGTGTCATTATCGGTGCGCCCGCGCGGCACGGGGGTACCCTGAACCCATGACCTTGCTCACCACCGCCCTCGACACGGCGGACTGGCGGAAATCAGTGTTCAACCTCTACGGGCAGGTGCGCCGCAGCGCAGCCGAGGACTCCCCCGAGGCGGCCCACGCCCTCTGGCGGGCCGGCCGGGATCACCTGCTGGGCACCCACCCGGCCTCTCCCCTCGACGCCGCGGCGAAGGAGCGCTTTGCAGGGGTTGCCATGGCCGACTACGACCCGGCCTACCGGTTCGAGGCCGCGGTGAGCGATGAGGGGGCCGGGGAGGTCCGGGATGTCGAGACGGGCACCGACGGCACCGTGCCCTTCCAGCGGCTGGGCAGCGTCGTGCTGCCGGGACTAGGGCAGCTCGCGCTGTGGCGCCTCCAGTCCTACGGCGGCGGCATCTTCCTTCCCCTGCGTGACACCACTGCGGGGCGCGACGGCGGAACCTACGGGGGCGGGCGGTACCTGCTCGACACCATCAAAGGCGCCCACCTGGGCGAGGGCCGCCAGCCCGGCAGCATCGTGATCGACCTGAACTTCTGCTACAACGCCTCGTGCGCCTACGACGAGGCGTGGGCGTGCCCGCTGCCCGGGCCCGAGAACCGGCTCGACGCCGAGGTCCCGGTCGGAGAGCTCTACCGCACCTACTAAACCCCCGGATCGGGGCCGACACCCCCGGCTGCCGCGCGCCCGCGTACCGCACCCGGTACCGGACCGGCGCCTGAAAGAGCAGCCGCCCGCAGGCTCTATCATTGGAGCTTCACACCCATCTGCGCGGAGGCAACGATTACAGACACGGCTGCACAACACGACATTTATTTCGGTGCTCCCGAACCGGAGAACGAAGCCGAGATTCTCGAATCCGCCTCCCGTGCGGCAGTCGCCCGATTCACCGACCGCTCCGACATCACCACCGTCAAGCGGCGCTTCACCCTGATCAACTCCGACCGCACCCCGCACGAGGCCATGGTCGAGGACCTGCTGTTCATCCGCGCTGCCCTCGATGCCGCCGGCATCCAGTTCCTGCTGGTGCGCGGCAATGACGAACGCCCCGTCATCGCCATCGACGTCAAGGACCAGGAGCGGCTGCGCGCGGCCCTGGTGGAGGCGTGCCGGAACGAACCCTTCTATTCACGCACCGTCGACACCAAGCGCCGCACCACCCTGCTGGTCGCGGACGGGTCCCTGTCGCACAGCCGCAAGGCCCGCATCTACCGGCTGTTCCGCCCCCGCATCGAACCGATCGGCGGGCTGGCCTACGGGCCCTCCGCCGGCGTGCAGATCGAACTGTGGGCCCTTCACGCGGACAACATCGAACTTCCGGTGGAGAACTCCCTGACCCGCCGCACGGTGCCTGCGGCCGAGGCGGTGCGCGGATCCGTTGAGCGCCACGGCCTGAAGTGGCCCACCATCGACAATATGTTCGCCGACCACGCCTCGGACATCGGCTTCGACATTGACCTCGTCTTCTCCTGGGTCGACGGCAGCAGCCCCGAATACCAGGCGGCGCGCGCCGCCCGGATGAAGGGCGCCGTCGTCGGTGAAGGCGACGACCACGAGGCGCGCTTCCGCCAGATCAACGAGCTGAAGTACGCGCTGCGCTCGGTATACATGTTCGCCCCCTGGGTGCGCCGGATCTTCATCGCCACCGATTCCCAGCGCCCGGAGTGGCTGGCGGACCACCCCTCGGTGACCCTGGTGCGTGCCGAGGAGCACTTCTCGGACCCCTCGGTGCTGCCGACCCACAATTCGCAGGCCGTCGAGGCCCAGCTGCAGCACATTCCCGGGCTCGCGGAGCACTTCCTCTACTCCAATGACGACATGTTCTTCGGCCGCCCCGTGGCCCCGGACATGTTCTTCTCCCCCGGGGGGATCACCAAGTTCATCGAGGCGGACACCCGGATCGGCCTCGGCGAGAACGACGCCGAGCGCAGCGGCTTCGAGAACGCGGCGCGCGTGAACCGGCGGCTGCTCCACGAGCGGTTCGGCCGGATCACGACCCGCCACCTCGAGCACACGGCGGCTCCGCTGCGCAAGAGCGTGCTGCTGGAGATGGAGGATGAGTTCGCTGCGGAGTTCAAGGCCACCGCCGCCTCAACCTTCCGGGCGAAGGACAACATCTCCGTTACCAACTCGCTCTACCACTACTACTCGCTGCTGACCGGGCGGGCGGTCACCCAGGAGATGGCGCGGGTAAAGTACGTCGACACCACCGCGCGGTCGGGCCTGAAGAGCCTCAACAAGATGCTCGACAAGCGGAACTTCGACTTCTTCTGCCTCAATGACGGAAGCTTTCCCGAGGTGCCCGCCGACGAGCGGGCGCGGCTCGTCACGGAGTTCCTCGAAAAGTACTTCCCGGTCAAGGCGCCCTGGGAGAAGTAGCCCGTCCGGGCGCGTGCCAGACTTGCACCATGCAGACGTTCCTGCCCTACCCGGACTTCGCTGCCAGTGCCGCCGTGCTCGACCAGGCACGGCTGGGCAAGCAGCGCGTCGAGACGCTGCAGGCGCTTCGGGCGCTCGTTCTTCCCGACTACGGGTGGCAGCGGCACCCGGCCATCCGGATGTGGATGGGCTATGTGCCGGCCCTGAGCCTCTACGGCCTGGCGATGGTTCGGGAGTGGGTCTCGCGCGGGCACGCCGATACGACCGGCCCGCTGATCCGGGAGTTCGCCCCCGACGCCGACCCGCAGGACGTCGCGCTGCCGCCGTGGCTCGGTGACGCCGGCGTGCATCTGAGCCACCAGTCGAACCTGATCCAGAAGGCCCCGGAGATCTACCGGGACCGCTTCCCCGGCGTCCCGGAGGACCTGCCATACCTGTGGCCGGAGCCCGAACGGGAGATCCTTCCGGCCGAACCCGACGGCGGCCGGGTCTGGATCTGGCGCGGGGGCCCAGACCCAGATCCAGACCCCGCCGGGGAGTCCGAGGCGGCCCTGCGGATGCCGCTGCAGGCCCCCGGCGGCCGGGCCGCCCCGAAGTGGGACCGCCAGCTCGAGGTCTTCGAGCACGGCATCGCCGACGGCGACCCGGTGGTGCTCGCCGGCGCCGATCCCGACCGGTTCCGCACCGGCACGGCCGGGCCGGTGCTGCTGGCGGAGGATGCCCTGCTGCGCGGGGTGGCCCTGGACGGCTGGGTGCGCCGCGGCGACTTCGATCGCCCGGCCCTGCTCCAGGATCCGCGGACCCTGTTCTGCGTGCCGCAGCCACGGCGCTGACCTGTTCCGGCGGGCCGGCCAGACCCCGCTGAACCGTCAGTCCCCGCTGAACCGGTCTAACTCCACTGAACCGGTCTAGCTCCGATGAACTGGCCGGACCCCGCTGAACCGGTGGGACCCCGGTGATCCGGTTCGATCCAGGTGAGCGGGTCAGACCCCGCTGAACTGGCGGGCCGGGGCCGCCTCGGCGATCCGCACCCCCGCCGCCTCAAGGCGCCGCCGGGTCTCGGCGCGGGGAACTGTCTCCCCCACCGCGGTGTACTGGCCGGACGGGACCACCGAATGCACGATCGTGTCCTCGTAGACGTGGACCATGTTGTAGGACTGGGCGCCGTCGCGGCCCCGGGTCCCGCCGCCGTCGAAAAGCAGGTCCTGGGTGTAGCAGGTGGCCGAGGCGACCGAGACGGGGACCCCGGCGAAGGTCGCCGTCGTCGAGTAGTGGAGGTGTCCGGCGATGACGGCCCGGATGTCCGAGCCGCGCACCACCTCGGCCAGGTCCCGCTGCCCGCGCAGCTCCACGAGGACCGCGAGGTCCTGGACGCTGGGCACCGGCGGGTGATGCAGGGCCAGGATGGTTCCGTGCGGGGCGGGGGTGAGCAGTTCGTTGGCCAGCCACAGCAGCTGGCCGCGGCTGAGCGCGCCGTGGTGGTGGCCCGGGACGCTCGAGTCGAGGGTGATGATCCGCAGCCCGTCGACGTCGTAGGAGCGGTCCACGGGTCCGGTGCCCGGGGCTTCGTCGAGGAGGCCCTCGCGGAAGCTGGCGCGGTCGTCATGGTTGCCCATCGCCCACACCACCTTCGCCCCGAGGCGCTCAGCGGCGGGATCGACGATCGCCCGCAGCTTCTCGTAGGCGCCGGGCTCACCCTTGTCGGCGAGGTCCCCGGTGAACACGATGGCATCGGGCCGGGCCCCGGAGGCGGTCAGGTCGGCGAAGATCCGGCGCAGCCGCTCCTCGCTGTCCACCGCCCCGTAGAGGGGGCCGGGACCTCCCACCAGGTGGGTGTCGCTCAGATGCAGGATGAAATGCTGCGGCCTCGGATGTTCGGCCGTGCGGTACTCCATGGCAACCTTCTTGGTAGTTGACTGCGTCGTACAACCCAATTGCCTTCCATCAAAGCAGAGCGCAGGCACCCGTGAGGTGAATGAGGCGCGGCAAGTCGGAAAACTTAAGGCGCACCCCCGGCCGGTCAGCCCGTCCCGGGGTCGGAGATGAAGCCCTTGTCGACCATGAAGTCGAAGGCCACGTCGGCCGGCTCCTGGCCCTCGACGTCCACCAGCAGGTTCATCCGCCGCAGCTCCTCGTCCGTGAGTTCGGCCGCGACCTGGGCGAACACCTCCTCGAGGCCCGGGTGCTCCTCCAGGACCTCCGTGCCGAAGACGGGCGCGGCGTTGTAGGCGGGGAAGAAGTTCAGGTCGTCCTCGAGGAGGGTCAGGTCCAGCGCGTCGATCCGGCCGTCGGTTGAGAACACCTCGCCGAAGTTGCAGTCGCCCTTGTCGGTGGCCGAGTAGACGGCGCCGGTGTCGTAGACCCCGATGTTGCCGTCGGGCACCCCCTCGGGGGTGCCGCGGGTCAGGCCGTAGTGCTTGAGCATGGGGTTCAGGCCGTCGCTGCGCGAGTTGAACTCGGACTCCACGCAGAAGGTGCGCTCCGCCACGGGCAGCCCGGCGATCTGCGAGAGCTTGCTGATCCCGCCGAGTGCCTTCACGGCCTCGGTGCGCACCGCGATGGCGTAGGTATTGTTCAGCGGTGCCGGCCGGCCCCAGGTGAGGTTGTTGGCGAGGTCGGCGTCGTGGACGGCCTGCCACTGCTTTTCCTTGTCGGGAATGCCTTCCGACTGGTTCAGGAAGGTCAGCCACGCCGTGCCGGTGTATTCGATGGTCAGGTCGGCGTCGCCCGAGACGAGCAGCTCGCGCACCGGCTGGCTGCCGGGCACATTGGTGAGGTCGGTGACGTCGAACCCGGCCGCCGCGGCGGCCAGCACCGAGATCTTTCCAAGGATCAGCTGCTCGGTGAAGTTCTTCGAGGTGACGGTCAGCTCGGCGCCCTCGGCACCCTCGAGGACCTCGATCGATCCGGGGCCGGCCTCGGGCACGTAGGAGGTGGCCGGCTGCAGGCCGCAGCCGGCCAGCAGCGCCGCCGACGCCGCAAGGAGGCCCGGAAGCACCCGGCGGGCGACGGAGGGGGAACGGTGCACGGTCATGAGAGTCCTTTCGGGCGTGCCACGTGCTCGATGACACGGCCGGCCCAGTCGACGAGCAGCGCCAGGAGCGCCACGATCACCGAGCCCGCCACGAGCACGCGCGGAAGGTTCAGGTTCACGCCGGTGGTGATGAGGATGCCCAGGCCGCCGCCGTTGATGAAGGTGGCCAGGGCGCCGGTGCCGACGAGCAGGACCAGGGCGGTCCGGATGCCGGCGAGCATGATGGGAACCGCAAGGGGAAGCTCGACGCGCACCAGCACGGCCAGGGCGCTCATGCCCATCCCCCGGCCGGCCTCGACCAGCCGCGGGTCGACCTGGTTCAGGCCGACCATGGTGTTGCGCAGGACGGGCAGGACCGCGTAGAGCACCAGCGCGGCGACCGCGGCCCGAAACCCGAAGCCGAGCCAGAAGGCCAGGAGCACCACGAGCCCGACGGCGGGGGCCGCCTGGCCGAAATTGGCGACGGCGAGCACCGGCCCGTTGAAACGCGCGAAGTGCCTGCGGGTGAGCAGGACCCCCAGCGGGACGGCGATCAGCAGCACGATCAGCGCCGACAGCCCGGTCAGGGCCAGGTGCTCGCGGGTGTAGCCGGCCAGGGACGCGGGGCTGAGAGTGGTGCGTTCGGTGTCGGTGAGGTCGGCCACGGCCAGCCAGACGGCCAGGGCTACGCCGACCAGCAGGATTCCGGCAAGCTGGAGCAGCAGCGGGCGCCACGACAGCGGCGCGGCGTCGGCGCGGATGGCCGCCTCCTGCCCTGCCGGGACGGCGGTGCGCGGAGACTCACTCACCGGTGCGCTCCGGTCCGGCCAGACCGGCCGCCGGCACGCCGGGGGTGCCGCTGGCCTGCACGGCCTCGAGCGTGCCGGTGTTCACTCCGACCGGGCGGCCCTCCGCGTGGGCGGTGCGGGCGTGCCGGTGCGCCCGGCCGATCGCGTCCATGACGGTGTCGACGTCGATCACGCCGCGGAACGTGTCGCGGGGTCCGGTCACCAGCGCCGCGCCGACGCTCGAGACGAGCATGGTGTCGAGGGCGTCATTGAGGGTGGCGCGGTTTCCCACGACGGGCAGCCGTGGGTCGCGTGCGGCGCCGACCCGCTCGAGCCGGCCCAGCTGCCGGCGCGAGAGCCACTGCAGGGGGCGGTTCCGAGCATCGACGATGACGGAGTGGTTGTGCCCGACGGCGTCCATGCGTGAGAGCACGTCGGTGGTGAGGTCGCCGGGGCGGGCCACGACGGCGTCAGCCACCTCGACCTCGTCCACGCGGGTCAGCGTCAGCTGCTTGAGGCCGGCGCCCGAACCGATGAAGTTTTCGACGAATTCGTTGGCGGGCTCCGCGAGGATGCGTTCGGGGGTGTCGTACTGGACGAGCTGGGCGCCTTCGTTGAAGATCGCGATCCAGTCGCCCAGCTTCACCGCCTCGTCGAAGTCGTGGGTGACGCAGACAATCGTCTTCTGCAGTTCGCTCTGGATGTTGAGCAGTTCATCCTGCAGGCGCTGGCGCGTGATGGGGTCGACCGCGCCGAACGGTTCGTCCATGAGCAGCACCGGCGGGTCGGCGGCGAGGGCGCGGGCCACCCCGACGCGCTGCTGCTGTCCGCCGGAGAGTTCGCGGGGGAACCGGTCGCGGTAGCGGTCGGGATCGAGGGAGACCAGTTCGAGCAGTTCGTCGACGCGGGCGGCGATGCGTTCCTTGCTCCAGCCGAGCATCTTGGGAACCAGCGCGATGTTGGCGGCGACGGTCATGTGCGGGAACAGTCCGCCGGCCTGGATGACGTACCCGATCCGCCGGCGGAGGGCGTCGCCGTCGATTCGAGTGACGTCGTCGCCGTCGAGCACGATCCGGCCCTCGGTGGGCTCGATCAGCCGGTTGATCATCTTCAGCGTGGTGGTCTTGCCGCAGCCGGAGGGCCCGACGAACATCACGATCTTTCCGGCCGGGATTTCAAGGGTGAGCCCGTTGACGGCGGGCTTGCCCTGGCCGGGATACCGCTTGGTGACGGTGTCGAGCAGGATGCTGGCGCCGGTGATCGGCGGAGCCGCCGCTGTGGCCGGCGAGGGGAGAGTTGTTTCAGACACGGATACCTCGTGGGGTTGTGAGCCGGCCCAGGCCGACGAGAAGCAGGTCAAGGACAAGGGCAAGGAGGATGACGCAGACGACACCGGTGGCGACCGACTCGAACGAGTTCGCCCCGCCGAGGCGGGAGAGCCCGGAGAAGATGAGGCCGCCGAGGCCGGGGCCGAGCGCGTAGGCGGTGATCGCGGCGATCCCCATCACC
The DNA here is from genome assembly GCF_902805515.1 of uncultured Arthrobacter sp. Lineage (GTDB taxonomy): Bacteria > Actinomycetota > Actinomycetes > Actinomycetales > Micrococcaceae > Arthrobacter_D. The sequence goes on along the minus strand of NZ_CADCTE010000059.1, from coordinate 3,997 downwards.
ATCTGCGCGGAAACACGGATCCCGGTGAGGATCACCGGCCAGGCCAGGGGAAGTTCGATCCGGACGAGGGTGCGGATCCGGCCCATGCCGATGCCGCGCGCTGCCTCAACCAGGGACTGGTCGATGCCGGTCAGGCCGACGACGGCATTGCGCAGGATCGGCAGTGCCGCGAAGAACGCCACGACGATCACCGCCGGGCCCACCCCGAACCCGAGGGGGGCGATCAGCAGGCCGATCAGCGCGAAGGCGGGAATCGTGAGGCCGATCGCGGAGATACCGTTCACGAGGGCCGAGAGGGTGGGGCTGCGGTAGACCAGCGTGGCCAGGACGACGGCGGCCACCGCCGCGAGCAGCAGGCACTGCACCACGAGGGAGAAGTGCTGCCAGCTCGAGAAGAGGATCGAGTCGATCCTTTCGACGAGGAAATCGGTCACATTCGTACCCTTTTCACCTTGGGGGAACTGCCCGCGCGTAGGTCGCGGCGGGAGAAAACCAGGCCGCTGTATCGGTGAACGGCGGCCTCTACCTTAGGCAGGTTTCACAGAAGTTTCCATTTCACCAGCGGTCTCGAGGGCCCCTCCGGCAACGCCGGATGGCCGTCCGCGACGGTCCGCGGCGGCGTCCCGCGTCACCTTCGGCGGTATGCTGGATTCGCCCTCGGGACCCCCGTAGGCTCGATCCAGCCCGTGGCTCCGCCGAAGGTTTCAGCACCGAATCCGTGGCGGAAATCCGCGGAAGTATCCTCCGAAAGCAGGACCATTACATGGTTATCAAACTCAGCCACATCCCCCCGAGGGCGGCCACGGGTGCCTTCATCCTTAACGCCGGAATCGGCAAGCGAGGCCTCGATGAGGAGAGCGCCGCGTACATGCAGCAGATGGCCGCCGGCGTCTTCCCCCAGGTCGGCCAGTTCGACCCGGAGAAGTTCGGCAAGATCCTCTCCGCGGTGGAGATCGGCCTGGGCAGCCTCCTGCTCGTGCCGTTCGTTCCCAGCCGCCTCGCCGGCCTGGCCCTGGCAGGCTTTTCCGGGGGGCTTCTTGCGATGTATCTCAAGACCGAGGGAATGACCGAGAAGGACGGGGTGCGCCCGACCCAGGCCGGAACCCCTGTCGCCAAGGACGTCTGGATGCTCGGCATCGCCCTGGGCCTCATCCTCGACTCGCCGAAAAAGCGGAAGTAGCCGCCATCCGCCGTACCGGCGCGCACGCCAAGCCTGCTGACAGTAAGCTGCCTTAGGTATTTCGGGGAGAAGTGCTTATGCTGACTTCACACGGTAGTCCCGCGTCGACCGGAGGTTGAAAACCCACTCCTCGAGCCGTCCGGGACGTTCGAAGCGAAGGGGCGGGTATGAAGACTCGGAAGTCACTGGCCATTGCGGCAGCTTTAGGGCTGACACTCTCGGCGTGCGCCACCGGTACGGGCGGATCCCAGACAGCCGAAGACAGCCAGTTCGACCCGGAGGCCGAGGTCTCCGGGGAACTGAACATCATGGGCTTTGGCGCGACCGACGAGATCGGCGAAACGCGCGTAAAGTCGGCGGAGGAGAAGCTCGACGGCGTGAAGGTGAGCCTGGTCGAAGGCGACCTGGACATCCAGCAGTTCCTCTCCGCCGTCGCCTCCGGGGAACCTCCGGCCCTGATCTACGCCAACCGCAACCAGCTCGGGACCTTTGCCTCCCGGGGGGCAATCATGCCCCTGAACGAGTGCATCAACGCCCACGGTATTCAGGTCGACCATTTCCGGGCGGCTGCAATGAGCCAGGTGACCTTCGAGGACGAGGTCTACGGGGTGCCCGAGTTCAACCAGGTGCAGATCGTCATGGGCCACTCGGCACTGCTCGAGGAACAGGGCCTCAGCGTGGAGGACATCGACGGCTCCGACTGGGACGGCATCCGGAAGGCCGCCGACACGCTCGTCAAGAACAAGGGCAAGCTCAGCGTGATCGGCTACGACACCAAGCTCCCCGAATTCCTTCCCATCTGGGCCAAGGCCAACGGCGCGGACATCCTCTCCGCGGATGGACGCAAAGCCCAGCTCAACGACCCCGCCGTCGTCGAGGCCCTCGAGTTCGCGTCGGAGATCTATGAGAAGCAGGGCGGCTTCAGCGCCGTCAAGGCGTTCCGGGACTCGGCCGACTTCTTCGGGGAGGGTAACCAGTTCGCTTCGAACACGCTCGGGGCGATGCCCATGGAGCAGTGGTACGTGAACATCCTCAACGACGTTTCGCCGGACGCACCCATGGCCTTCACCACCCTGAAGGACACCTCGGGCGAGACCATGAGCTACTCCAGCGGGTCGGCCTGGGCCATCCCGAAGGGAAGCTCGAACCCCGAGGCCGCCTGCCGGTTCATCGAACACATGACCAAGGTCGACACCTGGATGGAGGCCGCCACCGCCCGCGCCGACATGCGCGCCGAGGAGGGCAAGCCGTTCACGGGGCTGTTCACCGGCAACCAGGCCGCCGACGAGCGGATCAAGGAAGAGTTCGTCAAGGTGGGCTCCGACCCCAAGTGGGACGCGGCCATCGAGGCCTCCTACGAGGCCAATGAAGCATCCTTCGCCCTGCCGGCCAGCCCCGCCGACGCCGAATTCGAGACGGCGTGGGAGGATGCGGTGAACCGGGTGCTCAACGGCCAGCAGGAACCCCAGGCCGCCCTCGACCAGGCGCAGGAGGAGGCCCAGCAGGCTCTTGACGAGGCCTGGAGCTCCTGGGACGAGGAATAGGAGATGAGCTCGCAGGCCGCCCCGCTGCGGGGCCCTCGGGCCGCTAAGCCGGTGCTCCGGCCGGGCCAGCGGCGGAACCGCCGCCGCGCCCGGCGCGCCGCCCTGCTGTTCATCAGCCCGTGGATTGCCGGCTTCCTCATCTTCACGCTCTGGCCGGTGATTTACAGCGCCTACCTGTCGCTGACCGACTACGACGTGATAAACAACCCGAACTTCGTGGGCACGGCCAACTATGCCGAGCTGTTCGAGGACCCCAAGACCGCCCTGTCGCTGCGCAACACCTTCATCTACACCGCCATCTCGGTGCCGGCGCACGTGATCGTGTCGCTGCTGCTGGCGCTGCTGCTGAACCGGGCCGGGCGCGCCTCCGGGTTCTTCCGGACAGTGTTCTACCTGCCGAAGATGACGCCCCCAGTGGCCATCGGCATCCTGGTGCTGCTCCTGTTCAACGGGCAGAACGGGCTGGTCAACGGTTTCCTCGGCTGGTTCGGCATCGACGGTCCGGCGTGGACCACCGACCCGTCCTGGATCAAGCCCGGGTTGATCCTGATGAGCCTGTGGACCCTGGGGTCCTCGGTGATCATCCTGCTGGCGGCGCTGCGCGATGTGCCGCAGGAACTCTACGACTCGGCGAAGGTCGACGGCGCCAACAGCTTCCAGGTCACCCGCAGCATCACCCTGCCGATGATCAGCGGAAGCCTCTTCTTCCTCGTGATCATCAACACGATCGCAGGCTTCCAGACCTTCACCGAGGCGTACACGGCGTTCTTTGGCTCGGGCAACACCACCTACAGCAACGACGCCGCCCTGTTCTATTCGATCTACCTGTTCCAGCAGGCCTTCGAATTCCTCCATATGGGCTACGCCTCGGCCCTCGCCTGGGTGCTGTTCCTCATCGTGCTGATCGTCACGGTGATTCAGATGATCGTCAGCAGGAGGTTCGTCTACTACGAAAGCGGGAACAACGATGGCTGATCTCCAGGTCGGTGCCACACACCTTCCGCCGGCCGTTCCGCCCCGGACCCTCGACGTCGACCTCCCGACCGGGGGCGAGCCGCCCGTCTCCCGGCCGCCGGAGTCCGTCCGGCCCGCCTACTCCCGCGCCCGCCGGAACCCGGTCGCGAAGATCCTGGCCTGGCTGGCGCTCGGCGGGGCCGAGGGGAGTCGTCCGGCCGGACGACGCCCCTCGGCCACATCCGCGGCAGTCTCGGCAAGACCGGGCGGTTATCCTCTGACTGGCCGGTAGACCAGGGCGAGGGTGCCGGAACCGAGC
>NZ_CADCTE010000058.1 GCF_902805515.1 uncultured Arthrobacter sp. | reverse complement strand
GGCGGCTCAGTCGCGGCGGCGCGACTGGCGGGCGTAGCCCCAGACCGAAGCGACGGTCAGCATGGCGCCAGGGACGAGCGCCCACGCCCCGAGCGCCAGGCCGTTGGCCATGACGACGCAGCCGGCGCCGACGCCGAGCGGCCAGATGCTGGCGTGGGGCAGGTACGCCTCCTCCGGCACCTCGCGGTTGCCGCCGGTGGCCGCAGGGTCCGCAGCCCGGCGGGACTGGTGGGCGAGGTAGGCGCCGGTCAGCGCGCCGAGACCGGCCGTCAGCAGCAGCATCGTCGTCCCCGCCCGCTCGTCCGCCGTTGCCCCGTAGACCACCGTCATTCCGAGCACCGCCGCCCCGATCCCGAGGAAGATCCGGGCTTCCACCCGCCCACCCGCCTTGTCGGGTGCGCCGTCCTCCCTCACCGCACGACCGGCTCTTCGCCGGCGGCCTCGGCCGTCTCCACGTCCGAGGAGTACAGCCCGTGGCGGGCGTCGAAGACAGGCCGGTTCGAGCGGATGGGCGGGAGCGGACGCTCGAAGTTGGTCGGCGGCGGCGGCGACGTGGTCGCCCACTCGAGGGTGTGCCCACCCCAGGGGTCGTCCCCAGCAGGCTCGCCCTTGCGCAGCGACCGGTAGACGTTCCAGAGCAGGAACAACGTCGAGATGCCGGTGAGGAACGCCCCTGCGGAGGACAGGGCGTTGAGCGTCGTGAACCCGTCCTCCGTCCGGTAGTCGGCCACCCGCCGGGCCATGCCCTGCATCCCGAGCAGGTGCTGCACGAAGAAGGTCAGGTGGAACCCGATGAACACCGTGGCGAAGTGGAGCCGGCCCCAGCCCTCCGAGAGCAGCCGACCGGTGAACTTCGGGAACCAGAAGTAGATCGCTGCGAACACGCCGAAGACGGACCCGCCGAACAGGACGTAGTGCATGTGGGCCACGACGAAGTAGGAGTCGTGCATCTGGAAGTCGAGCGGGGGCGAGGCGAGCATCACGCCCGTCAGGCCGCCGAGCAGGAACGTCACGAGGAAGCCGAAGACGAACAGCATCGGCGTCTGGAACGTGATCCGGCCCGCCCACATCGTGCCGATCCAGTTGAAGAACTTCACGCCCGTGGGCACCGCGATCAGGAACGACAGCCCGCTGAAGAACGGGAGGAGCACCGCCCCGGTGGTGAACATGTGGTGCGCCCAGACCCCGACGGAGAGGGCGGCGATGGCGAGGGTGGCGAAGACGATGCCCTTGTAGCCGAACACCGGGCGCCAGCTGAACACCGGGATCACCTCGGTGATCACCCCGAAGAACGGCAGGGCGACGATGTAGACCTCCGGGTGCCCGAAGAACCAGAACAGGTGCTGCCACAGGATGGCGGAGCCGCCCTGGGCGGGGTCGAAGACGTGCCCACCGAGGTTCCGGTCGACGAACAGGAGCGCAGCTGCAGCCGAGAGCAACGGGAAGGCGGTGAGCACGAGCAGGCTGACCACGACCATGTTCCAGGTGAACACCGGGAGGCGGAACATCGTCATCCCGGGGGCCCGCATCGTGAAGACGGTGGTGATCACGTTGACGGCCGTGAAGATGCCGGAGAAGCCAGTGAGGACGAGGCCGAGCAGCACGAGGTCGGCGCCGATGCTCGGGCTGTAGGTGTCGAGGCTGAGCGGCGCGTAGAGCGTCCACCCGGTGGCTGCGGGCCCGTTCGCGGTGAGGAACCCGGCGATGAGCGTGAGGCCGCCGCCCAGGTACAGCCAGTAGCTGAACGCGTTGAGCCGGGGGAACGACATGTCCGGTGCGCCGATGTGGAGCGGCACCAGGTAGTTCGCCAAGCCGAACGCGAACGGCCCGATGAACAGGAACATCATGATCAGGCCGTGCATCGTGAACAGCTCGTTGTACTGCGTGGCCGTGGTGACCTGGAGGCCGGGGCTGGCCAGCTCCGCCCGGATCACCATGGCGAGCGCGCCGCCGAGCAGGAAGAAGGCGAACGAGGTGACCAGGTAGGCGAGGCCGATGCGCTTGTGGTCCGTCGTCGTGAGGAACGCGAGGACCCCCGTCGCCCGAGGGTCGCCGTGCGGCTCGGGCGGCGGCGCCACCGCGGCTGCAGGCGGGTCGGCGACGGCGGTCACCCGTCCAGCCCCTCGTTCACGTCCTCCTCCTCCACGGCGCCGAGGACGTCCCCGGCGGCCCGCCGGTCCTCGAGCCACGCCGTGTACTCGTCGGGCTCCACCGCCCGGAACGTGAACAGCATGTCGTAGTGCTCGATCCCGCAGAACTCGGCGCAGCGGCCCGTCCACGACCCGGCGCGGACGACCTCCACGTCGATCTCGTTGTCGATCTCGGGGATGATGTCGCGCTTCGTGAGGAGCTCGGGGACCCAGAAGTTGTGCACGACGTCGACCGTCTCGAGCTCGAAGCGCACGACCGAGCCCACCGGCACGACGAGCTCGGGCGGCTCGAACCCGTTGCTCGCGACCTCCACCCCCTCGTCGGGGTAGGCGAACGTCCACGACCACTGGAACGCCGTGACCTCCACCACCACGTCGGGGTCCTCCTCGAGCGACGTCACCCGCTGCTGGGTCACGACGGTGAACCCGAAGAGGACCACCACGATCAGCAGGGGGACGGCCGTGTAGAAGAGCTCGAGCGGGATGTTCTCCGACGTCTGGCTGGGGAGGTCGTCGTTGCGCTTGCGGTAGCGGATGGCGGCCCACACGATCAGGCCCCACACCAGCGCACCGACCCCGAGCGCGGCGAGGAACGAGCCCTGCCACAGCTCGAGGATCTCCTCCCCGTCCTTCGACACCGGGTCCGGCATCCCGAACCGGGGGACCTCGCCGCACCCGCCGAGCAGGAGCGTCGCGGCGAGGTAGAGCAGGGTCGGCGCCGTCCGCCCCGCGTCGAGCAGGAGCACGGCCTCGACGGTGAGTGCGCTGTAGGTGGTGAAGCCGCCGAGGAACCCGGTGCCGGCGGTCAGCCGCGCCGCCCGGAGCCGGCCGGTGTCGGGGCCGGCCGCGGCGAGGCGCTCAAGCAGCCAGCCGAGCAGGAATGCTCCCGAGACGTTGATGAGGAAGGTGGCAAGGGGAAGCCCGCCGGGCGCGGGAAGGAGCAGGTCGAGGCCGTAGCGGGCGAGGGTGCCCAGCGAACCTCCAAGCACCACCAGAAGCAGCAGGTCCGGCCTGCGGTGCGCCGGCCGGCCGGCGTCAGGGCGTCCGGCAGCCTGGCCGGCGGTGCTCAGGACGGGACCGGAGGGGCCTGCGGGTACTTCTCCTGCACGGCCTCCCAGTCACCCGACGAGGCGATCGGGTCCATCCAGAAAACCTCCCAGGCATGACCGTCCGGGTCACTGAAGGTCCGCGTGCGCATGAAGCCGTAGTCCTGCGGTTTGCCCTCGACGGCGCCGGCGGCCAGGGCCCGGTCGAGGAAGGCGTCGACCTCTTCGGGGTCATCGACGCTCAGGGCGTTGATGACCGCCGATGTCGCCGAGGTGTCGGCGATCTGCTTGTCGGTGAACTGCCGGTAGTGCTCGTGGCTGAGGATCATCAGGTAGATGCTGTCGCTGACCTCGAGCGATCCGGCCTTCTCGTCGCTGAAGGCCGGGTTCAGAGTCCAGCCCAGGGAGGTGTAGAAGGCCTTGGACCTCTCCACGTCGGTGACCGGAAGGTTGATGAAGACTTTGCTGGCCATGTCGTGCTCCCCATCTCGAGTGTGCTTCAGGACCCTTACAGTGTGCAGCCGGGGGCGCCGCCCCGCAATGCGGAATGGGCAAAGCCGCCGCAGCGCCGGTTTAGGATGGCCGGGTGGAAATCTGGATTCCCCTCACCATTGCCGCCGGCCTCGCCCTGCTCACCGGAGGGACGGCCCTGCTGCTGCGCCGGCCCCGCCCGCAGCAGCAGGCGGCTCCGCGGCGGAAGGGGACCCGCGCGTCGGGCCGGGTGGTCGCGGTGCGCCCGCAGACCCACTTCGACCGCGACCGGAACAACATCCGCGTTCCGGTGCGGGTCGAATACATCGACCCGCACACCGGCGAGAGCCGGACCGGAACCTATGTCCTTGACCGTTTCACCGCCAACATCCCGGCGCTGATCTCCCAGCCGGTGGGTGTCGCCACCTTCGGCAGCACGGCCCGCTCCAGCACGGCCCGCTCCGGCGCGGTCCGCCGCCCGGAGCCCGCGGCGGGCGCGCTCGCCCCCGAGGCCGATGCCGAGGGCTTCCGCGAGATCCTCGATCCGGTTCCCGTCGACGCCTTCATCAGCGGCCCGGCCTCCGAGCCGCGGGTGCGGATCGTGTTCCGCCCCTGAGCGCCTCCGGGGCGGAGGGCCCCGGCGGAGGTCCTCCCACGCGACCGGGCGTCAGGCGCGCAGTTCGGCCTGGACCGGCCAGTGCTGGTCGCTGAGGATCACCTGGGAGCCCTGTCCCGTTTCGGGGTTGAGCAGCACCGGTGCCAGGAGGTTCACGGTCGTGGCCTCCCCGCCGGGCCGGGCCACCACGAGCACCTGCGGGTCCTGCGCGGACCCGAGGCCGATCGCCTCGAGGAGTTCGGCCGAGAACCGGGGAAGGTACTCCGGCAGGTAGATCGCCGGATCCACGACGAAGACCCGCAGCCCGCGGTCGGCGGCCGCGGTCAGCGAATACAGTCCGTCGGCGCCGTCGATGGCGGCGAGGGTGAACTCGACGTGGGGTTCGAAGCCCGGCGGAGGAGCGGTGAAGCTTACGGCTGCGCTCATCGGAGGAAGTCCAGGAGGGTTGGCGAGAGCACCTTCGAGGTGACGCTCAGGGCGCCCTGGTAGCTCAGGTCCTGGATCTTGAGGTTGGTGAGCATCTCCGCCAGGTCGAGGTCCTCGATGCCCGCGCGCTGCTCCTCGAGCGCCGCCACCTGCATCTTGTTGGTGTCTTCGGCGTTCAGCAGGCGCGAATGCCGCGCCCCGATCTCGGCCTGGCCGGCCGACACGCGGTTGAACTGGGCGTCGACGGCACCGAGGCGGGCCGAGGTGCTGATGCCGGCGCGGAGGTCCGCCGCGATCCCGTCGAGCAGTTCGAAGACCGAGCCGGGTCCGTTGCCGAACACGGCGGCGCCGTCGGCGTCGACCCGGATGGTCTGCCCCTCCCCCACCCGGCGTTCGACGGTGCTGCCGGGGGCTCCGGTGAACACCGGCGGGGTGCCGGTGAACGCGGCCTCCGCATCGGAGTTGCCCGCGAAGACGCTGCGCCCAAGGAACCGGGTGTTGGCCTGCCCGAGCAGATCCCGCTTCAGCCCCTCGATTTCGACGGCGATCGCATTGCGCGCGGCCGGAGAGAGGGTCTCGTTGCCGCCCTGGATGGTCAGCTCCCGCACCCGCGTCATCAGCTTGCTGGTGTTGGACAGGGCGGAGTCAAGCGCCGTCAGCCAGCCCTTGCCGTTGTCGATGTTCCGGGTGTACTGGGCGGCCGACTGCTGGTCCGCCTTGACCCGGAGCGAATCCGCCGCCGCCATGGGGTCCTGGGAGGGCCTGCTGATCCGCTTCAGGGTCATTGCGTGTTCCTGGGCCTCGGCCCGGCGCAGCATGCTGGTCTGCAGGTTGCGCTGGGCGGTGTTCGTCATGGTGGTGTTGGTGACGCGGCTGAGCATTGGTTACCTTCCTACTAATCCGGTGCGGTTGATGAGGACATCGAGCATTTCGTCGATCGCCGTGATCACCCGGGAGGACGCCTGGTAGGCGTGCTGGTAGGTGAGCAGGCTGACGCTCTCCTCATCGATGTCGACCGAGGACTGGGACAGCTGAAGGCCGAGCGCCGACGCGGCGGCCACCCCTGCGAGGTCCTCGCGCTGATTGTCGGCGCGCGCTGTGACGGCCAGCGCCGTGACGAAGCCGCTCCACATCCGGTCCGGGGAGTCGGCGGCATGGCGGATTTGGGAGATGGCATCCGCGTTGGAGCCGTCCTTCCCGCCGGCGCCGGGCCGTCCCGTGGCGAGGTCCGCGGCGGAGGCCGCCGCGACCCGAAGGCCCTTGGCCGCCGGCAGCGCCGGATCGAACCGGAAGAAGTCCAGGCCGGTGCGGCCGTCGGCCGTCTCTCCCCCGCGGTGCACAGCGTTGACCGATTCGGCGAGGCGCACCGCGAAGGCATCGTACGCGGCGGCGGCTTCGGCGAAGTCGCCGCCGGCCGCCTTGCCGTTGGCCGGGGCGAGCGTCGAGACCATCCCGCCGATCCTGCCGCCGTCGAGCGGAACCGCGCTGCCGGGCCGGTGGGCCCACTCAACCTGGACCGGGGAGGCGGTAGCGTCCTCGAGCCGGTAGCCTCCGCTGACCTGCAGGGCATTGGCGGAGTCGCCCGAGACGAGCACGTTCCCGCCGACGAGCACCTCGACGGTGCCGTCGCCCAGGGGGCGGACGGTGCCGCCGACGAGGGAGGCGATGTCCGCGGTCAGGAGGTTGCGCTTGTCGATCAGCTCGTTCGCCGAGGCACCGGCGTTCAGGGCGGACCGGATGCCGGCGTTGAGTTCGGCCACCTGGACGGCGGCGGCGTTGACCTCGGAGGTGAGCAGGTCCAGTTGGCGCCGGTCCGTCGAGAACTGCGCCTCGATCTGGGTGTACCCGTGGGCGAGCTTAGCGGCCAGGGCGCCGGCCTCCTCGAGCAGGACCCCGGAGGGCGCCGGCGCCCCGGCGTTGTTGGCCACGTCCTGCCACGAGGTCCAGAACTTCTGCAGCGCCGCGGAGGTGCCGTTCTTGCCGGGTTCCTGCAGAATCCCTTCGAGCCCGTCGAGGGCCTTGACCCGCGCGCCGGCGAACCCGGCGTCGGCGGAGGTCGCCCGGACCCGGGCGTCGAGGAAGATGTCGCCCAGGCGGCGGATGCCGTCGACCTGCACGCCCTGGCCCGGCGTCACGCCCGAGGAGAAGAGCCCGACGCGCGCGGGCGGGCTCATCGGGGAGGTGGTGACCCGCTGGCGGGTGTACCCCTCGGTGGCGGCGTTGGCGATGTTCTGGCCGGTCACGGCCGAGCCCTGGCGTGCGGCGTTCAGTCCGCTCAGCGCGGTGTTCAGTGCTCCGAATGTGCTGCCCATGACGCCTCCCTCATACCCTCGTGTCGATCAGCCGTGACGTGTCGACGCCGGCGGTCATGCCGCGGGCATCGTAGGTGCCGGCCTCCGCACGGTGCCCGGCAAGGGCCTCCTGGGTGGACCGGGCCGCGGCGCGGAGGAACTGGGCGTTGGCGTCCCGGAGCTCCTTAATGCGCTCGGTCTGCTCCGTCATTACCTGCAGGTGCCGCGAGAGGATGTCCGCCCAGGGGCCAACGGGTGCGTGCTGCACCAGTTCGCGCAGCGTGGCGTTCTCCCCGGCACCCCACTCGGCGGCGACATTGAGCACCTCGACGTCGCGGGCCAGGCCGCTGGCCCGCAGCAGGGCGACGGCGCCCTCGACCTCGCGGGTGGCATGCTGCAGCCAGCGCGTCTTCCCGGCCGTGAGCAGGAGCTGCTCCTCCTCAAGCTTGAACATCAGAAGTTCAAGCAGTTCACGCTCATGCCAGAGCTGGGCTGATAGCTCCTGGATTCCCATAGTGCCTAAGACTCTCCTAGATTGGCTCAGCGGTCGCTTCCTGCTGCCGCACCTTACGTAGAAACCATCGGCGGGATGCCGGCCGATGTAAGGTGCGGCGCCGCCGTCGGGCCCGGATTGGGGGCTTCGAAAAAAACTTTCCGCATTCTGCTAACGCCGCCGCCGGAGCCGCCGATTGTTCTCTGCGTAAGGCCCAAGGATGGGCCCGACGCTACACAACAATTCATGGAGGAATAGATCATGGGTATGCAGATCAATACCAACACCGCGGCGAACAACGCTTTCCGCGCCCTGTCCAACACGCAGAACGACCTGAGCAAGTCCCTGGAGAAGCTCTCCAGCGGCCTCCGCATCAACCGTGCTGCCGACGACGCTGCCGGCCTGTCCATCTCCGAGGGCCTGCGCTCGCAGGTCTCGGGCCTCGGAGTTGCCCAGCGCAACGCCCAGGACGGCATCTCCGTCATCCAGACCGCTGAAGGCGCACTGACCGAGGTCCACTCGATCCTGCACCGTATGCGTGACCTGGCTGTCCAGGGCGGCAACGACTCGAACAACGCGTCGTCGCGCACCGCGATCAAGACCGAAGCCGATGCCCTCGGTGAGGAACTTGCCCGCATCACCTCGTCCACCAACTTCAACGGCATCAAGCTCCTCGACGGCACCGCTGGAACCGCCGGTGTCATCAGCCTGCAGGTTGGCGCCGACGGTGCCGCCGACAACACCATCTCGGTGAACCTCGGCGACGCCAACGCCAGCATCAACGGCGCCGGCCCGGTCTTCTCCAGCGTCGCCGGGGCAACCGGATTCGACGTCGCCACCTCGGCCGGCGCGACGACCACGGTCGCCGCGCTGGACGTTGCGATCGCCGCCGTCTCGGCACAGCGTTCGGAACTGGGTGCTTCCCAGAACCGCCTCGAGTCCGCGGGCAAGTCCCTCGCGGTCTCCAAGGAGAACCTGGCCGCCGCCGAATCCCGCATCCGCGACACCGACATGGCGGAGGAGATGGTCAAGTTCACCAAGGCCAACATCCTCTCCCAGGCCGGCGTTTCAATGCTCGCCCAGGCGAACCAGTCCACCCAGAGCGTCCTGAAGCTCCTCGGCTAAACCGACTGCTTTCTAACGGAGCCGCCGGTGGCAGCCGGGCGGGGCATCCCAGCCCGCCTGTGCCGCCGCCGGCGGTTCCCGTTTACCCCCAATCCCAAGATCGACGCTTCGGAGGAGAACACGCGTGGGACTTTCACTGGACGGGCTGGCCAGCGGGCTGGATACGACGGCGCTCATCAAGGCCATGATGGACATCGAACGCATCCCCCAGAACATCCTCTACAACAAATCGGTGCGCACCCAGGCCACCGTCGACGCCCTGAAGGCGCTCAACACCGGGATCGCCAATCTGACCGCGCTCTCGACGGCCGCCGCGAAGCCGGGCGCCCTTTCCCTGTTCGCCGCCACGTCCACCTCGACCGCGGCCACGGCCACCGCAGGCACCGGCGCCGCCGCCGGCTCCGTGGACTTCACGATTGACCGGCTCGCCACCAAGCAGAGCTCGGTCTCGGCCCCCCTCACCCAGTGGCCCGACACCTCCCTGACCATCACCGGCGCCAACGGCACCGCCGTCACCGTCACCGCCGCGTCAACGGGCCTCGACGACGTCGTTCAGGCCGTCAACGCCTCCACCGCCAATGTCACCGCCACCAAAGTCTCCACCGGTGACGGCAACTACCGGCTCCAGCTGACCTCCAAGACCACCGGCGCGGCCGGGGCCTTCACCCTCTCCGGGACCGCAGGAACCTTCACCCAGATCCAGTCGGCCCAGGACGCCCAGATCACCCTGTGGAAGGGAACGGCCGCGGAACAGCCGATCACCTCGGGCACCAACACGTTCGCGAACCTGCAGACCGGCCTCTCCGTCACCGTTGCGGCGGTCTCGGCCACGCCGGTCACCATCAACGTCGCTCAGGACGCCGACGGCATCGCGGCCAAGGCCGAAGCACTGGTCAAGGGCCTCAACGATGTGCTCGCCTACATTTCCAGCAAGCAGAAGACCTCGACCGCGCCCGACGCGAACGGCAAGCCGGTCACCACCCTCGGCGTGTTCACCACCGACAGCGCGGTCCGGAGCATCGGCCAGAGCCTGCTCACGGCGGCGTCGGCCCCGATCGGCGGTGTCTCGCCGTCCGAATACGGCATCAGCATCACCAAGAACGGCACCATGGAGTTCGACCCCGCCAAGTTCAAGGCCGCCCTGGCGAAGGACCCCGCGGCGGTGGACAACGCGGTGCGCACCATCGGCTCGCGCCTCGAAGCGGCGGGGAAGACGGCCTCGGACAAGTACGGCGGCGTGATCGCCTCGAAGATCACCAGCGGCGAAGGCCAGGTCCGGGAGCTCAACGACCAGGTGGCGAACTGGGACATCCGGCTCGCCTCCCGTGAGGCACGTCTGAAGAGCACCTACGCGGCGCTCGAAGTGGCGATGCAGGCAATGAACGCGCAGTCCAGCTGGCTCACCGCCCAGCTCGCCACACTGCCGACCCAGGGAAGTGACAAGAAATGATGATGAACACCTCCACCGACCAGCGCCGGAAGTACCTGCGGGAATCGGTCCTCTCCGCGACACCGGCCCGGCTGCTCACCATGCTCTACGACCGGCTCCTGCTCGACCTTGCCCGTGCCGAACAGGCGCAGGCGGCCGAGAGCTGGCAGGCCGCGTCGGCGCAGCTGCTGCACGCGCAGGAGATCATCGCCGAACTGTCATCGTCCCTGAAGAAGGACGTGTGGGACGGCGCGGAGAACCTTTTCGGGCTCTACACCTATGTGTCGAACGCGCTGATGGCAGCCAATATGCACCGCGACATTAAGGCCACCCGGGAGTGTATCGCCCTGCTCGAGCCGCTGCGCGAGGCCTGGCATGAGGCTTCGGCGTCCCTGCCGGCCCAGAACTCCTGGGATCCGGCCCGATCCGCCGGGAGCCTGGGTGTGGCCTGACGCTGCGGGAGCCGAAGGGGCCGGCGCCCTGGGGCGAGCAGGCTGGACCGCGGCGCTGGCCCAGCTCGAGGACGTCGTCTTCGAGGCCCAGCGCGCCGCGTCCGACCCGCAGCTTCCCGCTCCCGCCATCGCAGCCTGGGAACCGCCGCAGGGCCTGGGCCCGATACCGGCTGACCTCCGCGAGCATGCCCGCCACGTGAACGAGGCCCAGCTGGCCGCCCTGTCCGCACTGGGTCAGGCCCGGGCCACGGTGGCCCGCCACCTCGGAGCCGTCGAGTCAGCCTCAGCCGATCTGGCCAGGACGGGAAGCCTCGACGTCACGGGCTGAGCCCTCCCCCTTTAGTGCCGCCCGATGCGGCCAGCGCGGCCGGATGCGACCAGCACGCCACAAAACGACGGGCGCGCCGGAAATATTGGGCCTGGGCGTCGCTATTGGCTACGGCAGTCGCTCTCAGGTGCGGACGTCGTCGTTGCTGGGTGCGGATGGCGTTGCCAGCCACCGACGACGTCGGGCGCGGCCACGGCCGACCGGCGCACCCCAAAGCGACCAGCGGACCACAAAACGACGGGCGCGCCAGAAATATCGGGCTCGGACGTCGCTATCGGGTACGGCAGTCGCTTTCAGGGCGCCGCCGCCGTCATTGCTGGGTGCGGATGGCGGCGTCACCCACCGACGCCGTGGGGCGCGGCCACGGACGACCGGCGCACCCCGAAGCGACCAGCGGACCAAGAAACGACGGGCGCGGCCGAAATATCCGGCTCGGGCGTCGCTTTCGGGTGCGGCAGGTGCCTTCAGGGCGCCGCCGACGCCGGGAGCGGTCCGATCGGGAGCGGCGGAGGCAGGCCCGCACGATGGCACCGACAGCGGATCAGGAGCGCCGGCCTCCCCCGATCCGGTAGGACTCCTCGAGCAGCTCCTCCAGCTCCGGGACGTCAACGCGGGCGAGGCGGACCAGGACCAGTTCGGGCGAACGCCGGTGATGCGGCGTGATGTAGTACGTGTCCGGATCGGCCGCGAGCAGCGCGTCGCGTTCCTGCGTCTTAACCGTGAGCACGCCCTCGGCCCATGTCCGGGCGATCAGGGTGCGCGCGAACCAGGCCGGCTGGTTCCAGCTCGACCGTTCGGTCACCCCCGGCAGGGAGAGGCACTTGCGCCGCACGTCATCCTCGGTTGCCACGTTTCCAAGGGTGTCAGGGACCGGCGGCACCGTCCAGCGTCGGGGTTCCGGGTGCGGCTGCGTCGTGCCCGGGCGGAACCCGAGTTCTTCGGGAAGTTTCCTTACCAACCCCGAGCGGACGCCGATAGGTATTGGTGAGCAGCCGTTGCTCACCCTCCCAGGCCGTCGACCGGCCTGCACCTCCTCCTCAAGGCAGGCCGCCGTGTTCGAATCCATCACCTCCCTGGGACTTCACAGTGCGCTCGACGGGCTGGCGCTGCGTCAAAAGGCGATCGCGAGCAACATCGCCAATGTGAACACCCCCGGCTACACCGCCCGCCGCGTCAGGTTCGAAGAGGCCCTGACCGCCTCCGTCCGCGCCGGCAGCGGCGCAGCCCAGAGCGAGATGCAGCGGTCGCTGGAGCCGACGAAGCTGAATGGGAACAACGTGAACCTCGATACCGAAACCCTCTCGAATATCGACACGGTGCTGCGCTACCAGTTCGCGGCGCGCGCCGTGGAAGGAACCTTCAACAGTGTCCGCACGGCGATGAGGACCCACTGATGACCTTCGACGCGATCGGCATCGCCGGGACCTCCCTCACCGTGCACCGCAAGTGGCTCGATGCCGTGTCGGACAACCTCGCCAACATCAACACGGCCACCAGCACCGACGGCGCCGCCTTCCAGGCCCGCTACATCGTCGCGCAGGAAGGCGCCGGCGTCGGCGGAGTGTTCGTCCGCGGGGCGGAGTTCGGCGACGCCGAGGGGCGGATGGTCCACGAGCCCGACCACCCCCTGGCCGACGAGAACGGCTACGTCCGCTACCCCGACATCGACATGGGCGAACAGATGTCGATGCTCATCATGGCCCAGCGCGGGTACGAGGCCAACGCCGCCGTCGTCGACCGCGCCAAAACCACCTACGAAGCCGCACTGCAGATTGGAAGGTCCTGATGGCCCCCGCACCGCTGACCCCCGTTGAGGCGATCACCGCCACCGGCTATGTGCCCGCCACCGCCCCGGTCCCCTCGACCGACGGATCGGCCTTCGCCTCGGTCCTGACCGCCGCCGTCGACAACGTGCAGGCACTCTCGGGCGCGTCCGACACCCTCTCGCTGAAGGCCGCCAGCGGGAACCTCGACGACATCCACGACGCCACCATCGCCTCGACGCGGGCCGCGGTGTCCCTTGAGCTCGTCGCCGCCGTCCGCAACAAGGGCGTCGACGCGTTCAACGAGATCATGCGGATGCAGGCCTGATGGCCTCCCTCCTGCCAGCCTCGATGTCGCGCGTGGCCGGGACCGTGAAGGAATTCTCCCTGGCCCAGAAGACCCTGGCCCTGCTCGGCGTCGCCGTCCTCGTCCTCGGCTCCGTTCTGCTCACCTCCTGGCTCACCAAGCCCGCCTACACCCCCCTGTTCTCGGGGCTCCAGGCGGAGGACGCAAGCATCATCGTGGAGCAGCTGCGCACCGACGGGGTGCCCTACGAAATCACCAGCGGCGGCTCCACCATCCTCGTGCCTGAGGCGAACGTCTACGACCAGCGGCTGAAGGCCGCCTCCGCGGGGCTTCCCTCAGAATCGACCGGCGGCTACTCGCTGCTCGACGACATGGGCGTGACCTCCTCCGAGTTCCAGCAGTCCGTCACCTACAAGCGGGCCCTCGAAGGGGAACTCGCCGCCACCATCGAGGGGATGGAAGGGGTCAAGACCGCCTCCGTGCAGCTGGCCATTCCCGAGGCCACCGTGTTCACCAAGGAGAAGGCCGACCCCACCGCATCCGTGTTCGTCGAGACCCGCAGCGCCGCCGAACTCAGCGACGACCAGGTGCAGGCCATCGTCCACCTGACCTCGGCCTCCCTCGAGGGGATGCAGGCAAAGAACGTGGCCGTCATCGACTCGCGCGGCACCGTCCTGTCCGCCGTGGGCGTCGGCGCCACCGGCTCCTCCGACAAGCAGGCCTCCAACTACGAACAGCGCGTCTCCGGCGCCGTCCAGGCGATGCTGGACCGGGTGGTCGGCCCGGGCAATGCGACGGTCGCCGTCGCCGCGGACATGAACAACGAGTCCGGCGAGCGGCTCGAGGAAACCTTCACCACCCCCGAG
>NZ_CADCTE010000057.1 GCF_902805515.1 uncultured Arthrobacter sp. | reverse complement strand
GCAGGCAGCCCGATGGGAAGCACCTCCTGGATGACACCGGAACGCAGCAGGTAATCGATGGGATTGACGCTCACCGCCTGCACCTTGATCCGGACGGAACCTGCCGTGGCGTGGGGTTCGGTGGTTTCCTCAATGATCATCACGTCCGGGTTCCCGTACTCGTGATAGCGCGCAGCCCGCATGGGGTCTCCTTCACTTCCCGTGCAGGGCGTTTCCCTGCAGCAGCGCCAGCCTAGGACCTGACGCTAACGTCAGGTGCAAATGACTGCAGGATGCCCGGCCGATGCACCCGTCAAAGTGCGGTTCAGCCGACGGGCGGACTGCCTAGAGGGAGCGGGCTTTCGAGGCGGTGATGACTTCATCGAGACGTGCACTCGCCTCGCGCAGTTCTGCCATGCGATGCGCCAGCGCCTCGCGTTCGGACTGCAGCATCGCCTGCTGTTCCTTGGTGGTGCCGCCTGTGTCGATGCAGGGCAGCAGTTCCGCGATGCGGCGGCTGCTCAGCCCCGCCGCGTACAACGTCTGGAAAAATCGAACCCGGTCCACCGCGCTGCTTTCGAACTCGCGCTGGCCGCCAGGCGTGCGCTCACTCTCGAGCAGTCCCTGCTCCTCGTAGTACCGCAGCGCCCGCACGCTCACACCGGACTGCTTTGCCAGTTCACCAATGCGCATCGACGCTCCCTTTGTGCTGCGTTTTCGACCGTGACGGCCCTGGACTTGCACCTGACGTTAGCGTCAGGTCCTACCGTAATTGTATGACTTCTCTTTTCGATAATGTGCCCCTCGGCGAACTGCGCCTCCCCAACCGGATCGTCATGTCTCCCATGACGCGGGTTCGTTCCGGTGTTGAGGGACTCGCCACGGCATCCATGGCAACCTACTATGCGCAGCGGGCGACCGCTGGATTGATCATCACAGAAGGCGTCCAACCCAGCCTGGAAGGACAGTCGAACCCACTCACCCCGGGTCTGTATAACGCCGCGCAGGTTGATTCCTGGCGGCAGGTCACCTCAGCGGTGCACGTCAACGGCGGCCGGATTTTCGCCCAGATCATGCACGCCGGCAGGATCAGCCACCCCGACACCACCGGCCACCAGCCGGTGGCGCCCTCGGCGGTTGCCGCCCGTGACGCATATGTCTTCACCCCCTCGGGCCCGCAGCTGGCTCCCGTGCCGCGCGCCCTCACGGCCAGTGAGGTCCCCGGTGTGGCGGAGTCGTACGCGACGGCGGCCCGGGGTGCCATGGAGGCAGGGTTCGACGGCGTTGAGCTGCACGGCGCAAACGGATATCTGATCGGGCAGTTCCTCTCGAGTAACGCCAACCGCCGCACCGACCGCTACGGCGGAACCATCAGCGGGCGCATCCGCTTTGCCGTGGAAGCCGTGACCGCGACAGCCAACGCAATCGGGGCGCACCGCGTTGGGCTCCGGGTGTCGCCCGGCGCGGGGATCTGGGACGTGAGCGAGTCGGAGATTCCCGGGTTGTACGGGGCGCTGCTCGAAGAACTGGCTCCACTCGGGCTGGCATACCTCCACGTGGCCGCAAGCCCGGAAGAAGACGTGATCCGCGGCCTGCGCCGGGCGTGGGAGGGCGCTCTCATCGTCAATCCGTCGAAGCCCGGCAGCGCCGTTCCCTCGACGCGCGAAGATGCTGACCGCTGGCTTCTCGAGGGTGCGGATCTAATCTCCTTCGGGCGGACATTCCTGGCCAATCCCGACCTGGTCGAACGTCTGCGCGCAGATCACCCGCTCGCCGTTGCGGATGTCGACACCTACTACACGGGCGGCGACGAAGGCTACATCACCTACCAGCCCTTCTCCCACGCGCCATCCGCCCTGGTCGCCGCGGAGGGCTAAGGAGTCGCCCGGGAGCCCTGCCCGGTTCCCTCATTCACCGCGTTTTCACAGCGACCCGCGGATTGTGCCGTGGCGGCCGGCACCCCTACCGTTGAAGATCATCACACCGATGTACGCAGCACCGGGGACACCTGCTTCAATAATCCTTCGACCGCGGAGCTGGCCCAGCGCAACCGCCGCTGGGCCAGTTCCGCACCACCATAGGGCCGCCGCCCACCTTCGAGGGGGTGGCAGTCCTGAATCCATGGAGCTATCGGATGCAGTCAACACTTTCTCGTCCCCGATTTTTTCGGAGAGTGGCGGCAACGGTCGCAGCCCTTGTGGCGGTTTCCACCGCGGGGTGCACCAGTGAGCCCGACGACCCGCCCGAGGAGGTTGAGATTGCGGCTGTCGGCGACATGAACGGCGCCGAAAACACCACCTTCGACAGCCCGTCGGGCCGGAACGGCGCGGCGATCACCGAGCTCGTGGAAAACGACGAGATCGACGCCTTTTTGGGTCTGGGGGATTTCCAGTACGACACCGCGTACTGCGAGGACTACGTGAAGTATTGGCAGCCGCTGTGGGGCGGCGCGAAGTCCAAGCTGTACTGGGTGTCCGCCCCCAACCACGACTGGGAACCCGGCCGCAATGAAGAACTCGACAACTTCATGAACGACCAGTGCCCGGGGAGCACGGGGAAGTCCGCAATCAACCAGGAGAGGGGGTGGATCTATAACGGGGAGCCGTATTCGAAGGACTTCGGGAACTGGCATGTCGCGTTCCTGTCCTCCGCACTCTGGCAGTATGACGAGTCGGAGGCCCGGGCGGCGACGAAGTGGCTGGACAAGGACCTCGCTGCTGCAAAGAAGGACGGCAAGCATCTGGCCGTCGTCCACCACGAACCGTACTTCACGTCGAACACGGAGTCGCACGAGCGGGCGTACGAGCACAAGCCGTGGATCGACGTCATGTGGAAGCATCGGGTCCGGCTGAGCCTGTCAGGGTCACAACACAACTACGAACGGTCGTGTCCGGTGAACAACGCGGACCAGTGTGTTCCGGACGGTATGACGGCGTTCCAGGTGTCCACCGGGGGTATCGGCCTGCGCCCCTTCACGAGCAACCCGTGGTACATCTCACACCGGTTCAGCGACACCCACGGATTCCTCCGGCTGACCCTCCGGGAGAACGGGTCCTTCAACTGGAGATTTGTTCCGACCTCCGGGTTCGGCACGGACGTGGGATGGCGCCCCGCGCCGCAGTAAAAGTCCCTGCCGCGGCCGATTGGCTGCACCGGCGGCGCCGCTGCCTGCAACCTCAGCGTTCCCGTGCCGTCGCGGTGCGGCGTGCTTGTCCTCGAACCTGCAGCACCGCACCGCCTTCGGCAGGGTCAGCGCATGTTGACGAACTGAAGGTCCGCTTCGTCGAAGTTCTTCAGCAGGGCCATGGTGGCCTGCAGGTCGTCACGGGACTTGGAGCTGACCCGCAGCTCGTCGCCCTGGATCTGGGATTTGACGCCCTTGGGTGCCTCGTCGCGGATCAGCTTGTTGATCTTCTTGGCGATGTCCTGGGCGATGCCCTCCTTGATGGAGGTCTCAAGCCGGAATTCCTTGCCGGAGGGGTAGGGCTCTCCGGTGTCGAGGGACTTGAGGGAGATGCCGCGCTTGATCATCTTTGACTGCAGGACGTCGAGGACGGCGAGCACGCGCTCTTCGGAGTTCGCCTTCATGAGGATTTTTTCGCCGCTGAAGTCGACCTCTGCGCCTACTCCCTTGAAGTCGTACCGCTGGGCGATCTCCTTCTGGGCCTGGTTCAAGGCGTTGGCCACCTCCTGCTTGTCCACTTTGCTTACGACGTCGAACGTGGATTCGCTAGCCACTGTGCCTCCTTAGAAGTTGGATACTTTCCTGCTTCCAGCCTACTGGCTTGCGGGCAGCGGCGCCCGGCCGGCGTCGTGCCGCCCCGGCTGGCTCATCGAGGGCGCAGAGACGGCGCCCTCGACCCGGTTTGGTCGGTTTCGTCCGCGTCCTGGATGCCGATTCGATTCTCGGGCCGATGTTCTGTAAAGTTGTCTTGCCCGCGCTTGCTGCGGGTTGTCTTCATCTGGAGACGTTCGGCAGATTACCCGAGCGGCCAAAGGGGGCTGACTGTAAATCAGCTGGCACAGCCTACGGGGGTTCGAATCCCTCATCTGCCACAGCAAGGAAAGGCCCGCTTCACCCGGCAAGTACGGGATGGAGCGGGCCTTTCGCATTCCCTAGATCGGGTTCCTTCCCTCATTCTGCCCACCGGCAGGCCCGCGAGGACGAAGATGGACGGGCCTGACCTCAACCTCGAATGCGTCTTCGGGTTCCCCGGTCAGGAGGGCCGCGGCGTCCTTGACCATCGCCTCCACCTGGTCCAGTCGCCGGGTCTGGGTGAATAACCCATCAACCTCGGGCACAGTGACGGCCCACCACCGTCCGTCACGCTCGGCATTGGCCGTAAGCTTCCGCATCACTCTCCATCCGATCGGCAGGCACCGCTCAGGAGCGACAATACCGCTGCACCCCGACAGGGGCTGTCGCTCCTATTTTTTCCTCGCGCGGCCGCAGCCACCGCGCCGGTCCGGTCGGTCGACGCGCCGTTCCGCGCCGGCCGTTTCGTGCCGAAGGATCAGCACATGGGAAGATAGGCCGCAACGGGAGCACGTCGTCATGCAGGACGCGGAGCATCGCCCTGCAAGACGACGAAAGGATTCCCCGTGAGGGACGACCTTCTGGACCCCCCTGCCGTACCGGCCAGCACACCAGCAACATTTTCCCCAACTGCTACACCACAGCGGCCCCGCGGCCGCCGCCGCGCCACTGGTGGACGCCACTTCGCCGCCCCGCCGACGAGCCGTCGGACCCCGGGTGTCCGGAAGGGATTCCGGCCCGAGGTGCAGGGCCTGCGCGCCCTGGCAGTCCTCATGGTGGTCACCTACCACATCTGGTTCGACCGGGTGTCCGGCGGCGTCGACATCTTCCTGCTGATCTCGGCGTTCCTGATGACCCTCACCTTCGTGCGGAAGGCCGAGGCAGGCACCCCGTTCGGCCTGGTCAGGCACTGGCTTCACCTGTTCAAGCGCCTGCTGCCCGCCGTCGCCGTCGTGCTGCTGGGAACCCTCGGTGCCGCGCTCGTGCTGCTTCCGCGGGCCCAGTGGACCCTCGTGCTCGAACATTCCTGGGCGTCGTTGTTCTACTTCCAGAACTGGCTGCTCGCCTCCGAGTCCGTTGACTACTACGCGGATACCAGCGTCGCCAGCCCGCTCCAGCATTTCTGGTCCCTTTCCATCCAGGGCCAGGTCTTCGTGCTGTGGCCGCTGCTCTTCCTCGGAGCGGGTCTGGCAGCGAAGGCTCTTCGCCTGCGGTTTCGAACCGTGACCGCGGTGCTGTTCGGCGTCGTCTTCGCGGTGTCGCTCGCCTTCTCCATCTACGAGACCAACACCAACCAGGCCTACGCCTACTTCGATACGCGGGCGCGGCTCTGGGAGTTCGCTCTAGGCACCCTGCTGGCGCTGGCGCTGCCCTACCTGAGGCTCCCAAGGGTCCTCGCTGTCGCCGCGGGCTGGCTGGGACTGGCCGGGATGCTCAGTGCCGGGTACGTGCTCGACGTCGAAGGGGAGTTCCCGGGCTTCGTCGCGCTGTGGCCGCTGCTGTCGGCGGCGCTGGTCATTTCGGCCGGCCAGACCGGCAGCCGGCTGGGCGCCGACCGGCTGCTCTCCTGGGGGCCGCTGGTGAAGATGGGCGATCTCTCCTACGCGCTCTACCTGTGGCACTGGCCCATCCTGGTCATCTACCTGGTGTACCGGGGGCGCGACGCCGTCGGGCCGGTCGGAGGCACGGGAATCATTGTGCTTTCCCTCATGCTCGCCTATGTCACGACGCGCTTCGTGGAACGGCCGCTGCGGAACCTTCCCAAGGTGGAGGCGAGCCGGGTACGGACCCTGCTGGTGGTGGCGGCCTGCCTCGCCCTCGTCGCGGTGCCGGTGGGCGCCGTACAGCAGGTCATGCGCGTGCAGGCGGCGAACCTCCTGGCCGAGGCCGACACCCAGAACCCCGGCGCGTACTCCCTGATGGCCGGGTTCGTCGACCGTTCAACCGGTGAGACTCCGCCCATTCCGGACCTGGGCAGCCTGAAGGGGGAGTGGGGGGCGCTCGCTGGCGAGTGCGAAGGGGAGCATGCTCCCGACGGTGACGCAAACGTGATCCGGGTGTGCGCCTTCAAGCCCGCCGTCGGCACACCGAGCAAGGAAATCCTGGTGATCGGGGACTCCCACGTCGAGCAGTGGGTGGAGCCCCTCGAGCTCCTGGCGGAACGCCACAACTACCAGCTGACCACCCTGCTTCTCGGCGGATGCAACTACGGCACGGCCAGCGAGACCCGGTCCGCCGGGTGCAACAGCTTCAACGAGGCCGCCACCGCCTACGCACTGAAGATGAAGCCGGACGCCGTACTCACCATGGCGACACGGTCGGACAAGAAAACCAGCGCCGAGCGCGCCGTCGCGGGCCTGCCGGAAGCTGCTGCCGTCCTGGGGGAGGCCGGCATCCGTGTCGTCGCACTCCGCGACAACCCCCGGTTCACCTTCAACATGATCCGGTGCGTGGAGGAACACGGCGCGGAATCGGACAAGTGCACCTTCCCGGTCGGCGAGAAACTCGCGGCGACCCCGCCCGTGCCGCCCGCGGAGGCCTCCAAGGGAGCGCTTCGGTTCATCGATATGACCGACCTGATCTGCCCCGACGGCACCTGCAGCCCGGTCGTCGGCAACGTCTACGTCTACCTTGACGACAACCACCTGACCACCACCTACACCAAGACGACGCTGCCGGAGTTCGAGAAGCGGTTCCACGACGCCCTGCTCTGACGCGCAAGCCAAGTTTTCCCGCAGTTTTCACCCACCGGCGCCCTACAGCCCGGCATGGGATGGGATGCTTGTTCGAGTGCCCGTTGGAGGCACGTCCGTCTTTCAGGAATTGAGCATGAACATCAAGTCAGGGTTCCTGGCGCTGCTCGCCGCGGGCCTTCTCGTCACCGCGGTCGCGCCCGCCGCCGCGCCGGCCTCCGCAGCGCCTGCCGCGGCGTCCGCCTCATCAGCCGACGTCACCACGCTTCAGGAGGCGGTCCGGGCTCTTCCCGTGGCAGCAGAAGACAATCTCGGGTTCGACCGCGACCGCTATTTCGGCCACTGGGTCGACGCGGACGGCGATTGTCAGGACACCCGCGCCGAGGTGCTGGTCCAGGAGAGCAAGGGTTCGCCCAACTACACCTCGGCCCAGCGCTGCACGGTCGCAAACAGCCGGTGGGTGACCGGTTTCGACAACCGGACCCACAAGTCGGCCACCACCGTCCAGATCGACCACACGGTGCCGGCCCATGAAGCCTGGGGATCGGGTGCACGCTCATGGACGCAGGACCGCCGAATCGCCTTCTACAATGATCTGGGCTATCCGGGCTCGCTCAACGCCCAGCCGGGAACTTTGACCAAAGCCAAGCAAACGTCGGGCCCCGAGGGATGGGTTCCTCCGTCGAACCGCTGCACCTACATCGCGCAGTGGATCACCGTGAAGACGCGCTGGGGCCTGACAGTCGACAGCTCCGAGAAGGCCGCACTCGTCCGGTCCGCCGACGCGTGCCCGACGTCCAGGCTCAGCATCACCAAGATCTGACAGCAGGCACTGCGCCGGCGGGTGTCCCGGCCCTCCCATTCGGGGGTGGCAAAGAGTATTCTGAGCGCCAAGGTCGCTGAAGCGGGAGGGCTGGCATGCGGGCTTCCAGGGAGAGCGGGCTCAATGGAGCTGCCCGCCGCACCGTCGTCGTGGTTATTGTTTTGCTGATGTGCCTGATCGGGGTGAGCCCGGCCCGCGCGGCCCCGGTGTCCGACCCGAACAACTACTGGGTGCTCGTCAACAAGACCCGCCCGTTGAACCCGCTGCGGTACGTTCCTCCGGACCGGGTCAACTGGGCCGGCACGGGCCACTGGATGCGGCGGGATGTCGCCTCGGCTGTCACCCAGCTCTTCGGCGGCGCCCGCTCTGCGGGTCACTCGCTCGGCGTCGTCAGCGCCTACCGCTCGTACGACGAGCAGGCGGCCCTGTACGACCACTACGTGCGGACCTACGGCCAGACCGAGGCCGACCGGATTTCCGCCAGACCCGGCCACAGCGAACACCAGACCGGCCTCGCCGTCGACGTCGGCAATACCGCCGGGCAGTGCGAGCTCGCCGGCTGTTTCGGAGATACCCCCGGTGGCCGCTGGGTGGCGGCCAACGCCCACCGGTACGGCTTCATCGTCCGGTACCCCAAGGGCTACACGCACATCACGGGCTACACCTATGAACCCTGGCACCTGCGCTATGTCGGCGTGCCATTGGCGACCGACATGAAGAACCGCGGCATCCCGACGATGGAGCAGTACTTCTCGGTGCCCGCCAACCCCTCCATCCGCAGCGCCGCGGACGTTGCTGCCGCCGATTCCGCCGGGACGCTCTGGAACTATCCGGGAAACCTGCAGGGAGGATTTGCGCCCCGCACCAGGATCGGCTCGGGCTGGACCGGGCTGAAGTCCGGCTTCGTCGCCGACTGGAACTCCGACGGCGTCAATGACCTGGTGGGTCAGTGGAAGACGGGAAGGCTGACGGTCTACCTCGGCCGCGCTTCCGGCGGATTCCTCAGCCCCATGACGGTCGGCAACGCGGGATGGCAATCGATGACCATCACCGTGGGCAAATGGCACAACGGGCATCGGTATCCGGGAGTGGTTGGTTACGACTCGGCCGGTACGTTGTTCTACTACCCGAATCCCTCTGGCGCCGCCCTCGGAGCGCGGCAGGCCATTGGGGGCGGCTGGCAGGGCCTGAAACTGACCATGGCCGACTTCGACAACGACCGGCGGGAGGACATGCTGGTCACGCGGGCGACCGGAGCCCTGATCCTGTACCGCTCCAACGGTGCCGGCCGGTTCGTCTCCGAGCCGCGCCGTCAGGTCGACTCGGGTTGGAACGCCATCGTGCAGTCGCACGCCGCGGCGGGCTTCGACGGTGCCGGTACCCGGGGGCTGATCGCCAAGGCGACCGACGGACGGTTGATCTACCGCGGACTCGGAACCAATAAATTCCTGGGCAGCAGGGTGGTCGGGTCCGGGTGGGGTTCCCTCAGCGTCTTCCGGTGACGCGGCGACTGGCCCGTGCCGCCCGTGCACGCAGCGGGCGCGCCGGATTCTCCGGAAGGGCCCGGGATTCTACGGGAGGGTAACCCGCAAATCCAGAGGAATGAGATAACTGCGCCGCCGATGCCGCTGGTCTAGATTCAAGGGGACAGCGTCCATCTGCGAACGGAGCACCACGATGAAAAACAAGCTTGTTTTCGCCTCGGGCATGGCCGCCGGGTATGTTTTGGGCACGCGGGCCGGCCGGGAGAGCTACGAGAAGATCCGGACCAAGGCCAACCAGCTGTGGAACAACCCCAAGATCCAGAGCACGGTTTCGAGCGCCACCGACACCGTCAAGGACAAGGCCCCCGCCGTGCAGGGGAAGCTCACGAGCGTCCTGAAGAAGCGGGGCAACGGCTCGGACTCCAAGGACACTCCGTACTCTGGCACCCCCGTCGCCGTCGTGCCGCCGCCCGTGACCGATGAAGGCCTCGCCGGAACCGGCCTCGACGACCCCACCATGGTCGACCCGATCCCGACCCTTGCCGACGACCCCAACTCGCGTCCGCCGCTGAGCTGATCCGGGGCACCGGGCAAAACGGGTCCGGCGGGCACATTGTGTGCCTGCCGGGCCCGTTTCAGTGTCCTTGGGAGCGCAGAATCTCCAGGTGCTCCCGCCGGGCGGCGGCATTCAGGGGGCCGATCAGCGCGAGGTACAGGCCCAACGCGATAAAGAACGCCACCCAGAAGTCAACGAAGACCATCAGGACGGCGGCAAGCACGACGGCGGCGGCGAACCCGATGGCACCCCATTTTGTCAGGCGCTTCGCCATCGGCGGCAGCGAGTCATAGGCCTTCATCGGCGGTTCCTTCCTTCCCGACCATTCTAGTAATCGGGTCCCGGGCCGTCGCGCTTTTCCCGCGGGCGCGCTCGGCGGGACAACCCCTCGCCGGAGTCACCGCACAGGTCTACCCTGTTGGCATGGCGCAGGCTTCGGGGTGGCACGGGATTCCGCCGGCCGCCGACCGGTACGGGCCGCCGCTGCAGTTGGAGCGGCCCGCCGGGGTGGTGACCGAGTCGGTGAAAGCCCCTGCCCTGTGGGCCCGGCTCTCCTATGCCAACGGCACCGTCCGCACCGTCAAGGGCTTCGCCATGGCCTGGACCACCGACGCCGTACGGGTCCAGTGGATCGAGCATTCCCGGGCCCGCGAAGCCTGGCTTCCGGCCGGTCAGTGCACCCGCCGGGAACTGCCGGCCCCCGGCAGGTTCGCCGCCTGATCACCGGGGGCGGCTTCTCAGCGGGGCGGGCGCTCCCGCGTCAGCTCCGTGGTCAGCAGCTGGTCCTTGGCGGGCCCGGTGACGTCCCACTCGTACTTCAGCCGGTCCTGCGCCAGTGCGGTGTACTCCACCCGGTAGGTGTCGGGGGAGCACCAGTGCTCGTCCCGCCAGGAGCCCGCGGCGAGGCTGAGGCGGTGAAAAGGCCTGCCGTCCTCGAACAGGACCTCCCACGGCGCGGCCGGCCCGCCGGGAACAAGAAGGTACTGGCGGTTCGCGGGGCCGGTGAAGGGCGGAACCGGTCGGCCCACGGAGGGACGAACGCCGGGCCAGTGCACCGTCCCCTCCTCGCCCCAGGATAGGCCCGGCCCCCCGTCGGGCACGGGCCGGAAGGTGAGGGTTCCCGTGAACGAGCCAACGGTGGAATCGGCGCGGTTGAGCAGGCTGCGGCGGACACGCCAGGTGCCGAGCAGGTAGGAGCGAAGATCGGGAACCGGGACATTCATGGCACCCAAGCCTAATCCGGCTAAGGCCTGCGAGAAGGACCGGCAGCCGCCAGGAGAGCCTCCGTCCGCTCCTGCACCTCCAGGCGTCCCCTGCCGGTGAGGCGGACCTCGGCCGTGTCGCGGGGGGAGATGAGGCGCTCCTGCGCCATGATCAGGCCCTGCTTCTCAAGCCCCGCCGCCTCGGCGGCCAGTTCGTCGAGGGAAAGGCCGACGGCGGCACCAAGGCTCGACGGGGACGCGCAGTGAACGCGCGTCAGGGCAGCAAGCAGGGCAAAGCGCCGGTCGCGCGGAGGTGCAGGCGGGCCGATGGTGCGTGCTCCTGCGCCCCGCGCCATTGACCGGACGATGAGGAAAATGGCACAGGCAGCCAGCGGCAGGACCGCTGTGAAACCGGCGGCCAAGGCATCGGAAACCCCGGGGGGTGTTTCGCGGAAGAGCTGCAGGTAGGCCGCGCCAAGCAGCACCGACGCCACGATCGCGGCGGTCTCGATGGTGGGGAAGTGCCGCGGCCGGATGGTGCGGTGCCGGCGCAGCAGGAACGGGAAGGCCACCCCGAGGACGGCGATCGCCACGAGGAGCACGGCGAGCGCGGTCCCCGTAAGCTGTGAGGCCCGGACCCCGAGGAAGGACGCCGCGAAGTAGCAGGCGATTCCCGCCGCCACCGCCAGGAGCAGCCAGCCCTCGGGCGCGGTCGACGTGCCGTGGAGACGGGCGGCCGCCGATTCGCCCTCATCGAGCGTCCTGCGTGCCTGCACCGCATTTGGAGCGGCAGCATTTGCCGGGGAGTCGCTCATGATTGCCTAGGGCTGGAGTTGTATACCCGCCACGCTATGCCCGTGGCGGGCGCGGCGCAAACAGGGGCGCCCTCCACCGTCTCCGGCGGCAGCGGAGGTGTTCGCCCTGGGGCGACCTCCGCGGCGAGCCCGGAGGTGGCGTGCCGGGAGGCTTCATCGACAGCGAACACAGGCGACACCGCCCGGTGGACTCGTTACGGTTGAACCATGGCAACCATCGACATCACCGAGGCAAGCTTCCCCGAGACCATCGAGAACAACGACATCGTGTTCGTTGATTTTTGGGCCGACTGGTGCGCCCCGTGCACCCGGTTCGCGCCCGTCTACGACGCCGCCTCGCAGCAGCACGACGACGTCGTCTTCGCCAAGGTCGACACCGAGGCCGAGCAGTCCCTCGCCGCCGCCGCCGGGATCACCTCGATCCCGACCCTGATGGCGTTCCGCGAGCAGGTCCTCGTGTTCTCGCAGCCCGGCGCGCTGAACTCCTCGCAGTTCTCCGAGCTCGTCGACGCCGTCAAGGGCCTGGACATGAAGGCCGTCCACGAGCAGGTCGCCCAGCAGCAGGCCGCCGCGCAGACCGATCCCGCCGACGGTCAGTAAGGCCGAAGCAGGCTCCATCCAAGACTCTGGTCACAGCCCCCACCTCCAATCGGAGGTGGGGGCTTTGCCGTTCCCGGAACGTACGGCCGACGCCGGAGGACAGTGACTCAGTGTGCGGTGGATCGGTGCGGCACGGCAGCGGCACGCGTCGCATGGGCGGCGGCCGCCACGCGGGACAGCGCCCGCCGGCGCCGGCGGGGTCAGCGGCGGCGGTGGTCCTCGGGCCGAAGGCGCGGCCCGAAGGCCTGCTTGCGGAAGCCGCTGGCATAGAGCATGCGCACCACCCGTTGACGGTTCCCCGCCCAGGGGGCGAGCAGCTTGAGCATGCCGGCGTCGTCGGTCCGCCGTCCGGTGAGGGCGGCCCCCACGAAGGAGGCAAGGTGGTAGTCCCCGACCGAAATGGAGTCGGGGTCCCCGTGGGTGCGCTGCATGACCTCGGCCGAGGTCCAGGCGCTGATCCCGGAAACCGAGGACAGACCCCGGCTCACCAGCGGGCCGGCGGGCACCGCGGCGAGGCGCTCAAGGCCCGAGGCGACGAGCGACGCCCTGAGCAGCGTGGCCGAGCGGCGGGGGTCGACGCCGGCACGGTGCCACTCCCACGAGGGGACCTTCCGCCACTGTTCGGCGGTGGGCGGCAGGCGCAGCTCCGGGGGAGCGGATCCGCCGGCGTCCGGAGCGGGATCCCCATACCGTTCCAGCAGATACCTCCATGAGCGCCTTGCCTCGAAGGTGGTGACCCGCTGCTCCAGCACGGCCCGGGCCGTGGCGTCGAGAACACGCCCGGTGGAGGGCAGGCGGAGCCCCGGGCTCAGGTAGCGGCCCTTTTTGGCGAGCTCGGGCAGCGTGGCACGGAAGTCGGGGCTGTCGAACCCGCTCCAATCGTCCTCACTGCCGAGCAGGCGCGGAAGCCCGTGGAGTGCCGCTTCTGCGCCGGGGCCCCAGGCGGTGGCCTCAACCCGGGACGATCGAAGGGTGCCGCGCTGCTGGAGGCGCAGGGTGGTGGCGCCGTCGGCGGTGCGGAACGCGAGCCAGTGCGCGCTGCCGACGGTGCGGAAGGCCGGGTCGTACGCGCCGCACTGCAGGGTGCCGATCGTACCGGCGAGGTGGTAGGGGCCACCGGGCTCCCAGACCGTCGTGACGCCGGCGGAACCGACGACAACGGGGGAACTGCTCATCCCACCATGGTGCCACGGACCCGGACGACCCCGGCGTGCCCGCCGCGCGACACTCCGCCGGTGGCAGGACCGGTGCGTTCCATGACGTCCGGGCAGCCCCACGACGTCCAGCGCACCCGAAAGCGACAAACGAGCGCGATTAATCCGGTGCGTTTGTCGCAAAGTGATCTGTCCGCCGCAAAGGGGACCCGCGGGCACCGCTTTGGGTCGATGTGTTTCAGGCCGCACCCCTACCCGAGCGCCACCCGGTAGCTTTAGGACTATGAAGTATGCGAACTCAATAGTTGACCTGATCGGCAACACCCCCCTGGTCAAGCTCAATAAGGTCACCGACGGCATCGCGGCAACGGTGCTCGCGAAGGTCGAGTACCTGAACCCCGGCGGGTCGGTCAAGGACCGCATCGCGGCGAAGATGCTCGACGCCGCAGAGGCCGAGGGCAAGCTGCGGCCCGGCGGCACCATCATCGAGCCGACCTCGGGCAACACCGGCGTGGGTCTGGCCCTGGTGGCCCAGCAGCGCGGCTACAAGTGCGTCTTCGTGGTGCCCGACAAGGTCGGCGAGGACAAGCGCAACGTCC